>NZ_QGSY01000033.1 GCF_003857035.1 Micromonospora arida
CCCACCCGGGCTGGGGGAGCCGACCGGCGTGCCCACCCACACCGCGGCCCCGACACCGGCCGGCCCGAGCACCGCACCGGCCACCCCGCCGACCACAGCGCCGTCTCTCGGTACGGTCACGCCCACCCCCGACGCCGGGCTGGTCGCGACGGCCTGCCGCAACGGACCGACCGGCCAGCGGGTGCTGCAACTGTTGCGCGGCAGGGCCGGAGTGCTGCCGGCGAACGTCCGGGTCCAGGTCCGCACCGGGCCGCTCTGCGCTGCCGACTGGCAGTTCACCGTGCTGGCGGTGACCGGGCACGAGGAACTCCAGGTGGTCACCCGGGGCGAGCCCGGTTCTCCGGTGCTGGTCACCGCCGGCACGGACGTCTGCACCATCGAGGTACGCGCCACCAGCCCGGCCGGGATTCGCGCCCTCGCCTGCGACGCCGGCCCGGCCAACGGACCGGGTGCGTAGGCTGATCGGCATGCCGGGAACACCGCCGACACGCTTCGTCTTCCTCGGGCCGGAGGGCACCTTCGCCGAGCAGGCACTGCGCTCCATACCCGCCGCCGAGCGCGGCACCCGTACGCCCGCCCGCAGCGTCGGAGAGGCGCTGGACAGCGTCCGCGCCGGCGACGCCGACGCCGCGCTGGTGCCACTGGAGAACTCGATCGGCGGCGCGGTGGGCGTCACGCTGGACGAGATGGCCGAGGGCGAACCGCTGGTGATCACCCGGGAGGTGATCCTGTCGGTGCAGTTCGTGCTCGCCGCGCGGCCCGACACCCCGCTGCCCTCGATCCGCACCGTGGCGGCCCATCCACAGGCGTCCACCCAGTGCCGGGGCTGGTTGCGCAACCACCTGCCCGACGCCGTGGTGGTCGACGTGCTCTCCAACGGCGCGGCGGCCGCCGGTGTCGGCAGGGGCGACTACGACGCGGCGATCTGCGCACCGATCGGAGCCTCCGGGCACCGACTCACCACACTCGCCGACAAGATCGCCGACCACCCCGACGCGGTGACCCGGTTCGCGCTGGTGTCCCGCCCCGGGCCGCCACCGCCGCCGACCGGTGACGACCTCACCTCGCTCGCGGTCTACATCGCCCACGACCGGGTCGGCGCGCTGCTGTCCGTGCTGATGGAGTTGGCCGTCCGTGGGGTCAACCTGACCCGGATCGAATCCCGGCCGACCGGCGAGGCGTTGGGCCGCTACGTCTTCTTCCTGGACTGCACCGGCCACGTGGCCGACGTCCGCCTGGGCGAGGCGTTGCAGGGGCTCCGCAGGGTCTGTGCCGACGTCCGCTTCCTGGGCTCCTACCCCCGGCACCGGTGGGCCGAGGCGGGCGAGCGCCCGGTGCCCGCTCCAGCGGGCCTCTCCGACGTCGACTACGCCGACGCGGCGGCCTGGCTGACCCGCCTACGTACCGGTGAGTTGACCTGACCGGCGCGGAGCGCCCCCACGCGCTCCGCGCCGCCGCGGTCAGCTCGACAGATCAGGTGCGCCCTGCGTCAATCCCGGTCAGCTCAGCAGACCGCCGAGCAGACCGCCCTCCTGCTGCTGCTGGCCACTGCCCAGGACCGGCGGCTCCTCGGACGGCTGCACCACCACGAAGCCCTGACCGGCGAAGCTCATGGTGAACGACTCACCGGTGCGGCGCCCGAGCAGAGTGCCGAGGCCGAGCTGCTCGGCCCGGTGGTAGCCGGTCTGGAGGTTGGCCGACCAGCAGACCGCTGCCTGGGGGTCGACGTACGTCGGGGCGTCCACGTTCAGCACGACCGGGGTGCCCTTGGTGGTGATGGCGATCCGCCCGTAGCCGCTGAACACACAGTTGAAGAGGCCGGACGAGGACGCCATCCCGGCACCGCCGACCATCCTGATGTCGTACTGGAGGGTGGAGTCGAAGGCGAGCACGCTGCTGCCGTTGATGGAGAGGGCGTCGCCCGGCTCCAGGTCGATGATGTGCACGTCCTTGGCCAGCTCGGCGAGGAAGACGTCACCCTGGCCGGTGACCTTCATCAGCGGGACGCCCTCGCCGGTGAGCTTCTGCTTGAGGAACTTGCCGAGCCCGCCTGAACCCAACGCCTGGAACTGCACGTTCCCCTGGTAGGCGACCATCGACCCGACCCGGGCCATCGCCTCGCCGTTGAGCTCGATCTTCAACATCTTGGAGTTCTGCAACCGCATGCCGGGCTGCGCGGACTCCTTCTCCAGATTCTCCGCGGAGAACAGCTCGCTGCGCATGAAAGGGCCTCCTGAATAGGGTCGCGTTCGCTGCACCGACGGTAGGCGACCTCGGCAAGCACCGGCCATCGGACGGACGGCGCGGCGCGGGCGGGTCGTGCGGCGCGGGCGGGTCGAGCGCGGGGCTCAGCCCCAGCCAAGCGCGTGCAGGCGCGCGTCGTCGATGCCGAAGTGGTGAGCGATCTCGTGCACCACGGTCACCGCCACCTCGTCGATGACGTCCTCGTCGTTGTCGCAGATCCGCAGGATCGGACGGCGATAGATGAAGATCCGGTCGGGCAGCACGCCGGCATAGTCCCAACCCCGCTCGGTGAGCGCATACCCCTCGTAGAGGCCGAGCAGGTCGACCTCTCCCGGTGGCGGGTCGTCCTCGACCAGGATCACCACGTTGTTCATCAGGCCGAGTAGTTCTTCGGGCACCTCGTCGAGGGCTTCGCCGACCAACTCCTCGAAGCGCTCACGGCTCATCTCCACCGGCACCTCGCCCATTGTGCCCGACGCGGAGGCACGCGGCCCGGCCCTGCTGGACGACCGTGGCCGTCATCCGCACATGCACGGAAGAAGCGACCACCCGGGACCGGGCGGAGGCTCCTTCCGTGGACGTACGGTGTGGGCCGGCCAGCTCAGGCAGTCAGGCGGGCGTTCAGGGTGATCTCGGCACCCGGCGAGAGCAGGCGGGAGATCGGGCAGTTGGCCTTGGCGGCCTCGGCGAGCTTCTGGAACTCCGCGTCGTCGATCCCCGGGACCTGGCCGACCGTCTCCAGGTCGATCCGGGTCACCGTCATGCCGGCGTCGGTCTTGTCCAGGTGCACCTTGGCGGTGGTCTCGACGGAGGTGGCCGTCGAGCCCGCGTCGGCAAGCGCCTTGGAGAACGCCATCGAGAAGCAGCCGGCGTGCGCGGCGGCGATCAGCTCCTCGGGGTTGGTGCCCTCACCCTCCTCGAAGCGTGACTTGAAGGAGTAGTTGCCGGACAGGCCGCCCTTCCCGGTGCGGATGGTGCCCGCGCCCTCGGTGAGATTGCCCTGCCATTGTGCTGAAGCGGTACGGATTGGCATGGGGCAAACGCTAGCGGAAAGGCGGCCGCTGAGCGACAGACCGGCGCGCTCGCCAGCCCTGCGATCCCTGTCACCACCAGCTTGCTGTGCCATGATGCGACCCAGGTCCGTGACCGGCGGAAGGGTGGCCGATGTCCGAGGAGCGTCCGATCCCGCGGCAGGACGACCGATCCGAGGCCCCGGCGGTGATCGAGTGGGGTGCCGACGAGCGGGCCCCGCGACGCCGCTTCGCCTTGTCCCTGGCCGATTTCGCGCAGGATCCTCGGCTGCCCCTGCTGCTCGCCGGTCTGGGCGCGGTGGCCGCGATCGCATCGCTCGTCGGTGAGTGGCTGGTGATGCGCCTGCCGAACGGCGGGCCCGACGGGAACGCTACGTTCGAGGTGCCCGCCGGGGTGTCCGAGGTCGGTGGCTTCGGGGTCGGCTACCTGGTCGGGCTTCTCGCTCTCGTCTGCTCCGTGGCGCTGACGTTGCGCGGCACGGCAGCCGTGCGGCCGAACGCCCGGCTGGCCGGCCTCACCCTGGCCGGTGCCCTGCTGGTGCTGCTGGTGGCTGCCACGGCCGGCCTCGACAACCCCGGTCAGCGAAACTTCTTCTACTCGCTCGAGGACGGCTTCCAAATCGAGTACGGCCGTGGGCTGGTGATGGCGTTCGTGGCCTGTGTGCTGTTCGCGGCCGCCCTGCGGCTGACCCCCGCCGCGCCTCCCGGCGTGTCCGCGGGGGCACCGGACGAGGACCGGCCCGGCGACGCGCCAGCACCACGGCCCCGGCGCCGCCGCCGCGACC
>NZ_QGSY01000032.1 GCF_003857035.1 Micromonospora arida
CTCCGACAGCCCTGCCCATACCGACGGCCCGCAGTCCACGCTCACCGGCACCACCCAGCCGCACGGCCCCGGCCACGCCAGCCAGCCCGCGCCCTCCGGCCGCACCTGCCGGCCCTCGCCGGCCCACCGCGCCGATCAGTGCACGCCTGCTCACCGCGTCAACCAGCCGGCCGAGCGTCACCGGGTACGCGGCGGCCAACCCGACGGCGGCCAGCCCCACCGCGCCGGAGATCCGGGCGGCCCGCTTCAGGTGCCGCGCCTCCGGGCGGGGACCGTCGCCGAGGAACGGCCGCACCTCGGAGCGCCCGAAGTAGACGTTGCGACCGCCGAGGCGGACTCCGAGCGCACCGGCCATCGCCGCCTCGCACTGACCGGCGTTGGGGCTCGGGTGGTCGTTGCGGTCCCGCCGCCACACCTGCCAGGCGCGCTGCCGGTCCCCGTGCGCGACCGGCGCGACGGCGATGGTGAGCAGCCCGGTCAGCCGGGACGGCACGAGATTGAGCACGTCGTCCAGCCGAGCGGCCGGTGTGCCGAACCGCGCGTAGCGCGTCGACCGGTGCCCGACCATCGCATCGAGGGTGTTCGCCGCGCGGTAGCCCAGCAGCCCGGGCAGACCGGCGACCGCACCCCAGAGCAGCGGAGCGACCACCGCGTCGGAGGTGTTCTCCGCGACCGACTCGACGGTGGCACGGGCCAGCTCCGACTCGCCCAGCGTCGACGGGTCCCGCCCGCAGAGGTGACCGAGGCGGCGCCGGGCGGCGGGCAGGTCACCGTCACGCAGCGTACGGCCCATGACGGTCGCCTCGTGCCGTAGCGTGCGGCCGCCCAGCACGGTCCACGTGCCGGCCGCCACCAGCACCGCGCGGGTCACCGGCCGGTGCCGGGTAGCCGCCGCGACGACCGCCCCGAGCAACACCGGCCCGCCGACGGCCAGCGCGGTGAATGCCGTACCCGCCGTTCGGTCCGGGCGGTAGAGGCGGCGCTCCAGCGCGCCTGCGGCCTGCCCGAAGCCGGCCACCGGGTGCCAACGGCGGGGGTCACCGAGCACCCTGTCCAGCGCGTACCCGGCGAGCAGCCCCACCGCGTTCGCCATCGGCGCTGTCCGTCGCACCCGCACCACCTCCGGCCGGCCAGCCTAGACGAGCATTCCGTGAACCAGCCCAACCCACGGTCCCGCAACGGCAACGAGAACCCGTGGAGCGAACAGGCAGACCAGCCCACCGACGCCCGTCACGCGGGGTGACGACGCTGGTCGCGCCGCCACCCCGCCCCCGTCGTGCCGCACCGCGCCGTGCCGGGTGGTGCCGTTTCGCCGCAGCACCTGTGACCGAACGGTGCCCTGGCCAGCTCGACCGCCGCCCAACCCGCGACGGCCGAGCCGATCGGTCAGGCTGGCTGCGGGATCCGGCCCCGACCACGCCGCCCTCGACCGGGCTGCGCCGGCTCCGGCTGCCCCTCGTCGGGCACCGGCCCCAACTCGATGTCCAGGTCACCGTCGGCGTTGTCGTCGTCCGCCTCGGGTGGAGGGGCCAACTCGTCGTCGAGGTCCGGCGGAACGTCGGCCTGCCCGGCGCTCGCAAGCGCTCCGCCGTCGCCGAAGACCCCGCCGCTCGGGGAGCTGTCGTCGCCCGCCGGGACGTTGCCGAACGGGCTGGTTCGCAGCTCCGCGTAGTCGGGCAGCTCGAAGTCGTCGTCCAGCGGACGGTCGTCGGGCAGCACGGGCGCCTGTCCGGCCGGCACCGGTTCGGTGGGCTCGCCGTGCACCCGGCTCTCGGCCGCCGCGTCCTCCACGGTGCTGGTCGCCATGCTCGGCCGGTTGCGCAGGAAGCGGGCGCGACCCCGGGACAGGTCATGGCCGACGGCCACCGCCTCCAGTTCGTAGAGCGTGCGGTGGTTACCGCTGTCGTCGGTCCAGTCGCGGGTGTAGAGCCGCCCGCAGACCACCACCGGATCGCCGACCATGACGGAGGCCGCGACCCCCTCGGCGAGCTTGCGCCAGCAGTTGACGCGGACGCGGAGCGAATTGCCGTCAACCCACCGGCCGCTGTCCCGATCGAGTCGGCGGGCGGTCGAGGCGACCTTGAAGTTGGCCACCAGAGTGTTGCTCTGGGTCGTACGCCGCCACTCGGGCGTGGTCAGCACATTGCCGACGATTGTCACGTAAGTGTCGAACATCGTCCCTCCAGGGGGATCGGGGCCTGCCAGCGCGAGTCGACTCGACACCGAGCATCGACACTGGGGAGGGCCTTCGTGGGCGCCCATCCCCGACCTGTGGATGACGAACCCACCTGTGGACAACGCCCTGATCACGCCCGGATGTGGTACGCCCGACCGGGCCGACCCGCCGTCCACGGTTTCCCAGGCCACCGGAACTGGGTAAGGACTTGATCAACGCACCACCGACAGCTCCACGTCGACGAGAGGTCAGCACCATGACGATCACTACCATCGACTCCGCGAACGCTTCCGAGGCGCAGCGATGAGCGCCGTGGCGAACCCGGCCACCGTGGCTGAGTGCCTGCGGGTGGGCGCCGGGTTCTCCCAGGGCGACCGCAACTGGATCGCCGAGCAGTTCGCCACCCTCGACGCCCGGCTGGCCAGCTTCCACGCTGACGCCACCGAGCTGGAGGTGTCGGTGAAGGACCGGGAGGCGCGTGGGCAGAAGGTCACCCTGGAGTGCTGGATCGCCGGCCGGCAGAAGATCGTCACCACCTCCGCGGAGGAGGACCTGCACGCCGCCCTCAATGACGTCCGTGACGACCTGCGCCGTCGGCTCAACGACGCCAAGACCCGCCAGGAGCCCCGGCACAACAAGCACCTGCGTGACGTCCCCCAGCCGCAGATCGAGGCGGACGAGCCGGAGAACCTGGCCCCCCGCGCCGACGCGGAAACGGCCTGACCCACGCCCCACCCCGCGATCTTGCACTTTCGGCTCCCGAACAGCGGCTTTTGCCCCTTTTTGTCGGGACAGAAAGTGCAAGATCGCGGGGTAAGTGCGGCGAGCGGGACGAGTGGGACGCGCGGGCTACCGCTGGGTAGGTTGGCGGCGTAGCGTCGCGTTCGTGGAACCGGACGTGTTGGGGCCGCCGTACGAGCGGCAGACGATCGACCTGGGCACCGACGACGAAGGCCCCGTTGTCGCGACAGTGGTCCGGCGGCGGGCCGAGCGGCCCACCGGGCGGGCCGTCCTTTACGTGCACGGCTTCGTCGACTACTTCTTCCAGACGCACCTGGCTGACTTCTTCGCCGAGCGAGGCTGGGATTTCTACGCGCTCGACCTGCGCAAATACGGCCGCAGCCTGCTTCCTGGCCAGACCCCGAACTTCTGCCACGAGATCAGCGACTACTTCCCCGAGCTGGATGCCGCCGCCGAGATCATCCGCAAGGACGACGGGCACGACACCCTGCTGGCGATGGGTCACTCCACCGGCGGCCTGGTCATCTCGCTCTGGGCGGACGCCCGCCGCGACACCGGCACCATCGACGGCCTGGTGCTCAACAGCCCCTTCTTCGACCTGAACGCCCCCTGGGCGGTCCGTCGACCCCTCGCGGCCGCCGCGTCCCGGCTGGGCCGCAGGGCGCCGCACCGCATCCTCCCGTTCGGGCTGGGCACGGTGTACGGCGAGAGCATCCACTCCGACCACCGCGGCGAGTGGACCTACGACCTGGCGTGGAAGCCGCTGGCCGGGTTCCCGGTCCGGGCCGGCTGGCTGAACGCGATCCGCACCGGGCAACGCCGGCTGCGCGCCGGGCTGGACATCCAGGTGCCGGTGCTGCTGGCCTGCTCGACCCGGTCCTTCCGAGGCACCAAGTGGCACGACAACGCGACCCTGGCCGACGCCGTACTCGACGTCGAGCACATGGTCCGCTACGCGCCCCGACTCGGCCGCCACGTCACAGTGGCCCGCTTCGACGGCGGGCTGCACGACCTCACGCTCTCCGGCCCCGCCGTACGGAAGAAGGTCTTCGACGAGGTGGGCCGCTGGGCCGAGGCGTTCCTCGCCGCCGGCCCCACCGCCCCGGCCGACGCCGCGCCGCCCGACGCCGTGC
>NZ_QGSY01000031.1 GCF_003857035.1 Micromonospora arida
GTGGGGGTCAGGGGCGGCGGGCGAAGACCGCCGTGGCGTCCAGGTCTTCGTCGTGGCGCACGGTTGGCAGCAGGCCGGCCGCGCTGAACGCTTCGCAGAGTGTGTCGACCTGGGTGGTGCCGGCTTCGACCACCAGGTGGCCGCCGGGGGTCAACCACCCGGCGGCGTCGGCACCGACCCGACGCAACACGGAAAGCCCGTCCGGGCCGCCGTCGAGCGCCACCGGGGCCTCGTGCAGCCGCGCCTCCGGCGGCATCAGTGCGACCGCGTCGGTCGGCACGTACGGGGCGTTGGCGACCACCAGGTCCAGCCGACCCCGCCACTGCCGGGGCAGCGGCGCGAAGAGGTCGCCCTCGTACACCTCGGCGTCCAACCCGACGACGTTGCGGCGGGCACACGCCACGGCCGCCGGGTCGATGTCGGCGGCGGCCAGCCAACGTGGCGCGAGCCGGTGCGCCAGCGCGACGGTGGTGGCCCCGGAGCCGCAGCACAGGTCGACCACGGCCGGCGCCGCACCGGTCAGTTCGGCCGCCACCTCGACCAGCAGAGCGGTCCGGGCCCGGGGCACGAAGACGCCCTCGTCGACGGCTATCCGCAGGCCGCAGAACTCCGCCCAGCCGAGCAGGTACTCCAACGGCTCGCCGGCCACCCGACGGTCGGTCAGGTCGGCCAACGCCGCCGGGCTGCGCGCGGCGGCCAGGAGCAGCTCGGCCTCGTCCTCGGCGTAGACGCAGCCGGCGGCGCGCAGCCGGCTCACGAGAGCGGTCCGCTCGGTGGGGGGAGGAGACGTCAAACCGGTCCGGCCACATCGAGCGCGGCGGCGATGTCGGCCACCAGGTCCGTGGTGTCCTCCGCGCCGCAGGAGAGCCGGACGAAGCCGGGAGCGGTGTCGTCGCCCCACTGCGCCCGCCGGTCCGCAGTGGTGTGCAGGCCACCGAAGGAGGTCGCCGCCGCCACCAGCCGGGCGGCCTGGACGAATCGGCCCACCCGGTCGGCATTGCCCAGGTCGAACGAGAGCACCCCCGGTATCCGGCGCATCTGCGCCGAGGCCACCGCGTACGCCGGGTCGTCCGGCCGCCCCGGCCACCGCAGGCCGGTCACGTCCGACCGGCCGGCGAGCAGCTCGACGACCGCGGCGGCGTTCGCGCTCTGCCGCGCCAGCCGCAGGTCGAGAGTGGCCAGTGACCGGTGGGCCAGCCAGGCGTCGAACGCGCCCGGAACCGCCCCGGTGGTGGCACGCCAGGTCGTCACCGCCGCGATCAGCTCGGTGGAACGGCTGGCCAGGTAACCCAGCAGCAGGTCGGAGTGACCGGTGAGCGCCTTCGTGCCGGAGGCGACCACCAGGTCGGCACCGAGGTCCAGCGGGCGCTGACCGAGCGGGGTGGCAGTGGTGTTGTCCACCGCGAGCAGAGCGCCCGCGGCGTGCGCCTTCTCAGCCAGGGCCGCCACGTCGGCGACGTCCAGGCCCGGGTTGGCGGGCGTCTCCACCAGCACCAGCCGGACGCCCTCGAACGACGGGTACGGCCCGACGGTCGGCACGAAGAGCACCCGGACGCCGAGCGCCTCCAGCACGTCGGTGGCGAACGCCCGGACCGAGAAGTATCCGTCACTGGGCAGCACCACGGTGTCTCCGGGCCGCAGCAGGGTGAGCAGCATCCCGGTGATGGCGGCCTGACCGGTGGAGAAGACCCGACAGTCACCGCCTTCCAGCTCGCCCACCGCCGCCTCCAGCAGCCGGCGGGTCGGGTTGTCGGGGCGGCCGTAGCCGTTCGGCGACGTGCCCTGACCCGCAAACGGGTCGAGGTGGTACGGCGCGGCGAAGACCGGCCCGGGTAGGAACGGGTCCCCCGGTGCCGCCTCGGGCAGGCCAGCACGTACGCAGCGGGTGCCGTCTCCCCACTCGCTCATCGGGTTCCTCACTCGTACGACTCGGGTTTGGCGGTGCGGCTCATCAGGGTCTCCACGGCGATGCGCGGGTCCATCCCCTCGTGGCAGATCCGCTCGACCTGCTCGGTGATCGGCATCTCGACGCCGTGCGCCCGGGCCAGGTCGCGGATGGCCAGGCAGCTCTTCACGCCCTCGGCGGTCTGCCGGGTGGCGGCCTGGGCCTGCTCCAGCGTCTCGCCCCGGCCCAGGTGCTCCCCGAAGGTGCGGTTGCGGGCCAGCGGGGACGAGCAGGACGCCACCAGGTCGCCCATGCCGGCGAGGCCGGCGAAGGTGATCGGGTCCGCGCCGAGCGCCACGCCCAGTCGGGCCGTCTCGGCCAGCCCACGGGTCATCAGCATGGCCCGGGTGTTGTCGCCGAAACCCATCGCGGTGGCGATGCCGTACGACAGGGCGATCACGTTCTTGACCGCCCCGCCCAGCTCACAGCCGATCACGTCGTCGTTGGTGTAGGGGCGCAGGTACGGCGTCCGGATCGACGACTGGACGAGCGTGGCGCGGGCGCTGTTCGTCCCGGCGACCACTGTCGCGGCGGGCTGCTCGGCGGCGATCTCCGGCGCCAGGTTCGGGCCGGACACGACGACCACCCGGTCCGCGGCGACCCCGGCGGTCTCCACGATGACCTCGCTCATCCGCTTGGTGGTGCCCAGCTCGATGCCCTTCATCAGCGACACCAGGGTGGAATCCGGGTGCAGGTGCCCGGCCCATTCGGCGAGGTTGCCGCGCAGGGTCTGCGACGGCACGGCCAGCACCACCACCTCGGCGTCGGTGATCGCCTCGGCGGCGTCGGCGGTGGCGGTGACGCCGGCCGGGAGCAGCAGGTCGGGCAGGTACTCGGAATTGCGGCGCTCGGTCCGGATGCTCTCGGCGACCGGTGCCCGGCGGGCCCACACCGTCACGTCCCGCCCCGCGTCCGCGAGGATCTTGGCGAACGCGGTGCCCCAGGAACCGGCACCGAGCACCGCGACGTGACCGCTCATGCCACTTCATCCCGCTGCTCGCGGCCCACGGAGGACCGGGCCGGTCGCTCCCACAGTGGCGGCGGGGTACCGCCACGGATCTCGGCGAGCATGTCCCGCAGCCGCAACATGATGGTGTCCGTCATCTCCTCGAGGGTGGCCCGGGTCGGCTCGGCGTCCGCCCACCGGCTCAGGTCGATCGGCTCCCCGGCGGCAACGGTCACCGGAATCCGGGGGCGCAGGCTGACACGGGTCGTCCGCGGGTCGAAGATCCGTTCCGGCCCCCACATCACCACCGGTACGACCGGGGCGCCGGTGGCCAGGGCCAGCCGAGCCGCACCGGTCTTGGCCTTCATCGGCCAGAGGTCCGGCTGTCGCGTGGTGGTGCCCTCAGGGTAGATCACGACCGCGCCGCCCTTGTCGAGCGCGGCGACCAGTGCGTCCAGCGAGCGGACCGCGTCCACGCTGCCCCGCTCGACCGGGATCTGCAGGCACCGGTGCAGGATCCAGCCGACCACCGGCACGCGGAACACGCTGGCCTTGCCGAGGTACTGCGGCCAGCGCCCGGAGTCGTAGATGAAGTGCGCGGACACCAGCGGATCGGCGTGCGAGATGTGGTTCGCCACGATGATCACGCCGCCGTCGCGGTGGAGATGCTCCTGACCACGCCAGGTACGCCGGGTCCAGACAAGCATCACCGGCTTCACCAGCGCCACGGCGAACCGTTGCCAGAACCCCAGCCTCCGCCGTGTCACTGTGCCTCCTCGTCGCGCCCCAACCCCGCCGCGAAATTCCGCCCGCGACACCCGCAGCGGAAATCATGCCTGCTCGCCCCCGGTACGGCCAGCGAGGGGCCTGTCGTCCGGCTGGCAGGATTGCGGACGTGAGTCAGCCGAGGTGGGCCGTGGTGGTGCCGGTGAAGCGGCTGGCCGTGGCCAAGAGCCGGCTGCGGGGCGCGCTGCCCGGCGTACCGCACGAGGAGTTGGCGCTGGCCCTGGCGGCCGACACGCTCCGCGCGGTGCTGGCCTGCCCGGCGGTCGCCGAGGCCCTGGTGGTGACCGACGACGCCCGGGT
>NZ_QGSY01000151.1 GCF_003857035.1 Micromonospora arida
GCGCCAGCGGGTGGGGTTGTCGAGGACGGGCCAGCCCGTTTCGCGTAGCCGGGTCACCGCGTGCAGCCAGCGTTGGCGGGGGCCGAAGGTGGCGTACGGGGCGGCGGCCTGCCAGGCGTCGTCCAGGGCGCGGATCAGCGCGTGCACCGGCTCACCGGGAACGTTGCGGTGGATCAGCGCCTTGGGCAGCCGCTCGGCCAGCTCGGCGGGGCTGCCCAGCGTGGTGAGCTTCGCGGCCAGGGTCAGCGTCCGAGGGCCGTCGGCGTCGATCAGCAGCCAACTGGCGAGCCGCCCCAACTCGTCACACGTGCCCTCGACGAGCACTCCGCCGGATGCGAGCGCGGCGGTCATCGTCTGCCAGGCTTCGGCCACCTCGCTCTCGTCGTACTGTCGCAGCACGTTGAACGCGCGGACCAGCACCGGCCGGAGCCCGGCCAACTCGAACCCACCCCGGGCGAACGTCAGCCCGGGTGGGTCGGCGGCCGGCGCCGCGGCCGCCACCCGGGCCGCGTCGATCTCCAACCCGACCAGCCGTACGTCCGGACGAACCCCGGCCGCCAGCCGAGCGCGCAACTCCACAGCCGTCACCGGGGTGGCGCCGTAGCCGAGGTCGACCACCAGGGGGTCGTCCGCCGCCAACAGCCGGTCGGCGCAGGTGGCGACGATCCAGTTGTCCACCCGACGGAGCCGGTTCGGGTTCGTCGTGCCGCGCGTGACCACGCCGAACGGCCGGCGCCGCGCCGCAGGGCTCATGTCGACCTCCGGGCCAATCTCCGTTCGCGACTGCGGGGCTCGAAAACCCGGCTCACTTCTCGCTAGACCCGGTGCACCTTGTGCTGGGCGGCCTGTGCCCGGGGCCGGACCACCAGCCGGTCGATGTTGACGTGCTCGGGGCGGGTGGCGCACCAGGCGATGCAGTCGGCGACGTCCTCGGCGACCAGCGGCCCCGGCACCCCGGCGTAGACAGCGGCGGCCCGTTCCTCGTCGCCCTCGAAGCGGACCAGCCCGAACTCGTCGGTCTTCACCATGCCCGGGTCGATCTCGATGACCCGCAGCGGCCGGCCACACAACTCCAGCCGGAGCGTGCCGGCGATGGCGGTCTGCGCGTGCTTCGCGGCGGTGTAGCCACCCCCGCCCTCGTACACGGTCAGGCCGGCGGTGGAGGAGACCACCACGATGGTGCCGGAGCCGGAGGCTTCCAGCGCCGGCAGCAGCGCCTGGGTGACCCGCAGGGTGCCGAGCACGTTCACGTCGTACATCCACTGCCAGTCGGCGACCGAGCCGGACTCCACCGGGTCCAGCCCACGCGCTCCGCCGGCGTTGTTGACCAGCAGGGTGACCGGCCCGGGTGCCTGGGCGGCGGCCTCGGCCAGCCGGGCCACCGACTCGTCCGAGGTGATGTCGCAGGTCACGGCGGTGGCCTGCCCGCCGGCGGCGGTGATCTCGGCGACCAGTTCGGTGAGCCGTTCGGCGCGGCGGGCGGCAGCGAGCACGTGGAAGCCCTCGGCGGCGAGCCGGCGGGTGGTGGCCGCGCCGATCCCGCTGGACGCTCCGGTGACGATGGCGACTGAGGTCATCCCGACATTGTCACAGCGGGCGTACGAGCCGCCCCGACCGGGCGTACGGCAGCAGTCGGCGGGCGTTCGGTGATGAGGTCCGTCACCCCGGGGGGCCGCGCCGGGGAATTTCCGAAGCCCGATGGGGAAGATGACATCCGGCGTACAGGTTGACCGAGAAGCGCCGGTCGTGCGAGACGGCATCAACCGTGATGAAGGAGCGGATGTGGCGGAAATGCACACCGGTGTCGGGCGTCAGCGAGGTGCCCAACCGTGGCCCCGGCCTCGCCGCATCGCCACCCTTTCGGTACACACCTCCCCCCTGCACCAGCCCGGCACGGGTGATGCCGGCGGAATGAACGTCTACATCCTCGAAGTCGCCCGGCGTCTCGCCGAGGCCAACGTGGAGGTGGAGATCTTCACCCGGGCCACCTCCGGTGACCTCCCCCCGGTGGTCGAGATGGCGCCCGGCGTGCAGGTCCGACACATCACCTCCGGCCCCCTGGAGGGTCTCACCAAGGAAGAGCTGCCCGGTCAGCTCTGCGCCTTCACCGCCGGCGTGCTGCGCGCCGAGGCGTCCCGTCCGCCCGGCCACTACGACCTGATCCACTCCCACTACTGGCTCTCCGGCCAGGTCGGTTGGCTGGCCAAGGAACGCTGGGGGGTGCCGCTGGTGCACACCGCGCACACCCTGGCGAAGGTCAAGAACGCCCAACTCGCGGCCGGTGACCGGCCGGAGCCCAAGGCTCGGGTCATCGGCGAGGAGCAGGTCGTCGCCGAGGCGGACCGGCTGGTCGCCAACACCCGGGTCGAGGCCAGCGACCTGCTCGACCGGTACGACGCCGACCCGACCCGGGTGTCCGTCGTACAGCCGGGCGTCGACCTGGCCCGGTTCCGGCCCGCGCCGGGTGACAGGTCCGCGGCCGCCCGCCAGGCCCGCCGTCGGCTGGGGCTTCCAGTCGACGGGTACGTGGTTGCCTTCGTCGGTCGGATCCAGCCGCTCAAGGCCCCCGACGTGCTGATCCGCGCGATCGCCGCGTTGCGGGAGCGCGATCCGGCGCTGGCCGACCAGGTGACCGTGGTGATCTGCGGCGGGCCCAGCGGCAGTGGGCTGGACCGGCCGACCGCCCTGATCGAGTTGGCCGCCAAGCTCGGGGTCAGCGACGGGGTGCGGTTCCTGCCGCCGCTCACCGGGGACGACCTTCCGGCCCTGTACCGGGCGGCGGACCTGGTCGCGGTGCCGTCGCACAACGAATCGTTCGGGCTGGTCGCCCTGGAGGCGCAGGCCTGCGGTACGCCGGTGCTGGCCGCCGCCGTCGGAGGGCTGGTCACCGCCGTCCGGGACCAGGTCAGTGGCGTACTCATCGACGGGCACGACCCGGTCGACTGGGCCCGTGCGATGGGCAGCCTGCTGCCGAACCGGGCGCTGCGGTCGGTGCTGGCCCGAGGTGCCGAGCAGCACGCCCGGCACTTCTCCTGGGACCGTACAGTCGCCGGTCTGCTCAGGGTCTACGGCGAGGCGATCGCCGGGCACCGCGCGCGGCTCGCGGCCGACCTCGCGGGTGACCCGGCGCTCTCCTGCTCATGGTGACCCGCGCCTGCTCGTGGTGACCCGCGGCCCGTCGTCACCCGGTGCGCGAGCCCGGTCGGTCGTAGAGTGGGTCCGGTGAGCCCGAAGAGCGATCTTGCGACCCTGATCGAGTCGGTCTGCGCCGAGCGGGACCTGGCCTGGGAGTCGACCGGCCCCGGCTCGTACGCGGTGACGCTGCCGGGCACCCACAAGCTCAAGACGATCTGCAACCTGATCGTCGGCGAGCACGCGCTGCGGATCGAGGCGTTCGTGATGCGCCAGCCGGACGAGCGCCGCGAGGAGCTGTGGGCCTGGCTGTTGCAGCGCAATGCCCGGATGTACGGCGTCTCCTTCTCCACCGACGCCGTCGGCGACGTGTACCTGACCGGTCGGGTCAACCCGGCCGGCGTGGACGCCGACGAGTTGGACCGCCTGTTCGGCGCGGTGCTCACGTACGCCGACGAGTCGTTCGACACGATGCTGGAGATCGGCTTCGGCAGTTCGATCCGACGCGAGTACGAGTGGCGGGTTAAGCGGGGCGAGTCGACCGCCAACCTGGCCGCCTTCGCCCACCTCTTCGAGCCCTCCGGCGCCGGCACCGACCCAACCTGACCCACACCACCGCGCCCGCCCTGCGCGCCGCGGCCGCCCTGCGCGCAG
>NZ_QGSY01000030.1 GCF_003857035.1 Micromonospora arida
ATCCAGGATGTAGTGGCCTCATCGACGGTGCGATGCCACTACATCCAGGTTCGGGCGCGATCTTGGGACGGTGCGGGGTGCGAGGCGATGGTTGCCGGCGAAACCATTGACTACGGCGGTCAGACAGCGTTGTCTTTCCTGTGGCACCTGGGGAAGGGGAGCGATGGTCGACGATTTGTCCCTCGTATTCTGTGTAAGCGCTGACGTGTCGGTACGCGAACGAATGGTGCGGCGACTCGACGGGCTCGGCACTCTGGTCATCTGCACCGACCTCGCCGAGTTGCAGGCGATGATCGGCCCGCCCATGGTCAACGGGCCGGCCTCACTCCTCAACCCCGCCGCACCCGGCGCCGTTGGCGCGTCAGCCGCCGCGCCCGAAGCCGCCGCCGCGCCCGCCCCCGCGCCGAAGGCCGCCGCCGCACCGAAGGCTGCCGCCGCACCGAGGGCTGCCGCCGCGCCCACCCCTGCTGTGACCTCGGGACGGATTAGCGTGCGTGACCTTGAGATCTATCCGCTCGACCACTTGGTGACGTGGCGCGGAGAACCGCTGGCCCTGACCCGACTCGAGCGCAACCTGCTCACCCAGCTCGCCACCGCACCGGTCGGAGTCTGGACGTACCAGAGGCTCTTCGAATCGGTCTGGGGCTGCGCGTTCCTCGGCGACACGTCGAGCCTGCACTCGGCCGTGAAGCGGTTACGTCGCAAACTGCACGCCGTCGACGACGCCCTGCGCGTGCACACCGTGCGGGGCATCGGCTACCGGCTCAGCGTCGACTGACGACGTGGCGCCACAAGCGAAACGGCTCGTCACCGGGTCTTCCGGTAACGAGCCGTTCTCCTCTGGTGGGCGATACTGGGTTTGAACCAGTGACCTCTTCCGTGTCAAGGAAGCGCGCTCCCACTGCGCCAATCGCCCGTGCTTGTTGCCGAGGTGGGGACGGGATTTGAACCCGCGTACACGGCTTTGCAGGCCGTTGCCTCGCCTCTCGGCCACCCCACCGAGGTTGCCCCCGTCATACGTGGCGGCAGCTCCGAGCGGACGACGGGATTCGAACCCGCGACCCTCACCTTGGCAAGGTGATGCGCTACCAGCTGCGCTACGTCCGCACGCCCCCGGACGTTCCCGGGTGACGGATGAGAACTTTAGCCGAGTGGGTGTTTGACTGCCAACTCGGGGTCGCCTCGGCGCGTCCGGGGTGGCCGGGGCTGGAGCGGAGTCACCCCCGGCAGGCTTCCTAGGGGGCTGGCCTGGTTCCTGGATCCGGCACGGACCGTCACACTCCGACATTCCTCGGCAATGATCGTCATCATGGCGTCGCATGCCCGACCATCGACGCCTGCGCGCCTCGACGCTGGGCAGCGGACCTCGATGAACACTCTCCGTGGAACGACCGACGACACCCGAAAGAAGTGTCCGGCTTCCGACTGTCACCGCGTGGATCGGCGCGCGGTGGTAACTGTTCGTGTTCGGTTGGATGGGCTACGGTAACGGTCGTGACGAGACGTGCGGCCGAGATCCGCCTGGATGCCCTGCTGCGCACCGCCTGCGACGTGATCGTGGAGCGCGGTCTGGCCAACACCCGGACGGCGGACGTGGCGAACGCCGCGGGCGTGAGTCAGGCGTTGGTTTTCTACCACTTTGCCACCAAGGAACGGCTGCTCGCGCAGGCCTTCGCGTACGCGGTCGAGCAGGATCTGGCTCGGCTCGACGCGGTGACCCGCTCCTCGGCCGCACCGCTGACCAAGCTCCGCCGGATCCTCAAGCTCTACACCCCGGCCGGACGGGCAACCTCCTGGTCGATGTGGATCGACGGCTGGTCCGAGTCGCTGCGTACCCCCGAGTTGGAGAAGGTGTCCCGGCGGCTCGACCTGCGCTGGCGGCAGGACCTGGCCGCGGTGATCACCGCGGGGGTGGCCGACGGCACCTTCCAGTGCGCCGACCCCGACGGGGCCGCCTGGCGGATCAGCGCGGTGATGGACGGCCTCGCCGTCCAACTCGCCGTGCACGACCGGGTCATCTCCCGCCGCCAGTTCGGCGAGTGGGTCCGGCTGGTCACCTCCCGGGAGCTCGGCCTGGACCCGGCCGACCTGGACTGATCTGGGCAGCCGGCACCGATCCCCCACACCGGGCCGGGCAAAACGGGCTCAGTCCGCCCCGTCGACCGGAACAATCGGCAGCATGGATCTCCTGGAGGCGTACCGCCGGAGCCTGGCCGAATTCATCGACCGGGTGGATCAGATCGAGCCCGGCCAGTGGGCCGACCCGACACCCTGCTCGGACTGGGACGTCCGCACGCTCGTCAACCACGTGGTGACCGAGGGCCGGTGGAGCGTTCCGCTGCTCGCCGGCCGGACCATCGACGAGGTCGGCGACCGGCTCGACGGTGACCAACTCGGCGCCGACCCGATCGCGACGGCTCGGGAGGTCGCCGCGCAGGCCGAGGTCGCCGCCACCCACCCCGGCACCATCGATCGCACCGTGCACCTCTCCAGCGGCGACACCCCGGCCAAGGAGTACCTCCAGCAACTCATCGCCGAGCACCTCGTGCACGGCTGGGACGTGGCGGTGGCGATCGGCGCACAGCCACGGCTCGACCCGGACGCGGTGCACGCCGCCGCCCAGTGGTTCGCCGGCCAGATCGACGCCTACCGGCGCAACAACCTGGTCCACACGGGAGTACAGGTGCCCGACGACGCCGACGAGCAGGACCACCTGCTGGCCGCGTTCGGCCGCGACCCCGACTGGGCGCCGAGCGCCTGATCAAATCTCGATCTGTTCGTGCGATAGCGGCTCGGGACCTTGCCGCGACCTTGGGAGACTGATATCCACAGATGCGCATGCGTCACCGCGCATCTGTGGTCGGCGGCTCGCCGGCCATCCCGCTCCCACGAGGAGGTCCCGTGCCACAACCGGAGTGGTCACCCCCGATGAGCCGGCGTCGACGCCGGCTCATCGCCATCCTGGCGACGACGGCGACGGTCGCCGCGCTGCTCCCCACCGGCGTGAGCACCGCGGCCCCCACCGGTGGAGCATCGTCCGCCGAGCGCCGGTCCGGGCCGTTCGCCGAGGGACACGCGCCCGCCGACGCCGACAACCGCACCGGTACGGCGGCACCCGACGCCCGGCAACGCGGCCTGGCCCGCGCCGTCGACCCCGACGTCCGGTGGAACCGGCTCGGCACCCCGCAGGCGCTCGGCCCCGGCCGCACCCCGCTGGCCAGCGGGCTGCCCGCCGACCCGGAGGCCGCCGCCCGCGCCTACCTGGCCGCCAACCACGACCTGTTCGGCATGGACGCCGCCACGGTGGCCAGCATGGAACGGGTGCTGGTCCGACCGATCGGCAGCGGCACCGTGGTCACCCTCCGGCAGCGCTTCGGTGACCTGCCCGCAGGGCCAGACGGCCTCGTCACCCTCGCGGTCGCCGACGGCGCGGTGCTTTCGGTCAGTTCCTCGCTGGCCCGCAACACCGGCACGCCGTCGCCGGCCACCCGCACCGCCGAGCAGGCATACGCCGCCGCGCTCGCCGACGCCAAGCTGACCGCCGACGCGGTGGCCAGCCACACCATCCGGTCGGTGGCCGTGCCCACCCCGCTGGACGGGCCACGGGCCGCCTACGAGGTGACCATGATCGGCGCGGACACCGAGCACCCGGCCGCGTTCACCAGCTACGTCGACGGCAGCACCGGGCAGGTGCTGGTCCGCGAGGACCTCGTCGACTTCGACTCCGACAACCCGAGCTGGGCGGTCTTCCCGGCCACCCCGCCCCGCGACCTCGGCCCCGGGC
>NZ_QGSY01000098.1 GCF_003857035.1 Micromonospora arida
GGCCGGCCGGGCCCCGGACGCCAGCCCGGCGGGTCGGGCCCCGGACGCCAGCCCGGCGGGTCGGGCCGTGGAGGGCAGCCCCGCGGGCCGGGCCTCGGCAGGAGGCTCGGCCCGCTCAGACGGCGACGGCGACGGCGGCGGCTCGGCCGGCCGACCGGTTGGTGCCGGATCGGACACCTTTCGCGGCCCGGTCACCGACGGACGACGGTCACGCGGGCACCTTGGCGACCGCGTCGATGATGACCCGGAGCAGGTCCACGACCCGAGGGCCCCAGCGGGAGGCGACGTCGTCGTCCAGGGCGACGACCTGGTTGTTCTTCACAGCGGTGAGGCCGGCCCAGCCACTGCGCGCCTTGACCGTGTCGGCGTTCTGCTGGCAGCACTTGGCGTCGGCCAGGAAGACGAAGTCCGGATCGGCCTTGACGATGAACTCCTGGGACAGCTGGGGGTAGCCGAAGCTCTTACCGTCCGCGTCAGCCGGGTCGGCGATGTTGGTCAGACCGGCCTGGCTGTAGAGCGAGCCGATGAACGTCTTGCTGGTGGCGCTGTACAGCTCCGGGCCCAGCTCGTGGAAGTAGGTGAGCTTCTCGGCGCGCTGTGGCAGGTCCTTGACCAGCTTGGCGATGTCGTCCTTCATCCGGGTGGCGACGTCGGTGGCCTGGTCGGCGTGCCCGGTCAGCGTGCCCAGCTCGGTGATCTGCCGGTACGTGTCGTCGAGCGTGGTCGCCGCCGGGGTCTGGTACACCGGAATCTTCAGCTTGCCGAGCTGCTCGACGATCTTGTTGCGGTCGTCGGAGAGCACCACGAGGTCAGGGTTCTTACCGGCGATCGCCTCGGCGTTCGGCTGGAAGGCGGAGAGGTCGGTCTTGGGCACGTCGGCCGGGTAGTTCGACTGGTCGTCGACGGCGGTCACCTGCGGGCCGGCGCCGATCGCGAAGAGCATCTCGGTGGCGGTGGGCGACAGCACGACGATCTTCTCGGGGCGCTTCTCGAGGGTGAGCGCGCCGACCGTGACCGGGTAGGCGGCGGCCGCGGTGCCGGCGCTCGGCTGATCGTCGGCCTTCTCGGCGCAGGCGCCGAGGGCGAGCGCGGTGACCGCGAGGGTCGCCGCGAAGAGCCGAGGGGTACGTCTGTTCATGGGGGCCTCCTGTCGGTCGAGGAGTGTGGTGCTTCGCCGACAGGGACTTTCGTACGCCCGCCCACGAGGCGCCCTTCCTCGAGAGCGCGTTTCGCGACCGATCCGCAGGCGACCTGGCTCGTCCCCACCTACCGGTGGGGCATCACAGTTGCGGGACAGCGCCGGGTTTCGCACCGGCTTCGCTGCGGACTGGTCGCTAAGACGGTAGCGCACCGCCAGGACATGCCGGATCGATCAAGGGCCGGTCAGTGTCGGTCGATCGCCGGAGCCGTGGCGCACGAGGGATATGTCCCGGATCTGGAGGCTCAGGAGCGGGTGGTGGGGCCCCGCCGGGGCGGGACGGGGCCCCACCCGATCAGGAGGACGTGATGGTGACGTTGTCCACAGCCGCCTCGACCAGGCTGGCCCCGGACGCGTCCGCAGCCTCGACGAGCACGCGGACCGACTGGCCGGCGTACGGGGTGAGGTTGAGGTTGGCGACCGCCCAGCTCCCGTTGCGGTTGCTGGCCGCGCCGGCCTGGGTGAGCAGCGCTGTGGTGCCGCCGTTGTGCACCACGCTCACCCGCAGGTAGTCCGCCGACGAGGCGTTCGAGCCGTGGGCCAGGTACCAGGCGAGCGAGAGGGTCAGCGTGCCGGACGACGGCAGGGTCACCGCCGGGGACCGGGCACTGGTCACGCCGCCGTCGAGGTCGTAGTCACCGGCCGCCGAGCCGGCGAGCCGGCCGGTGACCAGGTCGTTGGACCCGGCGTACGGGGTGAGCTGCTTGGCTCCGGAGGACGTGGTCGCCTGGGCGGCGCCCCGCTCGAACGCGCCGAGGGTGGCGGTGTCGGTGCCGCCCGGGTTGATGGTCCAGCCGGTGGCGGTCTCGAAGGTGTCCGACCAGACCGTGGTGCCGCCACCGCCGCCGCAGTACTGCGCCTGCTTGCCGATGGCCCGGTACGGGCAGTCGGCGTACTCGCTGAGCAGCAGCACCGCCTCCCGGTTACGTGAGGTCTGCGCCGGGATCACCTCGTCGGGCGGGTAGAAGCCGCCGCCGCCGGACGAGCCGGGGTACATCTCGAAGGTGTACGCCCAGATGTTGTGGGTGGCCCACATCCAGTCGAGGCTGTCCCCGTCGGTGATGTAGAGGTCGCTGGACTGTTCCGGGGTGTAGCCGTTGGTGGCCGCCATCTGCTGACCGATGGTGGCGAAGGTGTTGTACTGGTCGGCGTTCATCCCGGTCGCGGTGTTCGCTGTGGTGTAGCCGTAGGGCCAGAGCACCAGCTGCGAGTACGTGTGGAAGTCGATGTTGGCCTTGATCTGCTGCACCCCGCCGACCACCCGGCCGTTGACGAAGTTGCGCAGCGCCTGCGTCTCCGGCGCGGAGAACGCCGACGGCCCCCGGTAGGTCTCCGACGAGGTGCTGCCGGACGAGCCGCCGCAGCATCCCCAGTTGTAGGACCAGTTGCGGTTCAGGTCGGTGCCGACGTTGGACGAGCCGCTGTTGGGCTGCCGGTTCTTGCGCCAGGACCGGTACGACCCGGTGGCGATGTCGTACTCGCTGCCGTCCGGGTTGACCGTCGGCACGATCCAGAGCTCCCGGCCGTTGACGATGTTGGTGATCCGGGAGTCGCTGCCGTAGCTGTCGGTGAAGAGGTTGAGCAGGTAGATCGCCATCTCGACGGTCAGGTGCTCACGGGCGTGCTGCTGGGAGTTGAACAGGATCTCCGGCTCGTTCTCGTCGGTGCCGACGTTGTCGGAGATCTTCACCGCCATCAGGTCGCGACCCTCGTACGACGAACCGATGCTGATCTTGCGGGCGATCGCCGGATGGTCGGCGACGACCTGGTTCACGACGGCGGTCAGTTCCGCGTAGTCGTGGTAGTTCGAGTCGGCCGGTGGGAACGCCAGCGTGCCGAAGTCGCCGGCGCCGCGCTCGGCGTTGGGTGGCGGGGCGAGCGGTTCCAGCCGGAAGCCGAGCTTGCCGATCGCGGCGGCCTCGCTCGCGGTGGCCGAGATGTGCAGCACGCCGTGTTCGGAGTAGTCGATGGCGGCCCCGGTGCGGGCCACCGCGTTGCGGTCGGCGAGGGTCCGGGGCCCGAGCACCCGGTAGCCGGCGGCAGCCTGCTCAGCGGTGCGGTCCGGTGCCGGTCGGGCGGCGACCGGACCGGCGGCGACGGTGACGATGCCCAGCCCGGTGACGACAGCGAGCACCAGGACACGGCGGAGGGGGATGGGCGTGCGGAGGGCCATGGACTACCTCCTCGATGGGCGGGAGATCCCGCTCGGTGAAGGACACTTCACCACCTGTCACATGGTCATATCAACATTGATCGTTGCGTTGGCCATCCCAGGCGGATCATCACGGCGGCAATGATTTTCCACCTATCAACGTCTGGCGAAACTTCCCTCCAAGCGGAAAACTGACCAGCGACGATGCCCCCTCGACACCGCGGAGCACCCATGGCCAGATCCCGCCTGCGCGCGGCCGCCCTCGCCGGCGTCACCGCGCTCACCCTGCTCACC
>NZ_QGSY01000028.1 GCF_003857035.1 Micromonospora arida
CGGTGGGGCCGCGCTGGTCGCCGGTCTCGGCGCGGGCGGCGTCGGGCTGTACGACGACGTGGTCGGCGCGCGGCCGGAGCAGAAGACGGCCAAGGGTTTCGCCGGGCACCTCGCCGCGCTGCGTGAGGGGCGGGTCACCGCCGGTCTGGTCAAGGTCGTCGGGGTGGGCGCCGCCGGGCTGGGCGCCGCCGCGCTGCTCGCCGCCGATCCCCGGGTCGCCGCGCACCCGCGCCGGCAGCGGCACGGTGCGTTCGGCCGGGGTGTCGACGTGCTGCTCGGCGCCGGTGTGATCGCCGGCACGGCCAACCTGCTCAACCTGCTCGACCTGCGGCCGGGCCGCGCCCTCAAGTCCGGGCTGCTGCTCGCGGCGCCGCTGACCGGCGGCCCGCAGGGCGGGATCGCCGCGGGCGCGGCCGGCGCCGCCGCCGGTCTGCTCCGCGACGACCTGGCCGAGGACGTGATGCTCGGTGACAGTGGCGCGAACGCGCTCGGGGCTGTGCTCGGCGTCGCGCTCGCCGCCCGTACCGGCCCGCTCGGCCGGGCCGGACTGCTCGCCGTCCTGGCCGGGCTCACCGCCGCCAGCGAGAAGGTCAGCTTCACCGCGGTGATCCAGCGGACCCCGGGGCTACGCGAACTCGACGCACTGGGCCGACGCGCCGACTGACGTGACAAGACCGGCACCCCTCGCCGGCGCCGGCCGGCTGGCCGGGGCAGCCGCGCTCATCGCCGTCCTCACCGTGGCCAGCCGACTCGCCGGCTTCGGCCGTACCGCCGTGTTCACCTGGGTGGTCGAGCAGAGCGACCTCGGCGGCATGTACGTCATCGCCAACACGGTGCCGAACATCGTCTTCGAGATCGTCGCGGGCGGGGCGTTGGCCAGCCTGGTCGTGCCACTGCTGGCCGGGGCGGTCGCGGCCGAGGACCGGCGCGCGGTGGCGGCCACCACCGGCGCCCTGCTCACCTGGACGGTGAGCCTGCTGGTCCCCCTCGCCGTGCTCGTCGTCCTGTTCGCCGACCCGATCATCTCGCTGATCAGCGAGGGCCGATCGGCGGCGGAACTCGCCGCCGGCGCCCGGATGCTGCGCGTGTTCGCCCCGCAGTTGCCGCTCTACGGGATCGGCATCGTGCTCACCGGCGTCCTGCAGGCACACCGACGCTTCGCCTGGCCGGTCATCGCGCCGCTGCTGTCCAGCCTCACGGTTGTCGTCGTCTACGTGGCCTTCGGCGCCGCCCAGGGGCGGGGCGTGTCAGTGGCCCAGGTTGGCCGCAGCGGCGAACTGCTCCTCTCCGGCGGCACCACGCTGGGCGTGGTGGTGCTGTCGCTCTCACTGCTGATCCCGCTGCGCCGGCTGCGGCTACGGCCCCGGTTCGGGTACGCCTTCACCGCCGACGCGCGGGCGCGGATCGGCGGGCTCGCCACGGCCGGCGCGGTGACGGTGGCCGCACAGCAGATCGCGCTCCTGGTGGTCCTGAACCGGGTCTCCGGGGGCCCCACCGGCTCCCCACAGGTGTTCAACCTGGCCCAGGCGATCTACCTGTTGCCGTGGGCGGTCCTCGCCGTGCCGTTGGCGGTGGCGTCCTATCCCACCCTGGCCACCGCCAGCGCCGCCGGTGACGAGGACGGTTACCGACGAACCCTCTCCGGCGCGACGCGGGGCGTGCTGCTCTTCAGCTGCCTGGGCGTCGCGGCGTTGATCGGTACCGCGCAGCCGGTCGCCGCCCTTTTCTACCCGGACAATCCGGCGTCCACTGCGGCTGCCATCAGCGGGTTCGCGCCGGGGCTGCTCGGCTACGGCCTGTTCGCGGTGCTGTCCCGGGCGCTGTACGCGCGCGGCGACACCCGGTCGGCGACGGTGGCGATCACCCTCGGCTGGCTGGTCGTGCCGGCCGTGGCGCTGCCGTTGACGGCGCTGCTGCCCACCGCCGACCGGGTGCTCGCGGTGACGTCCGCGAACTCGGTGGGGATGCTGGTGCTCGGCGCCCTGCTGCTCCTGGCGGTGCTGCGCGGCGCCGGCCGTCCCGCCCTCGCGGGAGCGGCACGGGCCGGAGCGGCCGGTGTCCTCGCCGGTGTGCTCGCCGGGCTCGCCGGGCTGGGCCTCAGCCGTTGGCTCGACCAGTCGGACGGCGGCACCCCGACGACGGCGGCAGCGTTCGGTCAGGGCATGCTGTCCGGGGTTCTGGTTGGGGTTGTGTTCCTCGCCGTGGTCTGGTTCGTCGACCGGCGGGACGTACAGCCACTGATCGCCGGGGTGCTGCGGCGTCTGGGCCGGCGGGGGCCGTCCGGCGGTGCGCCGACACCGGGCGCGGGCTCCGCGGAGCGGGGCGACGGGAAGGAGACGGCGACGCGATGACTGAGCCAGCTCAGCCTGCCAACTGGTCGGGCACCGTCGCGTTGGTGCTCGCGTCCAGCACCGGCGGGGTCGGCCAGCACGTCCGTTCGGTGGCCCGGGGCCTCGTCGCGGGCGGCACCACCGTCCTGGTCTGCGGGCCCGCCGCCACTGAGGAGCAGTTCGACTTCACCGGTGTCGGTGCGCGGTTCGCGCCGGTGGAGATCCCGGCCAGCCCGACTCCGGCCGACGCGCGGGCGGTGCTCTCCCTGCGCCGGGCGCTCGCCGCCGCTCATGTCGACGTGGTGCACGCGCACGGCCTGCGGGCCGGGTTGGTCGCCGTGCTGGCCCGTCCGGCCGTCCCGCTGATCGTCACCTGGCACAACGCGGTGCTCGCGGGGGGGCTGCGGGGCGGTGTGTCCCGGCTCGTCGAACGGGTGGTGGCCCGGGGCGTGCGGGTGGCGCTCGGCGCCTCCGAGGACCTGGTGCGACGGGCCGCCGAGGTGGGTGCCGCCGACGCCCGGCTCGCTCCGGTCGCCGCGCCGACGCTGCCCGCGCCGCGTCGACGCCCGGCGGCGGTACGCGCCGAGTTCGGCGTCCGCCCGGACCAGCCGTTGATCGTCTCGGTCGGTCGGTTGCACCCGCAGAAGCGCTACGACGTGCTGATCGACGCGGCGGCCCGTTGGCGTACGCGTACCCCGCCGCCGGTGGTGGTGATCGCGGGCAGCGGGCCGGCGTATCTGCCGCTCGCCGCGCGGACCTCCGCCGCCCGCGCCCCGGTGACCCTGCTGGGGCACCGCACCGACGTGGCCGACCTGCTCGCCGGCGCCGACCTGGCGGTGGTGACCAGCGACTGGGAGGCGCGACAGCTCTTCGCCCAGGAGGCGCTGCGCGCCGGCGTGCCGCTGGTGGCCACCGCTGTCGGCGGGCTCCCGGACCTGGTGGGTGACGCAGCCACGCTGGTTCCCGCCGGTGACGTGGACGCGGTCGACGCGGCCGTACGCGCGTTGCTGGACGACCCGGCGGCGCGGGCGGAGTTGGGCCGGCGTGGCGCCGAACGGGCGGCGACGTGGCCGACCGAGGCGGACACCGTCGCCACGCTTGCCGCCCTCTACGCCGAGCTGGCCGGGAACCCCGGCGGGCCGGCGGCCGCCCCGGGCTCCGACGCCCGGAGAACGGGACACCGGTGATGCTGCGCCGAATCACTCCCGCCCTGTTGACAGTGCTCGTGGTGGCGCTGGGCGTCACCGCGAGCACTGTCAACAGGGCGGGAGTGATTCGGCGCAGCATCACCGGTG
>NZ_QGSY01000295.1 GCF_003857035.1 Micromonospora arida
CCCACGTCCCACCCACCCCACCGCACCCGGCGTCGGCGGCAAAGGGCCGACGCCGGGTGCGGTGGGGTGGGTGGGACGTGGGTCGCCGTGGACGCCGGGTGCCCACCCCTGCGCTTATCGCGGCACATCGATGTGATCGCTAACATAGTTCGTCGTTAACATGCCCGCAACCCCCGGGGCACCTCGCCGACCCATCCGCGCGACGACCTGGCCCGAGGTCACCGGGTCCAGTGGCGGCTGTGGTCCGAGACGGACGTCCGCGGGGCTCACGCTCATCGGAGCGTTACCGTGCGTGACAGTCGACGGTGGGCTTCCCTCCGTTGACGCCCGTCCGGTCGCTCAGTACCGTGCATCGTAAATCTTCGATGTCAACGTCGATACCTCAATGCTGCGATGTGGTTACGACGGTCATCCCGCGCCTCACAAAAATCCAGGTCAGATGGGGGAGGGGGCATTCGCTTAGAGCTGTTAGCGCTAACACGGTCGGCGATCGTGCTGCCCGCTGCCTGAACGGCAAAGCCCGTCCGAGCGGCCGCCGGACAGCGGCGGCTCGCCCAGTCAGACATCCGCACGCGCACTCTCTGTGGGAGTAATCGTGAAAGTGAAGGATCGAACCACAACTCGGGCCACCCGCCGGGCCAGGCGCGCCATCGCCTGGCTGGCAAGCATGGCCTGTGTCCTCGCACTGATCCCGGGTGCGGCCAAGGCCGACAACCCCATCGTCCAGAACATCTACACCGCCGACCCGGCGCCGATGGTGCACAACGGCCGGGTCTACCTCTACACCGGACATGACGAGGACGGGTCCACCTATTTCACCATGCGTGAGTGGCGGGTGTACTCATCCGCCGACATGGTGAACTGGACCGATCACGGCTCGCCGATGAATCTGGCGACGTTCGCGTGGGCGGACGCCAACGCGTGGGCCGGGCAGGTCGTTCCGCGTAACGGAAAATTCTACTGGTATGTGCCGGTGCGTCAGCGCTCCAACGGACAGATGGTCATCGGCGTCGGGGTGGCCGACAACCCGACCGGGCCGTTCCGCGACGCGCTCGGTCGACCACTGGTCGGCAACAACGAAATCGACCCGCACGCGTTCATCGACGATGACGGACAGGCGTACCTGTACTGGGGTAACCCGGGTCTGTGGTACGTGAAGTTGAACCCGGACATGATTTCGTTCTCCGGCAGCGCGACGCGCATTCCACTCACGACGGCGGGGTTCGGTACCCGTAACGGTAATGCGAGTCGGCCGACCCTGTATGAGGAGGGCCCGTGGGTGTTCAAGCGCAACGGTTTGTATTACAACGTGTTTGCGGCGGAGTGCTGCTCCGAGTTCATCGCGTACTCCACGGCGACCGGGCCGACGGGGCCGTGGACATATCGGGGAACGATCATGCCGCGGCAGGGCGCTAGCTTCACCAATCACGCGGGTGTGATCGATTTCCAGGGCGGTTCGTATTTCTTCTATCACAACGGGGCGTTGCCCGGTGGCGGTGGTTACACCCGTTCGGTCGCGGTGGAGAAGTTCAGTTACACCAGCAACGGCCTGTTCCCGACGATCACGATGACGAACACCGGTGCCCCCCAGGTGGGCACGCTGAACCCGTACGTGCGCCAGGAGGCCGAAACGATCGCCTGGGGCTCGGGGATCGAGACCGAGGCGTCCAGCGAGGGCGGGATGAACGTCGGTTGGATCGAGAACGGCGACTACGTCAAGGTCAAGGGCGTCGCCTTCGGCGCGGGTGCGACATCGTTCAGCGCCCGGGTCGCGTCGGCCACCAGCGGCGGCCGGATCGAGGTACGCCTCGACAGCGCCAACGGCCCGACAGTGGGCACCTGCACAGTGGGCGGCACCGGCGGCTGGCAGACCTGGAGCACCACCACCTGCGCGGTCAGCGGGGCGACCGGCACACATGATCTCTACCTGCGCTTCGCCGGCGGCAGCGGCAACCTGTTCAACATCAACTGGTGGCAGTTCAGCGGCACCGGCGGCAGCGTCACCAACCTGCTCACCAACGGCGACGTGGAGAACGGCACGACGGGCTGGGGTGTGCACGGCAGCGGCACCCTCGCCAGGAACACCACCGTCACGCACGGCGGCAGCGGATCGCTGTCGATCACCGGCCGGACCGGTGCCTGGAACGGCCCCAGTCAGGACGTGACCGCCAAGCTCACCAACGGCAGGAGCTACACCACAAACGTCTGGGTACGAGCACAGAGCGGCACCCCGTCGGCGAAGGCGACGTTGTCGCTGACCGCGAACGGCACGACGAACTACCTCCAGCTGACCCCGGCGGTGGGGGTGAACGTCAACGGCTGGACCCTGCTCACCGGCACCACGACAGTGTCGTGGAGCGGCACCCTGACCAGCGCCGCGTTCTACGTCGAGACGGCCGAGGGCACCGACAGCCTCCTGGTCGACGACGCCTCGTTCCAGTGACTGTTGCTGCCGGGGCCGTGCTCGGCGCGGCTCCGGCAGCAGGGCGACGTGCCCCACCACTGCGAGGAAGCGACAGGTTTCCCGGGGCGGTTGGTTACGACTTGACGAACGGCATGTTATCGCTCACAGTCGATGGTTGAGGGCAGCCGCACCTGTGGTTCACCGGGCGAACCTGCTGTGGCACCTCGACCCGCGACGTCCGCCCAGGGCATGCCGGACGTCGGGTCAGGACTCCCCGCACCGCTGCCGCGACGGCGACCGTTGCTGACGTCTCCCATGTCGCAGGAGCAGATTCGGGCGTGCGTCTCCATCGCTGCACCACCACAGAGAAGGAATCCGCATGAATCACAGAAGAGCCCTGCGAGCGGCGGTGACCATCGCCGCTGCTGGTGCCCTCGCCGCCGGCATGACGATGACGCTGACCTCCACGGCCAGCGCCGGCACGACCCTCCGGGCCTCGGCGGCCGAGAAGGGCCGTTACTTCGGCGCGGCCGTCGCGACGAACAAGCTCTCCACCAGCGTCTACACGACCATCCTGAACCGTGAGTTCAACAGTGTCGTGGCCGAGAACGAGATGAAGTGGGACGCCACCGAGCCGCAGCAGGGTCGGTTCAGCTACACCGGTGGTGACCGTCTGGTCAGTCACGCGCAGGCCAACGGCATGAGCGTGCGCGGGCACGCGCTGTTGTGGCACCAGCAGGAGCCGGGTTGGGCGCAGGGCATGTCGGGCAGCGCGTTGCGCAGCGCGATGATCAATCACGTCACGCAGGTCGCGACGCACTTCCGGGGCAAGATCTATGCCTGGGACGTGGTGAACGAGGCGTTCGCTGATGGTGGTTCGGGTGGGCGGCGGGACTCGAACCTGCAGCGCACCGGTAACGACTGGATCGAGGCGGCGTTCCGGGCGGCGCGGGCTGCGGATCCGGGTGCGAAGTTGTGTTACAACGACTACAACACCGATGGGGTCAACGCGAAGTCGACGGGGATCTACAACATGGTGCGGGACTTCAAGTCCCGTGGCGTGCCGATCGACTGCGTGGGTTTCCAGTCGCACCTGGGCACCTCGCTGGCCGGTGACTACCAGGCCAACCT
>NZ_QGSY01000027.1 GCF_003857035.1 Micromonospora arida
GTCGTCTTCGTGGGCGACGGGGTGGGCGTCGGCTTCGGGGGCGAGACGGGCGGCGTCGGATTGGTCACGACCGGTGCCGGCACCGCGCCGATCACACGGGTGGCGGCGTACAGCCGGGACCAGCGGACGACCGAGATCTTGACGACGTCCCCCGTGGTGGGCGCCTGCACCATCTTGCCGTTGCCGATGTACATGCCGACGTGGTGGATCGTCGTCCAGCTGCTGCCCGAGGCGAAGAAGAGCAGGTCGCCCGGGAGTAGCGCGCTCTGCGGGACCGTGCGGCCCCGGGTGGCGGCGTACTGGTCGCGGGAGACCCGGGGCAGGTCGAAGTAGTCGGCGCCGGGGGACCGGTACGCCGCCCACATCAGGCCGGAGCAGTCGAACTGGTTCGGCCCCTCCTCGGACCACTTGTACGGGTCGCCGAGTTGGGCGAGCGCGTACCGGACCGCGGCCAGTGCCCGGGGGTGTGCGGCCATGCCGCTGATGCTCTGGTTGGAGACGTAGCCGGCGCCGATCTGCTGCTCGGCGGCCTCCTGCTGGCGTTCGATCTCGATCAGCGCGGCGGCGTTGTCCCGGCGCAGCTTGAGCAGGCTCGCCTCGGCGGTGCGGAGCGCCGTCTCACCGGCGGTGAACTCCGCCGCGGCGGCGGCGAGCTGATCCTTGGCCTGGGTGTGCTTCTGGTACGCGGCCTGCTCACCGGCGCGGGCCCGGGACAGCTCCCCGGCCACGCCGGTGGTGCCGCCGTCGACCTTCTCGCCACGGGTGATCGCCTGGAGGCGGCTCAGCCCACGGATGTCCTGGGCGAGGTCACCCGGCGGCAGTGCGGCGGCTGCCTTGACGGCCTCGGAGGCGGCGGTGTCAGCCGCCTGCTGGGCCCGGAGCAGGGTGTCCTGCGCGGTCGCCAGCGCCTTGCCGGCCGCGTCGACCTGCGCCTGCGCGTCGACGCGTTTCTGCCGGCTCACCAGCAACGCCTCGCCGAGCGCGCCGACCTGAGTCTCACCGGCGGAGATCGCGGTGGCCAGTGGGCCGTTGCCGATGTTGACCACCGGCGTGGCGGGCACGCCGGCGACCGGCGCGCCGCCGGGCAGCTGAAGCGAGCCGGTGACCGCCGGGCGCGAACCGGTGTCCGGCACGGTGGTCGGCACGCCGGGCTCCGCGTACGCGGGGGTGGCCAGCACGGCCGCGGCGATCGCGCCGAGCAGGGCGGCCCAGAGCTTCGGACGCAGGACCGGCGAGATCACCGGGCTCCGTCGTCGCTGCCGTCGCCCGCGCCCGCTGTAGACCATGCCGCTCCCCGTCCAACCACTCGTCGCCGCGCTCGGTGGGCGCGACCGCCGGGACGGTACCAGTGTGTGTGTTCCGCCCCACCTTGTTACTACCGCACCTCGCCACCCTTGTCGATGCGTTGCCGGGTTACGGGAGGCTGAGAGTCTGGTGAAGTGGGTCGCTGCCGGCGACCGTGCCGCCGGGCCCGTCGGCACCGCGACGTACGCTCGATCCGGACCGCAGGTGGAAGGGACGTGCCATGGACGCCGGACTCAAGCGTGAGCTCGAAGCGAAGGTGTACGCCGGTGAGCGGCTGACCCGGGAGGACGGGGTCGCCCTCTACGAGAGCGACGACCTGACCTGGCTGGGGCGGCTGGCGCACCACAAGCGCACCGAGTTGAACGGCGAACGGGTGATGTTCAACGTCAACCGGCACCTCAACCTGACCAACGTCTGTTCGGCGTCCTGTGCGTACTGCTCGTTCCAGCGCAAGCCGGGCGAGAAGGACGCGTACACGATGCGCATCGACGAGGCGGTCCGCAAGGCCAAGGAGATGGAGGACGAGCAGCTCACCGAGTTGCACATCGTCAACGGCCTGCACCCCACGCTGCCCTGGCGTTACTACCCGAAGGTGCTGCGCGAGCTGAAGGCGGCGCTGCCGAACGTCAAGCTCAAGTGCTTCACGGCGACCGAGGTGCAGTGGTTCGAGAAGATCAGCGGCCTGAGCGCCGACGAGATCCTCGACGAGCTGATGGACGCCGGCCTGGAGTCGCTGACCGGTGGTGGCGCGGAGATCTTCGACTGGGAGGTCCGGCAGCACATCGTCGACCACGCCTGCCACTGGGAAGACTGGTCGCGCATCCACGCGCTGGCACACAGCAAGGGCATGAAGACCCCGGCGACGATGCTGTACGGCCACATCGAGGAGCCCCGGCACCGCGTCGACCACGTGCTGCGGCTGCGCGAGTTGCAGGACGAGACCGGTGGCTTCGCGGTCTTCATCCCGCTGCGTTACCAGCACGACTTCGTCGACTCGGCGGACGGCAAGATCCGTAACCGGATCCAGGCGCGCACCACGATGGCCTCGCCGGCCGAGTCGCTGAAGACGTTCGCCGTCTCCCGGCTGCTCTTCGACAACGTGCCGCACCTGAAGAACTTCTGGGTGATGCACGGGCTGTCGGTGGCTCAGCTCTCGCTGAACTTCGGCGTGGACGACCTGGACGGCTCCGTCGTCGAATACAAGATCACCCACGACGCCGACTCGTACGGCACCCCGAACACCATGCACCGCGACGACCTGCTGCACCTGATCTGGGACGCCGGCTTCCAGCCCGTCGAGCGGGACACCCGCTACAACGTGGTCCGGGAGTACGACAAGGCCCCGTCGCTGGCTGAACGGCGTGCCGAGCCGCAGCAGGTCTGGGCCTGAGCCACCACGTACCCTCGCAGTCGATGACCGAGCAACGAGGACCTGAGCAGCAGAGTGGCTTTCCCCGCCGGGACGCCGAGGGCCGCATCCGTACCCTGGGCGACCTGCTCGGGGTGTGCCTGGCCGGCCTGGTCATCGGCGTGCTCGCGTTGGTGCTGTTCGACTGGGCGTTCGCCTCGATCGGCGCCGGCGACTTCGGGCACACGAACGGTTGGCTGGCGGTGATCCTGCCGGCCTGGCTGTTCTGGGACGACTTCCGGGCCTGGGACTTCGGCGCGGCCCGGGTGGTGGCGGCGGTGGTCGCCGCCGCCGTCGGGGTGTTCGCCGGGCTGCTGATCGCCGGGCTGGGCGCGGGGTTGCCGCCGCTGCTCTCCGGCGCGTTGGCGGCGGCGGCGTTCACAGTGGCGTACGCGGCCCTCTGGTTCCCGGGTGTCCGCTGGCTGGCCCGCCGGACCGGCTGACCACGACCGCCCGCCGGGCGGCTCGACCCTTCCGCCGGCAGTGGCGGGCGACGGAGAGAACGGAGTGGTGCAGGTGAGCGCCGCGCTCAAGTACACGCTGGGCCGGATCGGGCTGTTCGTCGCCGTGCTGGGCGGCCTCTGGCTGGTCGACATGAACGTGTTCCTGAAGCTGATGCTGGCGTTGGTGTTCTCCGCCGCGCTCTCCTTCTTCCTGCTGCGCGGTTGGCGGGACGAGATGGCCGGGGAGATCGCCGAAGCAGCCGAGCGCCGCCGCACCGAGAAGGAACGCCTCCGCTCCGCCCTGGCCGGCGAAGACCAAACCC
>NZ_QGSY01000125.1 GCF_003857035.1 Micromonospora arida
GCGCTGGCCGCGGCCCTGCGGGCCGCGCTCGACGCGGCAGCCGCCGCGGACCGGGCCGCCGCCGACCGGTTGGATGACCTGGCCAGGGCCGCCGGCACCGGTTGGGCGTCCCCGCCCCCGCCCGGTCGACCGGCCCTCGGCGCCGCGCCCGCGCTGGTCAGCGCCTGGTGGTCCGGGTTGACCCCGGCGCAGCGACGGTGGCTGATCGCGCGTGAGCCGGCCCTGGTCGGCCGGTTGGACGGGCTGCCGGTGGCCGCCCGCGACCAGGCCAACCGGTTACGGCTCGACGTCTGGCGTGGGGAGCTGCTGGCCGAGCGGCGACGGCTGCTGTCCCGGGTGCCGCCGGGGCCGCTCGCAGCGATCCGGCTGCGTGGGGTGGTCGGACGGTTGGCCGGCCTGGACGCGCTGGTCGAGCGGTTGACGGCCGGCGACGCGCCGCGGGCGTACCTGCTCGGGTTGGATCCGGCCGGGGAGGGCCGGGCGGTGGTGGCGCTCGGCGACCCGGATCATGCCGACCGGGTGTTGACCTACGTGCCGGGGATGACCGCCGGCCTGGACGACGCCCCCGGCGAGCTGGGCAGGGCGGCCCGGGTGCTGGAGCGGTGCGCCGCGCTCGCCCCGGGTGAGCGCAGCGCGGCGGTGCTCTGGTTGGACTACGACGCTCCGGATTTCCTGACCGAGGCCGCCTCAGCGGGTCAGGCCCGGGACGCCGGCCCGGCGTTGCACCGCTTCCAGGAGGGGCTGCGGGCCAGCCACGAGGGGCCGCCGGCACGGCAGACCGTGCTCGGGCACAGCTACGGGTCGCTGGTGGTGGGGGTGGCCGCCCGGGAGCACGGGCTCGCCGCGGACGCGCTGGTCTTCGTCGGCTCCCCCGGTGTCGGCGCGTCGCACGCCGCCAAGCTGGGCGTGCCACCCGGGGAGGTCTGGGCGAGCAGCGCCCCCGACGACGTGATCCGGGCGGCCCGGCCACCGGAGGAGCTGGGCCGACGGGCCCTGTTCGGCGCGGCACCGCTCGCCGCCGTGCTGGGTTGGCCGGGCCGGACGGGGCACGAGCTGTGGTTCGGTCACGACCCGGCCGATCCCGGCTTCGGCGGGCGGGTGTTCTCCAGCGGCCGAGGCGGGCACACCGGCTACTGGGAAGCGGGAAACCCGGCGCTGGACGGGATGGCCCGTGTCGTGCTGGGCCGGTGATGACGAAACCCCGGCCGCCGCGAGGTACGGCGACCGGGGTTCCGGACATGGGCGGTGGCTACTCGACGGTGACCGACTTGGCCAGGTTGCGGGGCTGGTCCACGTCGTGCCCCCGGGCGGCGGCGATCTCGGCGGCGAGCACCTGCAACGGCACCGTGGTGACGAGCGGGGCCAGCAGGGTGGGCGTACGCGGCACGTAGATCAGGTGGTCGGCGTACCGGACGACCGCCTCGTCGCCCTCCTCCGCGATCACGATGGTCCGCGCGCCGCGCGCCCGGACCTCCTGGATGTTGGAGACGACCTTGTCGTGCAGCATGCCCCGGCCCACCGGCGAGGGCACCACGCAGATCACCGGGGTGCCCTTGTCGATCAGGGCGATCGGGCCGTGCTTCAGCTCACCGGCGGCGAAGCCCTCGGCGTGCATGTACGCCAGCTCCTTGAGCTTCAGCGCGCCCTCCAGGGCCACCGGGTAGCCGACGTGCCGGCCGATGAACAGCACTGTCGGCTCGGACTTCAGGTCCCGGGCCAGCTCGCGGACGGGCTCGATCCGGTCGAGCAGCTCACGCAGCTTGCCGGGAATCTCCTGCAACTGCGCGACCACAGCGCCCACCTCGTCGGCGAACTTGATCCCGCGCACCTGGGCCAGGTGCAGGCCGATCAGGTAGCAGGCGACGACCTGGGTGAGGAACGCCTTGGTGGAGGCGACGGCGATCTCCGGCCCACCGTGGGTGTAGAGCACGGCGTCCGACTCGCGGGGGATGGTCGAGCCGTTGGTGTTGCAGATCGCCAGCACCCGGGCCTTCTGCTCCTTGGCGTGGCGCAGCGCCATCAAGGTGTCCATCGTCTCGCCGGACTGCGAGATGACCACGATCAGCGTGGACCGGTCGAGCACCGGGTCGCGGTAGCGGAACTCGCTGGCCAGCTCCACCTCGCACGGGATCCGGGTCCAGTGCTCGATGGCGTACTTGGCGACCATGCCGGCGTGGTACGCCGTGCCGCAGGCCACGATGAAGATCTTGTCGACGTCGCGCAGATCCTGGTCGCTGAGGCGGACCTCGTCGAGAGCGATCTCACCGCTCTCGGTGAGCCGGCCCAGCAGCGTGTCGGCGATGGCCTGCGGCTGCTCCTCGATCTCCTTGAGCATGAACCAGTCGTAGCCGCCCTTCTCCGCGGCCGAGGAGTCCCAGTCGATGTGGAAGTCCTTGCCGGCGGCGGGCTGGCCCTCGAAGTCGGTGATCTCGATGCTGTCACCGGTGATCAGCACGATCTGGTCCTGGCCCAGCTCGACCGCTTCCCGGGTGTGCTCGATGAACGCGGCCACGTCGCTGGCCAGGTAGTTCTCCCCGTCGCCCCGGCCGACCACCAGCGGCGAGTTGCGCCGGGCGCCGACGACCGCACCGGGCACGGCGGCGTCCACCGCGAGCAGGGTGAACGCACCCTCCAGTCGTTGGCAGACCACGCGCATGCCGGCGGCGAGCAGTTGCGGGCTGTCCGGCTGTCCGGCGGCGCGCAGATCGGCCAGCGCGGCGGCGAGCAGGTGTGCGGCGCACTCGGTGTCGGTGTCGCTGGTGAACTGGACGCCGTCGGCCTCCAGCTCGGCGCGGAGCTTGGCGAAGTTCTCGATGATGCCGTTGTGGATCACCGCGACCCGCCCGTCCGGGGCGACGTGTGGGTGGGCGTTGCGGTCGGTCGGGCCGCCGTGGGTGGCCCACCGGGTGTGCCCGATACCGGTGGTGCCGTCACCGATGCCGATCGGGCTGGCCGCGCAGGAGGTCGGGTCGTCGGCGGCCCGCTCGGACAGCACCTTTTCCAGGTTGGCCAGCTTGCCGGCCTTTTTCTCGGTCAGCAGCTGGTCGGCGCAGACGATCGCGACGCCTGCCGAGTCGTAGCCACGGTATTCCAGCCGCCGCAGCCCGTCGAGGACGATGCCGAGTGCGGGGCGCGCGCCCGCGTATCCCACGATTCCACACATGGCCCGCAGCCTAACCCAGTTTCACTCATGCTGGTTGCTCGAAAGTCGGGTTATCAATCACGGAATCTGAGCGATCAGGGCCTGCGCGGCCACAACGGGACGAGCGTCACAGGCGCTCACGCCCCGCTCCGGAGGGCGGGGTTGCGACACGCCTTCGGGTGCGACAGTCTCTCGGCGGGTTTGGCGCTCCCGTCCACGGCCCGTTCGTCCCATACCCACTCCCGCCCGGAGCAGCCATGTCCGCCGCGCCGTCGCCCGAC
>NZ_QGSY01000110.1 GCF_003857035.1 Micromonospora arida
GAGGTGGGGGCAGCCCTGTCGTCGGCGGCGGGGTCAGTGCGGGCGGCATCCCTGGCATGGTCGGCGGTGGCAACGGCAGGGTGCCGCCGGTGACCAGTGCGGCCAGGGCGGTGCGCAACGCAACCGGTGCCGGTCGCGATGGCGCCGGCGCGGGTGGCTCGCGGGGCAGCGCGGGCGGTTTGCTCGGCGGCGCCGGTGCCGCTGGACGCGGCAACGGCGCGGAGCACGATGAATCTGGTCCCGGATCGTCGTGGTTGACTGAGGACGACGACCCGTGGTGTGCCGATGACACCGGTTCTCCGGGGATCCTGCGATGAGGACGGACGGTTGAGTGTGAACGTCGGCGCGCTCCGGCCTGTCGCGGCTGGCCTGCTGGCCGTGCTCCTGACGGGTGCCGCCGCCCAACCTGCCGTCGCCGCGCCTCAGCGGGCCGAACAGTGGTACCTGGACGAACTCCGCATCGACCAGGCGCACAAGCTTTCCACCGGCCGAGGGGTGACCGTCGCGGTGGTGGACAGTGGCGTCGACGCTACCCACCCGGACATCCGGGGCCAGGTGCTCCCCGGTGGTCGGAGCTATGGCGCCTCCGGCGACGGCCGCGCCGACGAGGACGGCCACGGCACGCACATGGCCGGCATCATCGCAGCGACGAACGCAGCCACCGACGGCGTGGACGGAATCGCCCCGGACGCCAAGATCCTTCCCATCAAAATCAAGAAGGGTAAGGGTCCGGCTAGCGACCAGGCGCAGGCTCAGGGCATCCGGATGGCCGCCGACGGCGGCGCCACGGTGATCAACCTGTCCGTCGGCGGGCCAGGCGCCGCCTCTCCAGAGGAAGAGCAGGCCATCGCGTACGCCCTCGAACGCGACGTCGTCGTGGTCGCCTCCGCCGGCAACACCGCCAAGGGAGAGAGCGCAGTCATCTCACCAGCCAACATTCCAGGCGTGCTCGCCGTAACGGGCACGACCCGCGGCGGAGCGTTCTGGTCCGGCTCAGTGCGAGGGCCGGAGGCAGTGGTAGCGGCCCCCGGTGATGGCATTCTCAACATCGGCCCCGCCCATGGATACGGGTGGGGGGACGGCACCTCTGACTCCGCCGCCATCGTCTCCGGCGTCGCGGCGCTGGTCCGGTCGAAGTATCCGGACCTGGACGCGGCGAACGTGATCAACAGGATCATCCGAACCGCGCGCGACGCCGGTCCGTCGGGCCGCGACACGCAGTACGGGTTCGGTCGGATCGACCCGGTGGCCGCGTTGACAGCGGACGTGCCGACGGTCTCCGAGAACCCGTTGCTCGATCGCGCTGCCCCGGCCGGCGGCACTGCCCAGGCAGCCGAGGACGACACCTTCGACGTGACCAAGTACGGCGACCAGGGCGGCCCGACCGACCAGCAGGTCGTCGTGATCGCCGCCGGCATTGGCCTGGTTCTGGTGATCCTGCTGGCGTTGGTGATCTTCCTGATCTGGAACCGTCGCCGCCGCAGCCGAGAGGCCGATGCCCGGGCAGGTGCGCGGGACGAACTACTCGATGAGGTTTCCGCTGGTGGTCACCCGCAGCAGCCGCGATGAACGGCTCGGGGCCGTAATCGTACGCAGGGCCGATACTGCGACAACAGTCGGCGAATCGAGTTCGGCTCGTGCTCGTTGGCTCCTGTGATGGATGTTGATGTTGGTCGGGGTATTTAGACCTGGAGCGGTTGCGTGCGTGGGTCGGGTTCCGGTTTCGCTGGTCGGAACCGCGGCGGCGGGCTCGTCAATAAGCCTTCGCGGGGGCCCCACATCCGAGTCACTCGAACCCATCACGCAGTATCGAGAAGTGGGACATGCCGAGTTCGTCGAGCGCGCACCGACGGGTTACTCGCTCAAGGAGGGTGATCTGTTGCAAGTCCGGTCAGGTCACCCTCCGCTGAGATCGGACTGGCTCGCGGCCTGCTGGCGAATACTGCCAGCGATGATCAAGGAGCCCTTTTCAAGCTGATCTTGCAGTTCAGGGTGAGTGTGGTGAGCCCGGCAATCGATGAGGGCGAGGCTCCAGGTAAGACAGGGCATGATCCCGAATGGCTCAGCTGGGCCTCCGAGGCGTAGAGCCGCCGCCCCTGCCGGCCCACCCGCTCGGCCCGGTACGTGGTGTCGCCGGCCCGACGCAGCGCGTCCCGCGGGTCGGCGTAGTGCGACGGCGCGATGCCGAGCTACGCATCTGCCCACGCCGCGCCACTGCCGCCGTGCAGGCCATCCCCGTCCTGCACCACGTCGAAGCGAACCGCTACGCAGGATGAAAATGCCTCAAGGGACCACGGGAAGACTCGTCGTTGACGTTGCCGCCGGAGCGCACCGAGGAGGCCAGGGCCGGTCCGACGCCGTTGACGTCGCGGTGAATCTTGGTGGTCAGTCCACCTCGGCTTCGACCGTGAATGTGATCTTGTTGTTCGTCTGATTCTCGACGCTTCCTCTAGCGTCAGCGCCTGGGTTGGTAGGCCGCACGCAGTGGTATTCGAGCCACTGCAGCGGCACTAGCCATGGACGCCTGGACGCCTGGACGCCGCGCTGTGCGTGCCGTTTCAGCGTCGCCTCACATCAGTCCATCAGCTAATCGCGGAGCCGCAGTGCGCAGGCGGCAAGCCACTCTCTCCACTTTGGCCATGTTCGACAATGGGTGCTACAGTGACACTTGTGAATCTTGGCCGAAATCCGTGTTTTTGAACAAATGTTGATATAGATGAAACGTCCCGCTCGCATCGCAACCATGATTGGTCGTGCTCATGGATATCATTCAGAGCTTGCTCAAGACGCGTGTCGGGACCTTCGGGGCGTTTTGCTTCGATGACGGCAGGACACAACCTCCGGTCGCGTTCGCCTTCGGGGCGTACAAAGAACGACCACCGCTAGTCCGGATTCAATCTGAGTGCCTGACCGGGCTCGTCTTCGGCTCGCTTACTTGTGACTGTGCTGGCCAGCGTGACGACGCGCTCGACGCAATTGCCGCAGACGGGGCGGGAGTGGTCATCCACCTATGGCAGGAAGGTCGCGGCATCGGCCTCGCGGACAAGATGCGCGCCTACGCCCGCCAGATCAACGACGGTGCCGACACGGTGGATGCGAACCTCCTCATCGGCCGCCAGATCGACGAACGAAGCTACGTCGACGTCAAAGCAATCCTGAATTGGTTCCAGATTCCGGCTGTTCGACTGCTGACAAATAACCCCTCCAAGGTTGATGCATTGCGTCAGCTTGGCATCGAGGTTGCGGAGACCGTATCCATCCCACCTCAAGTGAATCCTTTGAACCGCAACTACATCCGCACAAAGGCTGTTCGCCTCAATCACACGTACGATCTGTCGTCTGTGGATGCGGTCGATGACTGAAAGCGGCATCTACCGCCATTATAAGGGCGGCCTGTACGAAGTTTTCGGAGTCGCAGAACACACTGAGAACGGCGAGCGTTTTGTCGTATACACGGATGCGCTTGGCCGGCTCTGGGTGCGTCCACAGGCCATGTTCGACGAGGTTGTCAAGGTTGCTGGTTTATCCCAGCCTCGCTTCCGCTACCTCGGACGGTCCGGGGGTGATCATGTACCTAGCTGACGTCGACATTCGCGCTCACCTAGACGACATCAACTTCGAATGCAGGCTCCCTGAACATCCGTTTAGTCCAGATGTACAGATCGGCCCTGCATCTGTAGATATACGCATCGACACCGTGTTCTGGGAGGCGAAGCGCAAGAACCCGAGGCGCTGGCGTAGTAGCCGGTCTGGTAGGCGATGGCGGGCTGAGGATGTAGTGGATCTACGACGGCACGACGTGTACGAGGCGCAGCCGACGCTGCACTGGAGACAGCGCAGGCTTGCGCCTGGCGAGACTCTTGTCGTCAATCCTGGCGAGTCAATCATGGCGCGAACATACGAAGAATTCTCGATGCCGAAAGGAATGGCGGGCAAGCTCGCTGCTCGCGTCTCATATTCGCGCCTAGGCTTGCTCGTCCATTGCGGCAATGACTTTATGAACCCCGGATGGCGCGGACACCACCCCCTACAGCTGGTGAACCTTTCGGGTTTACCGATCCGGATCGCACCACTGTTCCCGGTAGCCCAGCTCAGCTTCGTACGTCTGACTCAGCTGAGCGAGCAGGTCTATGGCGAGGGTGAGCGATACATGCACGACGACGGCGGTCCGTCCAAGTGGTGGCGCGATTCGCTCGTCCGTGACGTTGTTAGTGCATACGGTCAGGATAACCTTCCCCGTTCGGTAAGCGACCGGATCAACGGCGTCATCGCTAATGGAGCGTTCAGCGATGAGCAGCTCGTCCGCATGCTTGCCTTCCGTGAATCAGTAACCGTCTCCCGATTCACCAGCGGCAGTGACTTCATCAGCGAGTTCGCTGAAAGGGAACTCGCGAGGAAGAGGCGGCGACAAAAATGGCGCGTCATTAAGCTGGGTGCCCCACCGCTCCTGTTCGGTGCTACCCTCGGATCGCTCTTCGAGCGGCCCTACGACTGGCTGCATCTAGGATTAGCGGTTGCCACACTCGTCTCATTCGCAATCGGCCTACACGAGTTACTCACACATCGTGACGAGGATCTCTTTCTTCCCCAACAGTGGCTCGAATATGAGGAGCAGGAGCGGGTGCAGTCACGAGGCAACCCAACCTGAACACCGGGGGCCTACCCCTAAGAACTGTCATTGCAGTACACGCGCTGCGTGGTGCCCCGCTGGTGCATGATCTGCGCTGATCGCTGAGGACAGCGGGCCGGTGACGCCCGTTGATAGGGTCATCGCCATGATGGCGCTGCGACGGGAGGCCGCGTCCGTCGGACGCTCGCACGGTCCGATGGCGGCGGTCCGCACTGTCGTCCGGAAAGGACCGGTCCGATGACCTCCGGGCCACCTAAGCCCTCAGATCCCGACGTAGCTGCTCCTGGACCTGATGTCGATGTGTACTCGCCGGACCGGTCTGTTCGCATCGCTGCCACGAGTCGGGGTGACATCGCGGTCGAGGTAGACGGCCTGCACCGGCACACGGACGATTCGCTGGCCCGGCAGGTGCGGGCCGCGGCCAGGGTCGCGTTGGCGTCACTGCAGCTGCCGGCACCCCATGTGAAGCCTTCCGAGTACGAGCAGCGGTCTGAATCGTGAGCGGTCCGATGAGTAGGAGGACGCTGGCCGTTGTGGCTGTCGTTGTTGTCGTGGCCGGCGGGTTGCTCGGCGCGTGGCGGTGGGGGCCGTTCGGCGACGATGAAGTCGTTCCCTCATGCAGTGAGTTGGCTGAGGCCCTGCCGAGCGTCGTCGAGGGGGCGTGGAATCTGACCCGTGCGGAGCCCAAGCGCGAATCCAGCAAGTCCCTGGTCAGCTGCGAGTTCGACTTCTCGTCGGCCGAGCGGTCGTATCGGGGCAAAATCGCCGTGAGTCTCACGGAGAGCGACGACGAGGCATATCTGCGCAAGACGGCGGCCGAGGGCCCCTGTTACGGGGAGGCGGTGCCGTACCCGAGCGCTGCCAAGTACCGGGTCGCGCGTTCATGCGCGGAGAAGATCAACGAGAAGATCTTCGCGGGCGTGTTTGTGGCATCCGATGACCGGTACGCGCACGTCTACGCGGATTTCAGCAACCCCGGTTTAGGGGTTGAGCAGCTTGTCGAGTACGCGAACACCACCGCTCAGCGCGTCACCGACCGGGCAATGACGCTCAAGTCCACCGAGTAGGAGCACGCCGTGGGCAAGTTGGAGCGCTACTTCGAGGACGTGGCCCGGATCAAGGCCGAAGGCGTCTCCACCAACGGTTGGGTGACGGTCGTCCGGGACCACGACGGAGACCTGAAGGTCGGCATTCGGCCTGGGATGCTGCGCCGGTGTGGTCCAGACCATGTGGCGTCCGAGATCCGGACAGCCCTGCTCGCGGCAGTGGCGGATCACCGGCGGCAGTACCGCCAGCTGCGCATCGACTACTTCGGTTCGCCCCTCGGCGTTGAGCTGCTCACGCCGATCGAGCCGACAAACGGGGAGAGACACGGGGAATGACCACGGACACGTCGGCCCTGCGGGTCGAATCGCGGGCCCTGGTGGCCTTCGGAGTGGAACGCTACGAGGACGCCGTGACCTACAGCGCCGTTCGCCGCTACCTCGGCGACGTCGGTGCGGTCCCGGTCGCCGCCTGGGGCACGCTCGAGGGGATATCCGACAAGCTCAACCGAGACTGGGCGACGGCCCTGGGTAGCAGGCTGTCCGAGGCGAACATCGCCCGGAACGAGATGGAGCGCATCGCCGACGGCCTGATGCAGATCGCCGCCGACTACGAGGGCACCGAGTTGGACGTCACCACCAACTTCGACGTGTTCAACCGGGACCTGGGACCCTATCTACCGCTCAGCGACGGCTACGGCAGCAGCGTACGGGTGCGTCCGGGTGGTGCCGGCATCCTGTCCCAGCCGCACGAGCGCCAGCTTCCCGGCGACGAGCCGGTGCTGGTCATCCCAGACGGCAACGACCGATTGGGCGCCACCCGCAACGAGCGGCTGCCGCAGACCCGCGTGGTCGAGGAGCCGATCACCATCGGCAGCACCGACGGCAACAACCTCGGCTTCTCCGGCGGCCGGACCACCCACTACGAGAACGGCGAGGGCGACCAACTCGACACGTTCATCCACGAGCACCGGGACACGCTGCTCCAGTTGGAGGCGATCCTGATCGAGCTGGGCACCGGCCAGCGTCTCCCGCTGAGCGATCTGATGGTCCATGCCTGGCGCTCCGCGCCCAAGCTGATCTGGAACCGTGCTGACCTGGTGCACTCGGCTGCCGGCACCTACGCCGAGCTGCGCGCCGAGATGGACGGTGAGCTGAAGAACCTCAAGTTGTACTGGGAGGGCAGCGCCTCGCAGGCGTTCGGCCAGTACGCCGAACGCGCCTCGGCCTACCTGCTCCAGCTCGAGACCCAGACGCGGTGGCTGGCCGAGGAGGGCAAGAAGGCCGCGAGCATGTTGGAAGGCCTTCGCAACGCGTACGCCGGCCTCGGCTACCAGCACATCGGGAAGCTCGTCGAGGCCCTCAACGGCTATATCGAAGCCGTCAACGGTCTCTTCTCGTCCTGCTCGAACCCCGAAGCGGCCCTCCTGGCGGTAGTGAAGGACTTCGTGACCTTCCTGCTGGACGCGGAGCGCCGGCACGTCGAAGCCATGTCAGACCTGATCAAGATCGACGAGCAGGAGCGCAAAGAACGCCCCGACCTTGGCACCCGCAGCCACAACACGACGCCCTTCCCGCAGGCCGAGGTGGGTGCCAACGCCTGGTTGGACGGCGGCAAGTGGACTCCTCGGCCAGACCGTCCAGCCGCGTGATCGGTTATGGGAGGTGCTCAGCCCTCAGCGTGCCGGCTGTCGAGGGATGACAGTGTGACCGTCCGAGGCCACCATGGATCCGTGGCGAGCTTCCCAGAGGCGTACTTGGGTAACGTTAGGCTCTAGCGGAAACGATACCCATTAGTCCACGCTTGCCGACTATCAGGGAAAACCAGCGGCTCCTCATGCTGGCAAACATCCCGCGTAGCGTACTTAACGCCGAAAGTGATGATCGGCCGGTCCCCCGCGTCGTCCCGATGGCTCGAAGTGGTATTGCCTGGGAACGCACGCGACCCGGAGTACGACTAATTAGGCGGATGCAGAACGGTGTTCATCCCAATTGTTGGCGTACCAATCCAACCCACATGCCGACGATTTCCTCATCGTTTCCCTTCAAGTCACGCATGTGAGAAACTCGGTTTCTGATCGGCATGACCTGCTCCACAAATCGCCTCCAGATGACAGCGTCAACGCCAAGTCCGTTGAACTTGTTCGAGCGCGCGATATCTAGCAGTTCGCCGAGCGTTAGCCACTCAAGAGGATCTCGAAGTTCCTTTACGCTCGCAGCGCTAATGCTTGAGTCTAATCGTGCGCGGCTGAGAACTTCTGTAGACAGAGCTCCGACAATAGAGCTTCGCCATTTCGGTCCATCGATCGATACGGCGGCCGACCGCAGGGTGGACCGGATGGTTCGCTCGATATACCAAAGACCATTTACGACGGCCGCCAGATCTCTTGCCGGAACCGTTGTGGAGCTAATCACATTGGCGAGTGCACTCTTCAACTCCAGCAGGCGATTAGGAATTGTCAGAGAACATCTTCCTGAAGTGTCCACCTCAACAAGGCCTGCGCACCGAAGGGCCTCTTTATCTCGATGCGAGAGGTAGGCCAATCCCGCAGCTCCCCTCGGGTCGATCTCGAATACGCAATGATCCAGCGAGCTAAGAACGCCAGGGCCTAATTCTTTGAGAATCGACACAAAAAGGTCTTCCAGTCTGACGTCTGCGCCCATGCCGATGGTCGGTAGTTTCCATCCGATTTCTGATCGGCCTTCATTGGGGCATTCTTCCAAGGATAGAAGAGGGAGATGGAGTAATGCAGCATCCTCTAGGATGGAGCTCCCTGGAATGCTCGCAAATGCTACTCGTGGCGCACGAGAAACCAGGCAAATGTTCTTGCCCTCATCCATTAGCTTTATAACTATTTCGCGGAGGGCGCCCATGGTGACTTCTGGCCTGCCGGATGTGGGCGTAACCAACACTTCGATGTCAGTTATCACGTACGACGCCGACTTCGAGAAGTCATAGGTCTTAGATAAGACATCCGAAACAGTGACGAGCTCCGCACCCAGGCGCTCGAGCATGGATTGCCGCATGGCTTCAAAGGCCGCACCCATCTGTATTAGTACCAGACGGTGTCGTGCCAAGCTCGCTCGGATCGCGTCGGACCGTACAACGACCGCTTGTGTCATAGCAGGCTCAGAATGGTTGTGGCTTCATAGTCATGTCCATCTGCTCGCACGAGACCGAGGCTGAGAAGGTGCTGCAATGCTGCTGGGTACTCGTTTGCTAGCTCGGTAAATGATGCCGGCTCTTGCGTCAGGACCTCAAGAAGGACGCTCTCGTTTGGATAGTAACGCCGTACATGATTCAGCATCTCTTCGATGTTCCCGGAAACGGAGCGCTTCCATTGTGTAACAGTGCGAAGTACGTCGGCGCGGGTCACATGTCTTTGAAAGACGTCAACGGGAAGACTTTGAACGACAGCAGAGGCTAGACTTCGGTAAAGGAAAGCGTGTCCGCCTGTAGCTTCATATAGGGCCTCTAAGGCCCCTTCTTCGACGTCAATGCCCATTCTGCTGCTAATCGACGTTGCTAGCTCGTCGGCCTCGCTGCGATCAAAGGGTGTGAGGAAATGAGATTTTGACCAGGAGAACAAGGGGTTCGGGCGACCGTATAGCCGGCCACCCTCCGTTATTGCGCTCGTTAGGCCAGACAGCAGGAAGGTGAAGTTAGGATTTTCCTGCACTAGACTCCGAAGCGCTCCGAGGAACTGGGCCACGGAGGTCATATCACCCTCGTAGATGTCGATGCGGTCGGAAGGCGTTAGATACTCGATCTCGTCAAGCATCAGCACAATGCTTACCTCGCGAGCCGCCAGAGCGCGTAACACCGATTGCATCGCCCGCCTAAAATCTGAAATATCCGTTGAGTTCGCGAGCTGTTGAAGCTCCGTTTCAAGGTGTGGCTGCGCGAGAAATCTATCCTTGATGTCTGCGACAAGATCTTTCAGAAGACTTGGAATCGGGTCTATAGGCGGCGACGGTAAGCTCTCCAAGTCACGTAAGATGACTACACGTGCAGGAGACGAGATGACCTCCGAGAGTTGAGAAAGAACGCTTGTCTTCCCCGCCTTTCGAAGGCCAAATAGTCCAGCTACTCGCTGGCTCTGCACGTCGTCGCGTAAACTCTGAAGAATCTGGCGACGTCCAAAGAATCGATCGCCTCGAACCGGGGTTGACTCGTAGAAGAGATCCCGAGCGTAAATATAGTCACGGAGGAGGGAAATTAGCGCCACTGGGTCATTGCTCTGAATCGACGCGAGCGGAATTGCCAGCAGGCCGCCGCCTTGTGACCAATCGTCCAGCTTCTGGCGTGATCGCGGATCAGGCGACCAGATGAAAATTACATCCGGCGTGACGGCTCGGCGGAGCATTTTAATCGCATTCTTGGCGGCTTCGAACTCCCTGATTTGTAGGTCAGGATATGGGCTGTAGAAGAACAATACTTCCCGCGTTAGACCGAACGCGGCCTCCACGGCCCCACTGAAACGAACCAAGCCGAGGCGGCATCGGTGCAGGCCCTTCTGTTCACATCGCTGCGCGTGAACCATCTGCGAGCCTAGCTCAGACAGGGCGGCCCGATGATCTTCAACAACGGGGAAATCGGCTTCGAGGGCCGAAATGTGCCTTTGCAGAGTGTCGCTCGAGGGTGGCTTAACGGCGCCGGCGTTCCAACTACTTCCCACTCTTGGCAACGCTCTTACCCCTCATCTTGGAAGTTCGGGTGCCGTTGTGCGTACGGTGCCGCCGGGCGTCCATTATATGGCTGCTGCCGGCTTGAGCACGTACCGCTAGCCGCCGGTGTACAAGAAAGGGGTTAAGTAGGTTGATCGGGCGGACATGGTCATCGAGTTGACGACCAAAATGGTGCGCTTGGCGACGAAAAACCTTTAACTAGCTGTTTGTTCTAGCTGCAGGTTGGGTCCTCGCACTAGCTTGCAGGCCGCCGTGCTCGAGGTCACCCGTTATGTGATGAAAGCAGCCTGATTGCGCCTGGTGCTGACGTCGCGGTCGCTCTCTTGCCTGGCGTGACCGGCCAGGGCATGCAGGTCGTCAAGCGGGTGACCAAGGATCTGGATGGGCTGCGTTCGGTCGAGGAGCGGGAAGCGGCACAGAAACACGCTGTCCCGCGTCCGGCTCATTCCCAGGTGACAGTGATGGGGTGGTGTGGCCGGGCGAGGACGAAGCGTCCGACCGCGGGGTCCGCTCCGATGGGAGCGTCGGGAATCTCGAAGCGGACTTCGCGGGAGCGGTAATTGGTATACCAGCTGCGGATCTCCTCGCTGACGTGGTGCGCGAGGTCCCGCCCGTTGGGTCCGTGGCCGATGACGCCCACCTCGTACAGTCTGCTGCCGTCCGGCCTGGCCAGCGCCGGCCTGGTCGTGAGGTAGGCGAGGTCCGCGCCGCGGGTGGTCGCCATCGCGCCCCACGAGAACATCGGGGTGACGGCGCCGCGTTGGACGGCCGTGGGTTGCACGCTCATTCGCATGATGGCGTTGTCGAGGCGGCAGGCCAGCCAGAGGTCCATCCACTCGTACGGCACCATCGGCGGGAAGAACACGTCGGTCCAGACCTTGCGGCGCTCGGTCTCGAGTACGTCGGCGAGTGCCGCAGCCTCGACCTCCTGATCTTTGTGCACCTGCAGGATCACGTCCAGCTCGGGGGTGAGGGAGACGAGTCGGCGGGCATCGTCGCCGATGCCGCGCAGCGGCATGAACACGGCCAGCTCACTGCCCTGATCGCGCCACCCGCCGTCGTACCTCTCGAAGATGATCGAACGTGAGGCGGCCCCGCGCAGACGGAGCGGTACGACGAGTCGTCCATCGGGGGCGAGCTGCTTTAACCAAGCCGCCGGGGTCTCGTAGGCACCGACGGTGGCGATGATCCGGTCGTAGGGGGCGCCCTCGGAGTAGCCAAGTGCTCCGTCACCGTGCACAACGTCGACGTTGGCAACGCCAGCGGCGGCGAGGCTTTTGCGCGCCCCGTTGACGAGGTCCTCGTCGACGTCGATCGTGACCACGCGTCCGCTGTCACCGACGACAGCTGCCAGGAGGGCAGCGTTGTAGCCGGTGCCGGCCCCGGCTTCCATGACTCGCTGGCCGGACCGTACGTCGAGTTGCTCGAGCATCATGGCCACGATCCGCGGCTGCGATGCGGCGCTGATCGAGGTGCCGCAGGTGTCGGTCTTGGTGTAGACAGGCTCGTCGGCGTACGCCTGCTGCATTGGTACCCCGGGGAGGAACAGGTGGCGCGGGGTCCGGCGCATCGCAACCTCGACGGCGGACGTGCGGATCGTGTCCTCGGCGCATAGCTGGTCGATGAGGTTTGTTCGCAGGTCCGAGGCCTCACGAAGCATGGTCACTCGCTCGACGCTAGTGGTCGTGAAGGTGGGTTCTGAGGTGGACACGACTTCAGCCACCGCCGATGGCACCCCATTTCGGCCGGCCTGGTCGGATCGTGCTGCGGGGTGGCCAGGGCGGCGCAGTGGCCAGAGCCGTGGTCCGCTTGGCAGGTGCAACGGCAGCCCGGCGATGTAGCCGTGGAAGGTCAGGAAATCCCGGGCACGCTCGCTTGTTACCACGACGTCGACTGGCAACCCGCGCTGATCGACGACCTGGTGGTGACGGGCGAGCAGTTCGGTGCCAACGCCCTGCCCGCGGCAGTCGTGCTCCACGTAGAGCCATGCCAACCAGTGATGGGGCGCGTCGGACCGATAGCTGTTCAACAGGGCGGTGAGCTGCCGGAACCGAGGCATGCCTCCCCTCGTGAAGGCACCCAGGTGATGATCCGACAAGACTGGCGCGTCGTCGGCCGGATGGCGGCGCCACACCGCGACGCCGCTCATGTCCGGTAACACGTCAACGTCGCCCCACTCGACGGCGTGGTCGACCTCCATCGCCAGCAGTCCCTGAAAGACGGCTTGCCGCTCGGCTGGGTCGGGCACAAGCCACTCAGCCACCGGGTCCTCGGCGAGACCTCGGGTCAGCAGAGCAGCTATCGCCGCTACATCGCTGGGCTGAGCGGGTCGTGCGAGCAGGGTCGACACCGCAGGGCTCACCTGGCACTCCGGCGTGGGAGCAATCCGCTCGCGGGGAAGCCCTCAGGCCGGGCGGCATTCGGTTGCCCGCGCCACATCCGCCAGATCGTCGGCCCGGTGGTGGGGAGGATCATCGGGGGTCCAGCCCGGTACCCAAGTCGGACGTACAGCTCGCGGTTGCGGAGGTTGCTGGCCTCCAGGTACGCGGGCATGTCGATGGCGTCGAGCTGGCGATGGTGGTGGCTCAGCAACGCGGCGCCGATCCCACGGTTCTGCTGCTCGGGGTTGACGGCGACGTAGGCGAGGTAGTGATGTGGCTCGCCCGGGTGATACGCCTCGAACACTGCGTCGAGAAGAGCGAACTTCGGTGCGTACACCCCAGTGGCCGCTTCCAGCGCGGCCGGGTGCTCCAGCGAGCCTTTGGGCGAGGGTTCGGGGCGCGGGTACCAGATCGCGACGGCGGACAGGTCTGCCGTGGTGTCGACGTGGCCGTTGTCGAGGCCGTGGCTCAGGGCCAGCTCGAAGTACCGCCGGTAGACGGTCCGGCGGTCGTTGGGGTCGGGGACCAGCCAGTCGGCGACGGGCCCGTCGAAGAACGCCTCGGCGAGAACGGAAATCAAGCCTTGCGTGTCACCGCGGGTTGCCTGGCGCACCGTCACGCCGGTGCTGATGTCGGTCATTGAAACTCCTGGCAAAGATCAGGCCGGCTGGCGGATGGCAGTAGGGCTGCGGAGGGACGCGGTGGCGCTCTCCGGGCCGAGGCCGATGGCGCTGTAGACGTCTGGCCTGGCCGCGCGGAGGATCAGCGCCCAGGTCGCGCCGATGAGGGCGACGATGGCGTACGCGGCCGGGAAGAGCCAGCGCAGCGGCGAGTGCGGGTGAACGCCCAGGAGGGTGTCGAACTCGTCCAGGGTGACGACGAGGATCGCGGTCAGCGCGATCGTGGCGATCAGCGGTGCGACGACGGCCCGCCATGGCCCCTCGCCGTGCCTGATGCGGGCGAAGAAGCTGACCACCGCGGCAGAAGTCACGGTCATCAGGGCCAGGACGCCGAGACCACCGGTAACGGTGACCCAGAAGAACAGGTGGACGATCGGGTCGGCGTTCGCCGCCGCGTAGCCGACGAGTACGACCACCGCGACGACGCTCTGGATGATCGAGCCGACCTTCGGCGCGCCGGTGCGGCGGCTGGTCCGACCCAGTGCGGCAGGGAGCACCCGCTCACGCCCGAGGGCGAACAGGTACCTGGCCACGGTGTGGTGAAACGACAGCAGCGCGGCGAACAGACTGGTGATGAAGAGGACCCGGCCGATCGTGACGACGCTTGTGCCGAGGTGCGGTGAGACCAAGTTGAAGATCAGGTCGGTCCCGTCGGCCCGGGCAGCGTCCACGATGCTGTCGGGACCGGTGGCGACGGACATGGCCCACGCCGACAGGCCGTAGAGCAGGCCGGTGAGCACCACGGCGATGTACGTGGCACGCGGCACGGTCCGTCGGGGGTCCTTGGTCTCCTCGCTGAAGACGACGGTGCCCTCGAAGCCGACGAAACCCGTGATTGCGGTGACCAGTGCGGCGCCGATTCCGGCAGCGAAGATGTGCGACGGGGCGAGGGTGTCGAAAGTGACCGTCCCGCTGGCGGGGTGGCCGAGCATTACCGCATCGAAGACGAGGGCGACGGCGCACTCGGCGACGAGCATGACCGCCAGGACCTTGCCGTTCAGGTCGATGCGCAGGAGACCGAGCACGGCGACGACGGCCCAGGCGATCAACGCGCAGAGCCACCAGGTGATGTCCCAGCCGTACCGACTCTGCAGGAACTGGGCGAGAACCGCGCCGAACCCGCCGTACAGGCCGATCTGCATGGCGTTGTAGGCCAGTAGCGCGACCATGGCTGCGGCGACGCCGGCCGGGCGGCCGAGTCCGTAGGTGACGTAGGTGTAGAAGGCGCCGGCGTTGACGATCCGCCGGGACATCGCCACGTAGCCAACCGCGAACAGCGCGAGCACGGCGGCGACGACGAGGTACGACACGGGGATGCCTGTCACACCGGTAACGGCGTACCCGGTGGTTGCGCCGCCGGCGATGACGGTGAGTGGCGCGGCTGCGGCGATCACGAAGAACACCACGGAGGGGATCCCGAGTCGGCCGTGCGCCAGGACAGCTGTGACCGTGTCAGGTTTCGAGCGGGGCATGGCTTCTCTTTCGTCTCTGGGCGGTGTGTGAACGAACGTCAGGAGGTGCGGTGGCTGAGAACGCCGGCACCGATGACGCTGCTGAGGTCAGCGAGGAGGTCGCGTAGCGGCAGCCAGGACTGGTTGACCAGTTGGCGTAGGTGCGCGTGAGCGCTGTACGGCGCGCCGTCGAGCAGGGCTGTGTCCAGCTGGGTGTGCAGCGTCAGGCCGGCCAGTGCGATGTCGAAGTGGTCGAGCTGGCGGTAGTTGCGTACCTGCTGAGACAGTCGCGCCCAAGACCAGGCAGCAGTGTTGATGTCGGTGGGCACGTAGACGGTGCGCTGCCGCCAGAGCCGGCTAACCTGCGTCTGTTGGAGGAGCCCGACCTGCCACATGCGTGTGGCGACCTGCTCGTAGGCGGTGGTGGCCAGGAACGCCAGCCAGGTTCGGGTGTCGGTGTGCTGTGGCTGCGCGATCAACTGGTCGAGGACGAGGTGTTGCAGCCAATCCTTCGGCGGGAAACGCTGGAGGACGTCGACCTTCCCGTGCTCGAACGTGATGCGGCGTTCGTAGTACAGCTCGACCAGCAGCGCGGCGGCGAGGCCCGAGGACAGTGCCGTATCGAAGAGGCGGGGCCGGCCAGTCTGGTCGTCGTGCGCCATGTAGAAGAACTCGTCGGCGATGCGAGGGGTGACTGCGGCAGCGGTACCAACGGCTCTCACCGGCCGACGTGGCGGTACTGGCTCGTTGTGGGCGTGGATGGTGTGCTCATCGGCTGCGCCTGGGGGTCTGTTCACCGCGGCTGGCCTTCCGGGGGCGAGTTATGGGCGGTGGGAAGCAACCCGAGGCGGCACAAGAGATGCCGGCCCCCGGCGTGGTGGGTGAGCTCCTCCACCGCCCAGGCGTACTGCTTGCATTCGTTGTCCCTGCAGTGGAAGCACGTCCGGACACCTACGTGCTGGAGCACCGTCAGACGGGCCGACTCGAAACGGTCGACGGGACGGGCACTTTCGCCGGTGCTGGTCACGGCGTCCGCGCATTCCGGCGTAGCGCGGCGACGCTGACGCGCAACTCCATACAGGGCGGGTGAAGATCAACGTTGGGGTAGTCGCATTGGGGTTGGTGGCCGCGTACCCACATCCACTCCTCGCTGAGGTGCGCGAGGTCGGTGCGGAGCCAGGCGACGACGACGTCGACGTGCGTGCCAGGGGTCAGGTCTCGGCCGAAAGACCAATCGTCGGGACCGAGCCTCAGTAGCGTCCCGGGCTCGGCGGTGGGCAGATTGCCGGGGTCGTTCATTGCGCGGTCTTCTCGTCACCGGGAGGGGTGAGACGGATCTGCCGATCGGCAGGCGCCCGGTCAAGACCGGCCCAGAAGGCACGGTTTTCCGCAGCGAGTTCTTGAGGGGAGGGTTGGTTCGGGCCAGCCGTGCCGGTCCGGTTCCATCCGCTGTGGTGAGCGAACAGCGTCGCCGCGCCTTCGCAGTCGATGCCGAACGGCCGGTACTGTCGACCGTCCTGTGCCGGGACGAACCACTTGATTCGTTTCGCCACCGTCATCTCCCCTCACTGGGTGGGTGCGCGGCCGGGACCCTTGCCGGCCCTGGCCGCGCACCCGTCCGGCGGGTGCAGGGACCGACTCGCGCGGGGGACGCGACGGACGGCCCCTGCACCCTGCTCGACGGGTAGTGCCGTAGCAGGCACCTGCCCAGCTGAATCTCGGGCGATTGAGCAACCGCCTGGTGGGTCTGGCCCACTGGCGAACAACTGATTGCGAGTCAACGATCACGGAATGCTGTGCGACTGGGAATGCCGACCTCGTGTCCGACCTCGTGTACCGACCTCCGGTCCGACCGCCCTCTGAGCTGCGCATTCATGGTTGCTCAGGGGCCGTCTCCAAGATCGTTCGCTGTACGTCGGGGTTACATTGAGGTCACCGAGCCGGCCGTATGGTCGTCCGGCTTGAGACGCAGCCGTGGAGGCCGCCGATGAGCAGACCCAGTCCGTACGTCCGGCGACGATGGCTTGGACGCGAGATCAGGCGCCTGCGTAACGAGCACGGTTTGGCGGCGGAACCGCTCTCGCGCGCCGTTGGGTTCCCGCGGCAACAGCTCAGTGCCGTGGAAAATGGGCACCTGGGTCCCGACATCGATCTGGTCAGCGCGATCTGTGACTACCTGGCCGTTGGCGTGATCCGGCGGACAGCCATCATGGACGCGGCGACCGACGGCTGGGCGCGGGGATGGTGGATGGCCGACGCGGAACGGATGGGCGCCCGGCAGGCCACCTACGCCGACCTGGAGAGCGGCACCAGAGCCATTACGGAGTACGCCCTGGCGCTGGTGCCCGGGCTGCTCCAGACGACGGCGTTTGCCGATGCTCGGCTGCGGAGTGACCCCGCCCGTCACACCGAGACCTTCGACCCCGCCGCAGCGGTCGCCGCCCGGGCGCATCGGCAGCAACTGCTACTCGCCACTGATGGGCCGCGCTACGACGTCGTGCTCGACGAAATTGCGATCCGGCGCGGTGCCGCCGAGCCACACATCGTTGCCGACCAGTTCCGGCACATCGTCGCCGTCTACGCTGACCACCCAACCGTGACCGTCCGCGTGCTACCGATCGGCGCCTCGATCAAGGGCCACAGCGCGCCCAGGTCGGCGTACTCGATCTACCGCTATCGCGACACGCCGGACTTCATGGCTGTCGCCGCCGACACGCTCACGAGTGATCTGATTTACACCGAACCGGATGACGTCCAGCCCTATCTGAGCCTGCACAGCCGGCTGAAGGCCGCCGCGCTTGCACCTGACATCAGCATTCATATGCTCCGTGTCGCGGCGCAGGACCTGTCACCCATCGAAGGAGTTTCCGCATGACCTCGCGATATACGAGGTGGCGCAAGTCCACCCGCAGCGACGATGGCAACTGCGTCGAGGTCGCCAACGCCGTCGACGGCACCATCGGCGTGCGCGACTCGAAGGACATCACCGGTCCGATACTGGAATTCCACCCCGCCGCTTGGAGCATCTTCACCAGCGGCCTGCGGGTGGACAAGTTCAGCCACTGACCCTGGCCAGAGTGCGCTGCAGCGCCATACGGTGTGACTCGTCCTCCGACGCGAGGGCTTGAACCCGATGGAACGGTGGCCCGCCGGGCCCGATGTTGGCATCCTGGACATCGAATCCACATGGCTTCGAGTAGCCGACCAGCAGCAGCGAAGCGCCCGTCACGGGTCGACGTGAAAGGGGGAGCCAATGTCACGTCATCCCGATACCGCCGTCGAACTGGGTAGGCAGCTCAGAGGTGATGGCGACGAGAGTTTCGGCCTTCACCTGCCAGCGCGCCGGGACCGGTAGTGCCCCGTCACCCGGATACGGTAATCAGCCCGAACACCCAGCTCAGCGATGCCCGCCGGCGGCTAACCTCACCTCGGCGACCGGGTCAATCACTGTCGCGCAGCGAGTTGGCCGACGCCGTCAACGCAGCTCTCGATCGGCTCTACCCCGGCAGGGTCCTCACCGCGCACTACGTCGACTCTCGGTGGATCGGCAAGCTCGAACGCGGCGAGCACCGTTGGCCCAGCGAGGAGCGTCGCGCTGCCCTCCGCCACGTTCTCGGTGCCGCCAGCGACGGCCAACTCAACCTCTACAGCCCGCGGCGTACCGACGTCCCCACTACCGCCAACCACGGCACTGAGCAGCCGATGCCGGGAAGCTTGGATGAGACGGTCTATCAGCTGCGAGCCCAGTGGCACCTGCTGGTCCAGAACGACAAGCTGTTCGGACCGCAGTACGCCCTGATCGGGGTCACGGCTCAGCTAAATCTGCTCGACCGGCTGCTCAATGACGTGCCATCGTCGTTTCGTCCCAGCCTCGTTCGCCTCGCTGCCCAGTACGCCGAGTCTGCGGCATGGCTGAACCACTCGCTCAACGACGCCCTAGCCGCCCAGCAGTGGACCCGGAAGGCGCTCATCTGGGCGGAGCAGATTGCTGATCCGACCATGACAGCCTGGGCGACGTACCGCAGCAGCCAGCACTGGCTTATTGCCGGGAAGCCGCACCGCGCTGTGGAAGAGGCTGAAGCCGCAATGCTCCAGGACAAGAAGGTGCCCAGCCCGGTGCGTGCGGCACTTCGCGTCCAGCATGCCCATGCGCTCGCGACCGTTGGCGAGCACCGCAAGGCCATGCAGCTTCTCGACAGCGCGCATGAGTGGGCGGCGGACCGCCGTCCGGGTAAGCCTGAAGGCGAGCACGCCTCCTACTGCACGAGTGGTTACATCGAGGTTCACCGAGGCACCTGCCTGAGGATTGGGCGCCGGCCGGACGAGGCCATCGCGGTTCTCGATGCCGCGCTGCCGTCGATCCCGTCGCTTCATCGGCAGGACTTCACTGCAGCCCTTCTAACCAAAGCCGCAGCCCATGTAGCGGCTGACCAACCCGAGCAAGCTGCTGCCACGGCCCACATCGCGCTGCCGATCGCCCGCCAAGCAGGCTCGCGCCGGATCCTGCACCAGCTCGGCCAGATCGGTTCTGCTGTTGACGGGCACCGTCACCTGGCCGACGTCCGTGCGTTCCTCGACGACCTTGTGGAGGCTGCCTGATGGCGTCAGACCTTGAGCTGTCCGCGATGCGGCAGGCCATCACCCTCTCCGCTCTTGGCCTGGGCACCACGAGCCCGAACCCGCCCGTCGGGTGTGTGATCCTGAATCAGCACGGAGCGGTAGTGGGTGCGGGCTTTCATCGCCGCAAAGGAGAGCCGCACGCCGAAGCGCACGCTCTCAACGCAGCGGGAGATGCGGCCTGCGGCGGTACGGCTGTCGTCACGCTTGAACCGTGCAACCACGTCGGAGTCACGCCAGCTTGTCGCCAGGAGCTGATCAACGCCGGTGTCTCCCGGGTCGTCATCGCCGTCATGGACCCAACGTCCCGCGGTGAAGGTGGCGCCTCGATGCTCGCCGCCGCAGGCGTAGAGGTCGAGACTGACGTGTTGCGCAACGAAGCCCTGACCGTCCTTGAGCCGTGGTTGACCGCAACCGTGCGCCGACGGCCGTACCTGACTTGGGCGTTTGCCGCGGAAGGCGGGCATCAATCGGCGGCGGAAGAACGGGGCCTGCTCGACCTTCGCGCGAACGCGGACCTCGTCCTCGCGGGCAAGACGGTCGACGAGGGCATTCCAGGAGGCCACGCTAGCGCGCACTTCGCACTACCCGACGATGCAGACATGGGCGTTGCTCTCTTGCTGTGGCTCTCAGCCGCCTACGACGCCGGCGCACGCAGCGTGCTTGTAGTCGGTCACGAGCACGGTGCCGGGATGCGACCGCACTTGGACGCCGTCGACGAGCTCGTCGTCTCTGTGCCGAGAACCGACCCGTCTCGAGCGTTGGAAGTGGTCCAATCCGACCTCATTCTGATTGGCTTTCGACTGGTCGAAGTCACGGCTCACGCCGACTCATTGACGTCCCGCATGCGACGCGTCCGCAGATAGCGGGGAAGGCTCATCCCGTCACCCGCTGATCATCGCGCGCTGTCAGCCAGCAGGCACAACAGGAAGCCTCTTGCAGACGAAGAGGCCGGCCTCTTCATGGATAACGACCTCGGTTCCGGGTAGGGCTTCGTACATGTCGGAGATCCCTTCTGCTGCACCGATGGCTTTACAGTGGGCGGCATCAGCTTCTGTCTGGATCAGATACGCTTGCGGGCAGGCGCATCCCGTCGCGAACGCGTAGAATCTGCCTCGGAGAGCCTCTGCAAGGATGACTGCCGGATAGCAATAAGAGTGTTTTCCGCACAGCGCGGGGACGTGAACCTTGCCGTCCACGATGACGCTACGCGGCAAATCGATTGCGGGAGTCCAAGGTTGGAGCTCCACGCTTTCAACGGCTGACCCTAGCATTTTTCCATTCGCGAGGTGTTGGAACATTGCCTCAGTGCACGGTTGTCCTGTCGGCCATCGAACTGGCCCTTGAGGCGGCCATATTTGCGGTATCCCCAGGCTCATCGTTACATCAATCTCCAGTGCCGGCGTGGTGAAGACAAGCCCGTGCAGGGCGAGTTTGCCGAGGACGATCGTCACCGCGTAGCACTGTGGCCGGTCGAGTTCCGCAATCCCTGGGATACGAACAGCGAGTGGGGTCACATGGATAGCTGCGAATCCCAATTTTCCCTCATACTGCCCCACCCAAAATCGGCTGCCACCCAAAGGCTCCATCCGGCTTTGGCAGTCGTAGAACATCGTGTAGACCGATTTCGGTAGGCCGTATCCACGACTTCTTTGTTCCTTGCTTGATAGGAGCATCGCAGTTAACGCGGTCTTTTGCGCCCACACCGCGATCACAGGCTGGTCTTGGGTTGATATCGCCCCGGGTTCGCCGAGGATTATTGGAGACAGGACTCGTCGAGCCGTATCTTCGAGCCGACTCATCCAGCCGTTGTTGCAGGAGGAACAGAAATCCTTGACCGTCTGCCGATATGGAGGCTGTTCGCCCATATCCCGGGGCACACCGTTCAAGGGACCCGCAATGTGTCGGACGGGACTCAGGTCCAAGCCGATCTTGCTGACCCATTGGCCGAAGACATGCTCACGAGTCAGTGGCCTTGTCGAGCCGCAGAAGGCACAGGAGTCAGTCATAGGCTCATCCTTCAGTATCCGGAGCCGAAGAAGAAAGTCCCTTTGCCGGCCAAGATCCGTCTCACGCTCATGTTGTGTGGGCGCTCACGTAATCGACCCAGGGTCGGCTCACGTTATTGAGCCGGTCCTGGGCGGCCCGGGCTGAGGTGCTTGGCCTGGTGGTGTGGTTTCTGTTCGCGGGATTCCTGGTGCGGCTTGTGGTGCTGGGTCAGGCACCGAACCGGCGATGGCGTGCGGCGTAGGACCGTAGGGCTCGGAGAAAGTCGATCTTCCGGAAGCCGGGCCAGTAGACGTCGGTGAAGTGCAGCTCGGAGTATGCGGCCTGCCAGAGGAGGAACCCTGACATGCGGCGTTCTCCGCTGGTTCGGATGACCAGGTCTGGGTCGGGCTGGCCGCTGGTGTAGAGGTGGGTGGCGATCTGGTCGGCGGTCAGCTGCTGGGCGATGTCGTCGATGGTGTGACCAGCTCGCCCTTGCTCTTCGAGCAGGGACCGGATGGCGTTGAGGATTTCTTCGCGCCCGTCGTAACCGATGGCGATGTTGAGGTGAAAGGCCGTGTCGTTGTGCCGGGTAGCTTCCTCGGCCAGCTTCAGGGCGTGTCTGGTCGAGTCGGGCAGGACGTCGAGCCTGCCGGCCGGGTGGATCTGCCAGATACTGGACGGCCGGGCCAGGCGTTCAGCGACCACTTCCTCGATCATGTGCAGGAGGTTGTCGACCTCGTCGGAGTCTCGTTTCTGCAGGTTGTCTACGGAGGCGACGAACGCGGTCACGTGCTGGATGCCGAGTTCGGCGCACCACTGAAGGACCTCGTCGAGGTGCTCTGCCCCGTAGCGGTGGCCGATCTTGGCGTCGGCGAACCCGGCCTGTCGTGCCCATCGGCGGTTACCGTCCATGACGATCGCGACGTGCCGGGGCAGGCTCGCGCCGGCCAGCTGCGCGTTGAGGCGCCGGGCATAGAACGAGTAAGCCGTGCTCTTCACTGTCGTCCACATTCGCCAGATCTAATCATCGCGGAGCTGACAGTCCAGACGTTTCGCTCGTTCCTTCACACGACTCTCACAACTGCTCGCCGGCCGGGCTCAGGATGAGGGCTGGCGCAGCTGCCGGTCCCTAGAGAATTTCGTCGATGGGGCTCTGGGCGCTGCTGGTGGTTGGTGTCCAGTCGTCGATGTCGTCGGGCCAGGGTGCGGGGCGGCCCGTGTCGTCCCAGAAGCCGCTTTCGGTGCCGGTGGAGAGCAGGGCGTCGTTGAGTGCCTCACGTTCGGCTCGGCTGGGGATATCCGAGTGCGGTGCCGGATCGTTCATGCTGCGGTCGGTCCGCTCCTACTTGGTGGCCGCGGCCTTGGGTCGTTTGTTCGGCCGGTAGGAGGGGCCGTTCATGAAGACTTGGTGGCTGGTGTTGATCAGCCGGTCGAGCAGCGATTCGGCGACCACAGGGTTGGGGAACAGCGGATACCAGTCCTGGGGTGCCCGGTTGGCGGTGATCGCGAGGGAGCGGCCTTCGGCGATGCGTTGGGAGATCAATTCGTAGAGGTCGTCGGCTTGGCCGGGGGTGAACTCGCGCATCGCGAAGTCGTCCAGGATCAGCAGGTCGGCTTTGACATGTGCGGCCAGGCGTTTGTCGAAGGTGCGGTCGGCGTGGCCGCCGGCGAGGTCGGCCAGGATGCGGCTGGTCTTGTGGAAGCGGACCTCGGCGCCGGCGCGGATGGCCAGGTGTCCCATGGCTTGAGCGACGTGGGTTTTGCCGACACCGACGGCGCCGTAGAGGATGATCGATTCTCCGGCTTGCAGCCAGCGCAGCGCGGCGAGGTCGCGGATCTGCGCGGCGGGCAGTTTCGAGTTGGCGCCGAAGTCGAAGCCTTCGAGGGTGGTTTCGGTGTCGAATCGGGCGCGGCGCAGCCGGCGGCCCATGGCGACCTGTTCGCGGCGGGTGATCTCGTCGTCGCAGAGGATCTGCAGGAACTCCAGATAACCGAGGTCACCGCCTTGCGCCTGGGCGAGACGGGCGTCGAGGGTCTCCAACATCCCGGACAGTCTCAAGGTCCGGAGGCTGTCGGCCAGCGCGGGGCGCAGAATCGTCATCGGTTCGTCTCGTCCTTCGTCTGTGCGGCGGGAATGAGCAGGGAGGGGGTCATGACACGGCGCCTTCCGGCTCGTCATCCGCGGCGTCGTCACGATGATCGGACCCGGTCACGCTCGTCGTGCCGGCCGTCGCCGCGGCGGACGCGGCCGGGGCGGGGAACGGAATCACGTCGGCGAACAGGCCGGCCGGGCCATGCAGGAACGCGGGCGCCCCGGCGTCACCGGTGGGCCGGTCAGCCTCGATGTCCTCAAGCCCAGCGGCCAGGATGTTGCGGATGGTTCGATAGGAAGGGTCACCGGCCGCAGTTGCCTTGCGGCAGGCCGCCTCCAGCCGGGCGTCGGAGTACTTGCCCGCCAGGTTGAGGATCGCCTGCGCCGAACGCAGCCGATGCAGCGCTTGACTTTCCAGCAGCTCGGCGATCACCGCGGAGGTCGCGGGTCCGGTCTGCTCAGCCCGCTCGCGGCACCACTGCGGGGTGCGCGTGTGGAACGCGATCTTCTCCGGCGGATAGTCGCCGACGTCGGTGACCTTGCCCTTGTCTTTGCGGACGTGTGTCTTGACCAGCTCGCCGTGGTGGAAGATCTGCACCATCGTCGCGGTGGCGCGGATGTCGACCAGCTGCCCGATCAACCGCCAGGGCACCGAATAGAGCGCCTTGCCGCACTTGACGTGGACATCCGTGCCGACCTTGGCCCGCGACCACTCCGCCAGGGTGAACGCCGCGACCGGCAGCGGCGTCAGCGTCCCGGCCTCGGCCTGATCGAACACCTCCGCCGGGGTGCGGCCGTCCAGGCCGCGGTGCTTGCGTTGCCCGGCGACCTCCCGACACCAGTGCAGCGCGGAAGCCTGCATCTCGACCAGCGAGGTGAACTCCCGGCCCTTCCACCAAGAGTCCCGGATATAAGGCATCTGCCGCTCGACGCGGGGCTTGTCCTTGGGTTTGCGGGCCCGCGCCGGGTCGACCAGGACGCCGTAGTGCGCGGCGAGCTCGGCATAGGCCCGGTTCAGTTTCGGGTCGTAGAGGTCGGGCTTGTCCACCCCGGTCTTCAGATTGTCCGGGATCAGCCGGGCCGGGCAGCCGCCGAAGAACGCGAACGCCTCGACATGGCTGGCCGTCCACGAGGCCTGGTCCATGCTGATCACCGGCCGCACGAACATGTGCCGCGAGTGCGACAAGACCATGACGAACGCCCAGATCCGCTGCGAACGTCCGGTCCGCGGGTCCGTCCAGGAACCCAACAGGCCGTAGTCGATCTGCCCTTCCAACCCCGGCTCGGGGTCAGCGCGCAGCACCGTCACCTTCTCCCGGACCGCGTCCTCGGCCAGGTTCCCCGCGACATACCGCTTGAACGAGGCCAGCGACCCGGTCACTGCGTGCTCGTCACGCAGCCGCTGATGGATCGTCGCCTTGGTCACCCCGGCACGCAGCATCTCGGCGACGTACTCGCGGTGCTTGTCGAAATCCGGCCAGGTCACCTGCCGCAACCGGGTATCGGTCAAATGCGGGAACCACTGCTTGACCAGCGGCTCCCAGTCCGCCTGGCTCATCGACGGCGTCCCGCCCGGCACGAACCCTGCCGCGATCGCCGGCTCGACGTAACGCCGGATCGTTCCGCGAGCCACGCCCAGCGACCCCGCGACATCATGCTGAGACCGGCCCGCGTACCAGTGCGCCAGGATCTCGGTTATATCGATCACGTGGAACGTCCTCCTCGCCATCCGCTCCCCAGCCACCAGGGCCGTCGGGCGAAGATCATGGACGAGGAGGAGCAAGGATCTTGAAAACTGCAGCCGAACGCTCGTCAGATCCTCCACGAACATCACGAGCGCCTGACCAGGCACGACGAGCGACGACTGGGTCAATTACATGAGCGAGTCAGACCCCGACGGGAACATTCGGTGAGCGCTGACATGTTGTGAAGCGCGCGACGCGCCGGGGAAGCTAGCTGTCAGCCAGTCGCGACCCAAACTAACGCAGCGTTACGTCGTATCGCGGGCCGGGCGGCCAACACGAGCCGTCAGGGTCTTCCGGACGGTGTCACGCGTCGTCGATCTACCTCTGTGATGCCAGCGGCTGCCCCGTCGTGCAGGTGGGTGCGAGGTGTCGCCAAAGTTCAGTAGACGCGTATCTGGCAACAACCCCCACGGTCACGCTGCACAAACTGCCGTCGAGGCGTACGCGTCTGCGCTCGGCCCAGCACTCTGCGAACGATAGGAAGTTTCTCGAAGGTTCGCACAGCTCAGCGTCACGTCGGACCGAAGGTCCTTAGTGAGCGCACCGGTGCCCCAGTCGCCGATGCACCGTGCTCCGCCTGGCCTACGGAGGTCAGGCATCACCGATGCCCACACGGGTAGTAGCGCGAACACTCTCCAGCAGGGCACTATCCGCGGCCCACGGCAGCACCATCGATGAGGTTTTCCCCTAACCAGGACCACCAGGCGTTCGTACCGTGGGTCGGTCGCCGCCTGGGCTGCGGCTACAGCGCCTCCGGCGGGGGCGCTCCGGCTCCAGGATGGCCGGAGGTCGTCCGCGGCTGCCGGCTCAGTGAGTGGCTGCGGTGAGGACATCCTGCCCGCCATCGACCCGGGCAAGCCGAGCAGGCCACCGCCCGGCCCGCCAGCGTACGAACGAGGTGTCGAGCTTCGAGGGCCGTGGCGGGCCGGGCGGCGGCCTGCTCCCCCGACGGGCGGGTCGATGGCAGACAGGATGCTGGGTGTTTCTGGTTTGGTCTGCGCGGCCTGTCTGTGTCGCGCCCCTCTAGCAGTCAACGGTGTCAACGCGAACGGCGAATCGATCTGCAAGGACCCCGCCGAACCGTGGAGGGGCAGTCCCTCGCAGGCACGCCGGCCGGTGGTGACACCTCCGAACTATGCGATGATGGCGGACCGTGTTGCCGCGCTGGCGGAAGGACCAAATCCCGCGAATAACTTCGCCTCCGCCAGGCACCGCTCAGCGTTCGACGCCGTTAAGAACGGGCGGGATCGCCGGCTGCGCGAGGAGTAGGTGCAACCGGTGCGTTGATGATGAGGATCCGGGAATCATTACTACGTGCGGGAGTAGCAGTGAGCGTCAGCCGAGCGCAGTAATGGCTCGTAGGTATCACCCCGCGTGCCTGGGGAGCAGACTTCCGGGCGCCGGCATAACAGCTTCACCAATGGATCACCCCCGGCACGTGGGGAAAGCGGGCTTCGTTGGCAAGCCGAGCATCTGCACCATCGGATCACCCCCGCTTGCGCGGGGAGCAGCGGCTGGGGATCAACCGGGCCAGGCTCGGCCCGGGGGCCACCCTCGCATTCGCGGGGAGCAGAGGTCGGCGTGCATCGACTATGGGCGCGACCTGGGATCAACCCCGCGTGCGCGGGCAGCAGAGAGCAGGCGGCTGTTAACCGCAAGATTCCTGTGGATCACCCCCGCGTGCGCGGGAAGCAGCAACGTGCGGATTACGTCTCTGGTGGTTGGGGAGGACCACCGTCGCGTGCGCGGGGAGCAGGAGATCGCCGCTCAGAAGAAGACGTACGAGGACGGATCACCCCCGCGTGGGCGGGGAGCAGGACGGGTCGTCCTGGAACGCGTACCCGCCGAACGGATCACCCCCGTGTGGGCGGGGAGCAGGTTCGCACTGCCGGCACCGACGAGCCCTTCGAGGGATCACCCCCGCGTGCGCGGGGAGCAGAACTTCGACCGGACAGTGATGTTGTTGCCCGACGGATCACCCCCGCGTGCGCAGGGAGCAGTCCAACTCGTCATCGGTCATCGTGTCTTCGTAGGGATCACCCCCGCGTGCGCGGGGAGCAGGTTCTCCGCCAGCTTCAGCGGGTACCGGCCAGCGGATCACCCCCGCGTGCGCGGGGAGCAGTCGCTGGCTTTCGACCGGCCGGGGGCGAGCGCGGGATCACCCCCCGTGCGCGGGGAGCAGGGGTGGGCGTAGTGGCGCCCGGGGGTGGGTTAGGGATCACCCCCGCGTGCGCGGGGAGCAGGGTGCGCCGATCACCGACGGAGCGATCCAGGCGGGATCACCCCCGCGTGCGCGGGGAGCAGGTGCTCTCCATCCCCCGGCAGGTGGCGAAGACGGGATCACCCCCGCGTGCGCGGGGAGCAGCAGTTGGCCGCCCTGCTCGACACCGCCGACACCGGATCACCCCCGCGTGCGCGGGGAGCAGGCACCGGAACCCCCTGCGGGTGGTGCGCCATGGGATCACCCCCGCGTGCGCGGGGAGCAGTCGCCGTCACCGACGCTGACCCGGTCATCGGCAGGATCACCCCCGCGTGCGCGGGGAGCAGCGACGTCAACGTGATCGACGAATTCCGGAAGTCGGATCACCCCCGCGTGCGCGAGGAGCAGCCCACGGTGTTATTCCACGCCCGGGCAACCGCGGGATCACCCCCGCGTGCGCGGGGAGCAGGCCGGCGGGGAGACAACGTTGGTGGCGGTTGCGGGATCACCCCCGCGTGCGCGGGGAGCAGAGACCCCCAACCACCGGTACCTGATCATGCCGAGGATCACCCCCGCGTGCGCGGGGAGCAGTTGTCCCAGTCGAGGTTGACGGCGCCGTTCGTGGGATCACCCCCGCGTGCGCGGGGAGCAGGGGTACGCCGTCCGATTCGATCTTGCCGACTACGGATCACCCCCGCGTGCGCGGGGAGCAGGTTGCCGCGTCGGCCGCCGGGCTGCCCGGGGCGGGATCACCCCCGCGTGCGCGGGGAGCAGACACCCGGTAGAAGTTCGGATTCACCACACCCGGGATCACCCCCGCGTGCGCGGGGAGCAGACTTCTTGACCTGCAGCGTTATAGATCAACCCCGTCGTTTTCATTCACTAGGGTCCGCAAGATCGTCTCGCTCGGTCGGGTTCCAGGGAGTAATTATTCTCGAGGGTAAACGACCCCTGCTGCAGGGTAGTTGCTGAGGCTCCGGCACAGCGAACAGCAACGCTTAGGCTGCCCAACGGCGGCGGGAGGAGGTTAGGCCATGCGCCGGCGCCGATCAAGCGGTGGTGGGATCCGTGGCTGGGACACCGAACACCTGGTCCGTATGGAGTCGGTCTGATCAGGATGGAGGGGCGAGGGCCCCGGCGGTCAGGCTGTCGCCGATTTCGCGGGCGAGCGCGGCCCCGGTTGCTGCGGCCCGGTCGAGTCGGGTCCGAAACTCAACAAGCTGGCTAAAGGCTTGCCCGTACGCCTGCTGCCGGTCTAGCGGCAGTACCGGGATGGCGAGCCGTTTGATGTCGATGCGCAGGGCTCCGCTGCCGGTGCTGGATGAGCGACCCGCGACGCGCAGGTTGTCTGTGCGGGAGATGACGCCGGCGACAAACCATGGATCGAATCGGGTCCGGTCGACGCGGAGCAGCTGCACGCCGGTACCGAGCTCGGCGCCGACTTGCTCTGGAGTGGCTACTCGGGCGCTGATTTTGCGCCCGATGACTGGGATGAGGATGTCTCCGGCTTGTACCTCCGGCCCGGCGTCGTCGTCGGAGGCACGGGTCGCTGTGCCGGTGGCCGGGGCACCGGCCAGGACGTCGGCTCCAGTCAGCACCAAGGCGCTCGCGGGGGTATGGGCTGATCGGCTACGGGAAACCGCGCGCTGTATGGACATGCCGCCCGACCGGATCAGGTCGGCGATGTCGGCCTGGGGGGCGAGTCCAAGCGCTGCTGTGTCCACCTCTTGCACCGCTGGGAGGCTGCGTCGTACCTGTTCCAGGAGGTTATCGAAGTCGCTGATCCTGGCGATGATCTCTGCCGGGTTGGTGGCGAGTTCATCGGATCGTGGCAGGTAGCGCTGGGGTGTGAGGTCGACCTGGTCATCTAGCACTTCGATTGCGGGTACGGCGCGGTGGACGCCGGGCTCTTCGGCGTAGTGGTCGGACAGGTAGGCGCGCCAGGCGGTTCCCGCTAGGTCGGCGATGGCCCGGGTGGTTGGTGCAGTAGCGGCGTCGACAACGAGTAGGGCTCCGGCGTGTGGCTGACGCAGGTCGGGCAGTTTGAGCACCCAGATGTGTAGTCCGATGCCGGTTGGTGGCATCAGGCCGGCAGGTAGAGCGATGACTGCCCGTAGCGCTCCATGACGGACCAGTTCGGCGCGGACGCGGCGGCCGGCTGGGCGCGTAGCGGCAGCCGGGGGCATGAGAACAACGGCGGTGCCGTCGGGGGAGAGGTGGGCCAGGGCGTGCTGTACCCAGGCGAGTTCGGGCTCGGTGCGCGGTGGTAGGCCGTAGGTCCAACGGGGGTCGTAGGCCAGGCGATCGTGGCCCCAATCGTGAATGCCGAACGGAAAGTTGGCCACGACGACGTCGGCCCGTAGGTCGGGCGTGGCGTCGGCGAGCAGGCTGTCGCCGATGTGTACGACGGGAGGCTCCGCTGCGTGCCCGGCACGCTTGGCGCGGAGGTGTATGAACCAGAGCCGCAGCAGCGTGATCAGGGCGTACTGAGGATTGATCTCCTGTGCGTAGCACCGGGTGACGCTAGTGTCTTGGAGTGCCCGGTCGGCGGCCATCCGCAGGATCGATCCGGTGCCGCTGGTGAAGTCGAACGTGCTGGCCCCGGTGCCGGCGAGGTTCAGCAGCACTTCCGCGACGCCGTCAGGTGTGCCGGCAAGACCGGAAAGCGAGTGAGCCGAGGCGACGTACTGGCTGTGCAGGTACTCGAAGGCTGCCTCCGGCTCCCGTTCTCGGCCGAGTTGGTCGACCGCGCTCAGCAGGGTGGTGAGCTGCGGTGTCCATTGCTTTGGCAGCACGTCGTCGACTAGCTCGGCCAGATCGGAGTCGATTGCGCGAAGGTGCGTGAGGAGCCTTCGGGGAGTAGGCAGGCTGTCGGCTGCGGCCTCGGGCCGGTCGAATCGGATGAGCAGGTAGGCGCCGGCGATGCTGAGCGCGTCACTGATCCCTGCAGCGGGCTGGTAGCTCTCGATGTGTCGCCAGGCCCACTGCTCAGCGCCGGCCTCATGGAGCCTGCCGTGACGACGAAGCCAGCTCTCCACCTCGCGTGCGTCAAAGGATGGGCTTGTCGGGGTACCGCCGGCGGGTGCCGGGAAGTCGGCGTAACGGCGACGCCAATTACTCACCGCGGCCCGGCCGACGTTGGCCAGTCGGGCGATGCCGCTGGCGGTCAGGGTGGCGTCGCTGGGGGCCGTCCTCGGCTCTCGGGTCACCCGTGAACGGTACCATCAGCTAAGGCATTGTGCACACGGTTCACAGTCATGTACCTTGTCGATGGCTCGATTCACGACTCACCGAGGAGGGTCCCATGCCACGTCGTGGGCACAGCACCACCATCGGAAAGTTCGCAAAGCTGTACCAGAACCGTCGAGCGTCGGAGGTCCGTGTGCTCGGCGAGATGCTGCGCCGCGAGCAGCACAAGCAGCCCAATCAGGGCCCGGAGGCGCGTGCTACGCGAGAGGACGTAGAAGCTCGCTGACCTGATCTGATCCGCAAACCGGACTATCGAAGGAGGACCATGAACACCCTTGCTCGCGCCCGCGCTGCTGACTACTCCGTCCCCGACCTTTCCGCCGGTCACCTACGTGCACGACGGCGTACGGCGGTATTGCTCTGGCTCCGCGGACGCCACTCTCCCGGACGCGTACGAGCGAGTGCGCCTTGACCCGGTCGTCGGCGCTGCGATTGCGGACGCGTACATGGCCGCGCCCGTTCGAGACGATCGGGCCTACAGCGCGTATGCCGCGTTCTGCCGGGAAACCGTGCAGCAGTACGACTTCCTAGTGGGCCGGGCCGAGTTCGGAGGTCTCGGCCTGTCGGTGCGGATCGTCGACGAGGACCCGTACTCGGACGTCAAATCCATGGTCGAAGACGTGCGGAGACGCCGGTTGAACGTCTGGGCCAGCGCAGCCAGTAGCAACCCGCATCCCTACCTCACCTACGGCGAGAACGACATGTTCCGTGCGGTCCACGACGTGTTTGGGCATGCCGCGAGCGGTCGTGGCTTCGACCGGCACGGCGAAGAGGCGGCATGGTTGAAGCACAGCACGATGTACTCGTCTTTGGCTCGACGCGCCTTGACGACCGAGACACGCGGGCAGAACTGCGCCCTGAACTTCCATTACCGCGGTACCCGCTTCCCCGAGCAGAAGGCGGCACTGCTGCCTCGCTGGTTCAGCGACCCGGGTTTGGCTCGTATCGCGAGGACTGTCGCGGAGCAGGCCGTTGCTTGGTGAGCTGCTCAATTTCCTGCTGAAGGTCCAGCACGGCAGCGTGCCTGGGTCCATCCGCGCGGATTCGCTCCCGAAGCAGCTGGTTGAGGTGGCGCAGGGCGCGGCCATGCTCACCAAGTGGTACGTGAGCGCGGGCCGCGCGCAGTTGGAATTCGAAGACCAGAGGGTCATGGGCACCCTGCCGCTGCGCGAGATGGTCGGCGAGCTGTCGCCATTTTCGTGCGGCAGCACGGAACTCGCCAGCTGTGTGCAACTGCTCCGCCTGTTCGGCGGTCCGTTCAACGTCGAGCTCGGTCTGCTCGGAGGGTGCCGCCGACAGGAGGTGAGACTGGAGTGGTGTTCGCCCGACGATCGCGGCGTAGGCCCGTACAGCCCCGGCGGGGTCGTCAAGCACCCCGGGAATCGGCACCAGATCCTGGGCGAGTGGAGCCAATACCGCGTAGACCTCGGTGGCCGTGGCTGGTCGGTCCTGCGGGCGGTTGGCCAGCAGCGCGTAGACCAGGTCATCGAGCACGGCCGGGATTTCCGATCGCATGTGGGTCGGGCGCGGAGGCGGATCGTCTAGCTGGTGTCGCAGCGTGGTCGTGGTAGTGACCCCATCGAAAGGTGGGTGTGCGGTGAGCATGTCGAAAAGGGTGGCCCCCAGGCCGTACAGGTCGGTGCGGTGATCCGTGGCTTCGCCGAGGATCTGTTCGGGAGCCATGTAGCCGACCGTGCCGAGACTCTGATCGCTCTGGGTGATCCGCGAATACCGGTCGTCATCGGGCATGGCAGCGAGGCCGAAGTCGAGCACCTTCACTGCCCCGCTCTTCTCCAGCATGACGTTGCTCGGCTTGATGTCCCTGTGCACCAGGCCGATCTGTCGAGCGGCGAGCAGGACGCAGCTGATCTGCGCCCCGATGGCGGCCACCCAGCCGATCGGGAGCGGACCTTGCTCCGCCACGAGGATGTGAAGCGGAGTCCCATCGATCCATTGAAGAATTGCGTACGGGCGACCGTCGTGGTTTCCCAGGTCGTAGATGGCGGGCACGCCGGGATGGCCGAGTCGGGCGGTCAGTAGCGCCTCACGGCGAAATCGCCGCACCAGGTCAACGTTCATCGCGGCGGCGTTGACGAACTTCACGGCGACGGGACGATCGAGGAGGGTGTCCTGGGCTGTCCAAACCTCGCCCATTCCCTTGTGTGTGAGTGGGAGCCGACCCAACCTGTACCGGTCCTTGAGGATCGCGCCCGCCACCACGAGGGTCAGCATAACGGGCTTGCCGGCCCAAACTTCGGCACTTAATCGGCCAGGTCGCACACGTCCGGTGAATCTTTCACACAAAAAGATGCTTGCAAGCACAGTTCACAAGATGACAGACTGTCGGCCTGTGCCGGAGCGCCATGGCGGACGGTGGCGGGTGGATCGCGTCTCGCGCGACAGGGTCGAGGAACGGGGAAGGTATGGCTGAGCTGGCTATCGAGCGGGGGTTCCTCCCCGCCTACGCTGGACTGCAGCGCCGGGTGCAGCGCGCCGTCGACGCCGCCATCAGCAAGTTCGCCGAGCACACCCACGCCGGCCTGCACCTGGAGAAGCTGACCGGTGCACGCGACCCGAACATCCGCACCATCCGCATCGACCAGTTCTACCGCGGAGTGGTGCTGTCCCTCGGAGGACAGAAGTACGCCCTGCTCAACGTCCTGCCACACGATGAGGCCATCGCCTTCGCGGTGAGTCGCCGATTCACCGTCAACCAGGCGCTCGGCGTGCTGGAGATGCGCGATCAAGCGGGCATCGAGGAGTTCGCCCGCGCCGAGGCGTCTCCCGCGCCGAGCGTCGGGCTGTTTGACCACGTCTCACCTGCGGACTTCCTCCGACTTGGCGTGGACGGGGACTTGGTGCCGCTGCTGCGAATCATCGGCACGGACCAGCAGCTGGAAAGCCTTGGCGGGCGCCTTCCCGAGATGCAGCTCGACATCCTTCGCGGCCTGGCCAGCGGGCTGCCCGTGGAGGAGGTGTGGGCGGAGCTGGCTGATCGGATCGTGTCGGGCGTGGACACGGAAGACCTCCTGACTGCAGCGCGCCGTACCCCTGAGCGGATCGCCTTCGTCTCTGGCCCGGTGGAGCTGGCAGCCATTCTCGCTCATCCCTTCGATGTGTGGCGGACGTTCCTGCACCCGACACAACGCGACGTGGCCTACCGGGAGACCTACAGCGGCCCTGCGCTGGTCACCGGCAGTGCCGGGACCGGTAAGACGGTTACCGGTCTGCATCGGGCGGTCTTCCTCGCCGAGCGGCTGCCAGAGGGTGGCGGGAAGGTGCTGCTGACCACGTTCACCCGCGCGCTCGCGGACTCCTTGGGTCGACAGCTGTACCGACTCACCGCCGACCCGGCGGTCCGGGCTCGCATCGATGTGGTCAGCGTCGACAAGCTGGCCTACGAGATCGCGACTCGGGGCGGCAGGAAGATCACGGTCGCCGACGGCGAAACCGCGGATCGGTTGTGGGAAGCAATCGCCGAATCTGGTCCGACCTACGTGAGTCGGGCCGGCCACGTCACAACCTTCAGCGCCGCCTTCCTCAGGCGGGAGTGGGAGCAGGTGGTGCTGGCCCAGCAGTTGACCACACTTGAGGCCTACCGCGACGCCCCACGTAAGGGCCGCGGCGAAGGGCTGCGTGCGACCCAACGTGAGCAGGTGTGGGGCGCGATCGAAGCTGTGCGCCGCGACCTGACGAAGCGGCGGCTGAGCACGCACACCCAACTCGCCGACGAAGCGGCCTCGATCGCCCGGCAGTCACCACCCCCGTACCGACACGTCATCGTTGACGAGGGGCAGGATCTCCACCCGGCACAGTGGCGGCTGCTGCGCGCACTGGTCCCGCCCGGACCGAACGATATGTTCCTGCTCGCCGATCCGTACCAGCGCATCTACGACAACCACGTGTCACTCGCGCAGCTCGGCATCGAGGTGCGCGGCCGAACCCGCCGACTCACTGTCAACTACCGCACGACCCACGAAATTCTGGACCTATCAGTGAAGGTCCTCAGCGGCGACGCCGCCGTCGGCCTGGACGGTGAGGGCGACACGCTGCGCGGCTACCGCTCGCTTACGCGCGGCGGCGTACCCAAGGTCGTAGCCTGCGACGACCGCGACAGCGAGTTCGAAGCGCTCATCGAGCGCGTCGGGACCTGGCTGGAGCAGGACGTAGAGCCGCACGCGATCGGCGTAGCCGTCCGCACGGGGCAGCTCGTCAAGGCCATCAGCAACACCTTGAGCGACGCCCACATCCCCGTTGCCGACCACCAACGAGGTGTCGACGGGGTGCACGTCGCCACCATGCATCGCATGAAGGGCTTGGAATTCCAGTGCCTTGCGGTTGTCGGACTGGATGCAGGGGTGCTGCCGGCGCCGTATGCGTTAGCGACGGCGACGGAGGATCCGCACGGTCACAAGCAGGATCTGCAGCGAGAGCGATGCCTCCTGTTCGTCGCGTTGACCCGCGCTCGTGACGTGCTCTATCTGTCGCACAGCGGCACACCCAGCTCCCTGCTACCGGCGGTCCGATGAGCACCCGCATCGCTGCCGGAACTCTGAAGCTTGGAGACGCGGCCCGGTCAGCGTGGGGTAAGACCGACCGTACGGGCACCTCGCCGGTCGGGTGGCTGCCGCTGTGGCGCCACCTGGCTGACAGTGCCGACGTGGCCGGACGGCTGTGGGATCACTGGTTGAGCCCGGCAGTTCGTCGACGTATCGCCGACGAGCTGCCCGGCGGCGACGCAGACGCCCGCACCTTGGCCGTCTGGATCGCCGGCGTACACGACATCGGCAAGGCCACCCCAGCCTTCGCCTGCCAGGCATACGCGTTGGCCGAGCGGATGCGTGACCATGGGCTCCACTACGACCGGGACCTGATTCGCGCTGACCGTAAGTACGCCCCGCACGCCACCGCTGGGCACCTCGTTCTGGCCGACTGGCTCCGGCAGCAGGACTGGATCGAACCGCACCCGTACGCAGTCGTCGTCGGTGGCCACCACGGCACCCCGCCGACCGATGAGGGCCTTCGCGACGCGCAGGTGCGCCCATACCTGCTCGGTGACCAGGCATGGCAGCAGGTGCAGCACGAGATCCTGACTTGGATGGCCGAACGGTCTGGCGCGGAAGGCCGGCTTGTCGAGTGGAGCAGTGCGCCGCTGTCGCAGCCCGTGCAGGCTGCACTCACCGGCCTGGTCATCGTCGCCGACTGGATCGCGAGCAACGAAGAACTCTTCCCATACGTCCTCGACAGTGCAGACGACGACCGGCTGACCGCCGGTTGGGAGTTGCTGGGCCTGCCCGTACCGTGGCTGCCGGCTGCACCGCCGGCGACCGTTGACGAACTGTTCGACGCGCGATTCGAGCTACCCGCAGGCGCGGCGGCCCGACCGGTCCAGCGCACGGTCGCTGAACTGGCCGCGTCCATGCCTGCGCCCGGGATGATCATCGTCGAGGCGGCGATGGGGGAGGGCAAGACAGAGGCGGCGCTGGCGGCGGTTGAGATCTTGGCGCGGCGCACCGGAGTATCCGGCTGCTACCTCGCGCTACCTACCCGCGCCACCAGCGATGCCATGTTCGCCCGGATGCTCTCCTGGCTGCGCCGGCTACCCGATGCCCAGGTTGGTCGAGGCGACCGCGACGTACGGCTGGCGCACGGCAAGGCAGCGCTCAACCCCGAGTACGACCAGCTGCGGATGACGTCCCTGCCGAGTGGCATCGGCGAGGACTCTGGTGGCGCGGCCATCGGCGTACACCGTTGGCTTGCCGGCCCGAAGCGGACGCTGTTGTCCAGCTTCGTGGTCGGCACCATCGACCAGCTGCTGTTCGCGGCGCTACGCGGCAAGCACCTCGTGCTGCGCCACCTCGGTCTCGCCGGCAAGGTCGTGGTCATCGACGAGGCGCACGCCTACGACGTCTACATGGGGCGATTCCTAGACCGGGCGCTGGAGTGGCTGGGCGCGTATGGCGTCCCGGTCGTCGTCCTCTCCGCGACACTCCCCGCCCACCGAAGGGCCGAGCTGATGGCGGCGTACGACAACGGCCGCCTCGGACCCTTGCCCCCACTGACCTGGCGCGATCGCGGCAAGACGAAGGTTGACCCATACGCCGCCCTCCGAACCGACCTGCGATATCCCCTGGTCACGGTCTCCAGCGCCGATCGGGGTGCCGTAGCCGTCAGCTGCTCCGACTCAGGGCGCAACGTCGAAGTGAAAGTGCGTCGTCTGGACGACGATCTGCGTGCGCTGGGGGAGCTGTTGCGCGAACAGCTGACCGGCGGGGGTTGCGTGCTCGTGGTCCGCAATACCGTGGCGCGAGTCCAGGAGACCGCGACCGTACTCCGGGCGGTGCTCGGGCCAGACACCCCGGTATCGGTCGCGCATTCCCGGTTCATGGCCGTCGACCGTGCCGCGAAAGATCGCTGGCTGCGCGACACCTTCGGGCCGCCGGGCAGCGGCAACCGCCCTCACCGTCACGTAGTGGTGGCCAGTCAGGTCGCCGAGCAGTCCCTTGACATCGACTTCGACCTGCTCGTCACCGACCTGGCCCCGATCGACCTGGTGCTGCAGCGCATCGGCCGGCTGCATCGCCACCCCCGCGACGGTCGTCCAGTTCGGCTCGGGACACCGGAGTGTTGGGTCACTGGTGCGGATTGGAGCACCGAACCGCCGCAGCCGGTCGCCGGCTCGCGTCGCGTCTACCAACTGGCGATGCTCCTGCGCAGCGCCGCAGTGCTGCTGCCACACCTGGACGGCGCCCCGCTCCGAATCCCGTCGGACATCGCGCCACTCACCCAGTCCGCCTACGCCGGCGAGCCACTCGGTCCACCGTCGTGGCAACCAGCGATGGTTGAGGCGGAAGCGAAGCAGCGAGATGAGATCGCTGCCAAGGAGATGAAGGCGGATGGCTTCCGCCTCGCCAGTGTGGGCGAGCGTGGGGTGCCCCTGATCAGCTGGCTCTCGGGCGGTGTCGCGGGTGCCGACGACCGTGCAGCGCAAGGCCACGTCCGCGATACCGCCGCCGAGACTCTCGAGGTCCTGCTGCTGGTACGGACACCGGACGGTTTGGTCCTGCCGCCGTGGATCGATGGCGGAGCAATGCCGGTACTGACCACGAGCGTTCCGCGCTGGCCACTACCCCGGCTGATCGCGCGCTGCACCCTGCCGCTACCGAGGGCTATGACCGACGCAGACGTGATCGATGAGGTCATCGCCGAGTTGGAACGGCGTACCGACGTCAGCGCCTGGCAGGACAGTCACTGGCTGGCAGGTGAGCTCGTGCTGGACCTGGACGCGGACGGGAGAGCCACGGTCGCGGGCTTCAAACTGCAATACGACCCGGATGACGGGCTGCGCGTCGAACGCGCCGACGCCTAGATCCACATCGATCGCAAAGGAGGTGGTGCCGGTGACAGGCTCACCGAAGTCAGCCGAATTCTCGCTCGTGGATGACGCGTGGATCCCGGTGCTGGACGCTGCGGGACAGCGCCGTGAGGTGTCCCTGCTCGGCCTTTTCGAACAGGCCGGCGACATTCGCATGATCGCCTGCGAGCTACCCACGCAGTCGTTCGCGATCCTGCGACTCGCGCTCGCTGTCCTGCATCGAGCGACGGGTGGCCCGCCTGGCGACGGCGCTTGGAGGGCACTGTGGCATGCCCGGCAACTCCCGGTCGGGGATGTCGCCGATTACCTCGGAGTGTTCCGTGACCGCTTCGATCTGCTGCACCCGGAACAGCCGTTCTACCAGGTCGCAGACCTTCGGGCGGCCAAGAACAACACGTTCGGGCTGGAGCGGCTCATCGCTGACGTGCCCAATGGCATTCCGTTCCTGACCACGCGTGCGGGGGAAGGGATGAAGTCGATTTCGCCGGTGGAGGCGGCCCGCTGGTTGGTGCACTGCCAGGCGTACGACCCATCCGGCATCAAGACGGGTGCCGTCGGAGACCCACGGGTCAAGGGCGGGCGAGGCTATCCGATCGGCGTGGGGTCTGTCGGGGCGTTGGGTGGTGTTCACCTTGAGGGTGCGACTCTGCGGGAAACACTGCTGCTCAACCTGGTGCCGGTCGCCCCTGGCTGGCAGAACGGCGACGATCGAGACCTGCCGGTGTGGGAGCGCGAGCCGCAGACTGCCTCCGAAGAGAGCGATGCGACCCGCGGCCCCTACGGACTGCTCAGTCTGTATACCTGGCAGTCTCGCCGCGTCCGGCTCTTCGGTGATGCCAGCGGCATCACCGGCGCCATGATCGCCATCGGGGATCGGTTCGATTGGCAGGATCGGCACCTGCTGGAACCGATGAGTGTGTGGGGACGCAGCGGGCCGCGCGAGCGCGAACAAAAGCGGACCCCGATCTACCTACCGCGGCCGCACGACCACAGCCGCGCCCTGTGGCGTGGTTTGCAGACCCTGCTGCCGGCGCCACCGGCACCCGGCGCCGAACCGCCACAGCGGCTCTCGCCGATGGTGGTGCAGTGGCTGGCCCGACTGACTGTGACCGGGGTGGTCGGGTCGGACTTTCGGGTCCGTCCGCGCGCCACCAGCGTCACCTACGGCACTCAGCAGGCAGTCGTCGACGAGGTGTTCAGCGACGCGCTGACCATGAATGTGCTGCTGCTGGTCGAAAACTCCGAGCTGCGCACGGCAGCTGTCGACGCCGCAGCTGACGCGGAGAGCGCGGTGAAGGTGCTGCGTCGGCTCGCTGACAACTTGGCCCGGGCCGCCGGTAGCCGGGACACCGACAGCGGCGACGCCGAACGGGCTGCCGAGCAGGCGTACGCCCGGCTGGACCAGGACTTTCGCGACTGGCTGGCGCGCCTCGGTCCGGACAGTGACCCGGTGACCGAGCGCGCCTCGTGGCAGCGGTTGGTGCGCCGGGCCATCCTTCGGCTCGGTGACGAACTGGTCGCCGCAACCGGTCCAGCGGCCTGGATCGGCCGCGCGGGCGTCGACCGAAACGGCAGAGAAGTTCACTACTCCAGCTCGCAGGCCGAGGCGTGGTTCCGCGTCGGCCTGGCCAAGGCGCTGCCCATGGCGGCCGAGACTCCGCAACAACGGCAGGAGGAACCAGCATGACCATGGTGGAGACTGATCCCTCACCTACGCCGGCACGTAAACCGTGGGTCCGGCGCCGCAAGGACCTCGGTGAGCACGTGGCCCGCACCGTGGGCAGCCTGCAGGCGCGACTGCTCAGCGACGCATCGCAACCGGAGGCGGTCAGCGCCCTGGCCCGGCTACGACGCGGAATCGGCCGAGCTCCGGGCTTCGATTTCACCTTGGAGCGGTACCTGCAGGTGCCGGAGCACCTGCTGGGCTACCGGCCCGCCGACGATGCAGAGGCGGCCGACACCGAGCACGCGGTACACGACGCAGTGACCCTGTACGCGCTGCACCAGCAGTCGCGCCGGGAACGGATGCACGTGAACGGACGTGGGCTGGGCCTCGCCATGGCTGACCTCGTCCGCAAGTCCAACGGCCCGGAGGGGGTGCGCCGCCGCTTTGCCGCGCTCGGCACCGCCACCACATACCAGGAGAGCATTTACCACCTTCGCAGCCTGACCACCATGCTGCGTGAGCACCAGGTCCCGGTCGACTATGGACTGCTCGCCGACGACCTTCACACCCTTCGCCGGCCTGGCGGTCGTGCCCAGATCCAGGCCATCTGGGGCCGGGAGTCGTTCCGCAGCCAGCCGAGCACGGACGTTCAGACCCTCGCCACCGAGACCTCTGAGGAGGACCCATCATGAGCCGCACCATCATTGACGTCTACGCCCTGCAGACGGTGCCACCGAGCAACCTCAACCGCGACGACACCGGCTCACCCAAGACCGCTGTCTATGGTGGCGTGCGCCGTGCACGGGTATCCAGCCAGGCCTGGAAGCGAGCCGTCCGGCTAGCGTTCGCCGACCTGCTCGACCGCTCCCAGCTCGGCGAGCGAACCAAGCGCGTGGGGGAGTCGCTCGCGACACGGATCAAGGCCCTCGACCCGAGCCAGTCCGACGAGACCGCGTCCGCACTGGCCGCCGAGGTGTTCGTCGCTTCCGGCCTTGCCAAGGCTGAGAAGAAGAAGGGCGAGGTGAAGGACGTCGAGTCCGGATACTTGCTCTTCCTCAGCCACCAGCAGCTGGACAACCTTGCCGCCGCTGCGCTGGAAGCAGCGCGCACCGGCACTCCGCTGGACAAGGCCCGGTTCAAGGCGTTGGCCAACACGGACCACTCGATCGACATCGCCATGTTCGGCCGGATGATGGCGGACATGACGGACATCAACGTCGACGCTGCCTGCCAGGTCTCCCACGCCATCAGCGTGCACGCGGTCGACAACGAGTTCGACTACTTCACCGCGGTGGACGACCGAAAGGCCGATGCCGCCGAGACCGGCGCCGGAATGATCGGCACCATCGAGTTCAACTCGTCCACCCTCTACCGGTACGCCACAGTCGACGTCGACGCTCTGCACCGTACCCTCGGCGACGCGGAAGCCACCCGTGCAGCCGTCGAGGCATTCCTGGTCGCGTTCGCGCGCAGCATGCCGTCGGGAAAGCAGAACACATTCGCCCACCGGACGCTGCCCGACGCGGTGCTGGTGAGGCTGCGCGACTCGCAACCGATCAATCTCGTCGGTGCGTTCGAAACGCCCATCCGTGAGACGAACGCCGGCGGCCGCGTCGAACTGGCCTCTGCAGCCCTGGCCAAGCACACCGCGGCAGTCGAGAACGCCTTCGGTGAGCGGCCGGTCGCCAGCTGGGTCACCCAGGTCGGCGAGAAGACCGCTGTGCTCGCCGACCTCGGCAAGGCGGTCAGCTTCAGTGAACTGGTCACCGGGGTGGGAGAGCACGTCGCCGTAGCGCTCGGCCAGCCGGCATGAGCGTCCTGCTGCTCAGGCTGGCCGGCCCCCTGCAATCATGGGGGTCGTCCAGCCGCTTCGCCCGCCGAGGCACCGAGGTCGCACCGACCAAGAGCGGCGTCATCGGGCTGCTAGCCGCAGCCAAAGGTGTACGACGTACCGAGCCGCTCACCGACCTGCTCGGTCTGGAGTTCGGGGTACGGCTCGACCAGCCGGGGCAGATCCTGCGGGACTTCCAGACCGCCCGTTCTCTCGACGGCCGTCTCAGCGCACCACTGACCTACCGCTTCTACCTGTCAGACGCAGCCTTCCTCGCCGCCGTCAGCGGGGAGAGCGAGCTGCTGTACGGCCTGGCGGAGGCACTGAGCCGGCCGCAATTTCCCCTCTACCTCGGGCGCCGCTCATGCCCGCCGGTCGGGCCAATCAGCCTCGGCGTCCACGAGGAGACCCTCGACGATGCCCTGGCCTCGTGGCCTTGGCTCGCCCCTGACTGGTACCGACGCAAGGCAGCTCCGATGGTCCGACTGGAGATCATCAGGGACGCCCGACCCGGTGAGCCCGTCAGCGAGACGGTGCCCGACGAGCCGGTCAGCTTTGACCCGGCGCATCGGCAGCACACCTGGCGGTCGATTCTGCGCCGGCACGTGGACGTTACCAACGAACGCGCGGATCGGACGGACGTTGCCGAGCATGATCCGCTAAGCCTGCTGGGAGGCTGAAGTTGTTCCTCACCCGATTTCAGATCAACCCGGCCCGCCGGGGCGCACGAAAGCTGCTGTCATCACCGCACGCCATGCACGCCGCGGTGCGCTCGGCCTTCGCAACCCCGGAGGATCACGAGCGGGACGGCACCCGGACGTTGTGGCGGCTGGACACGTCGGCGCCCGCGACTGTTTACCTCTACGTCGTAAGCCCTGGCCGTCCCGACCTCACCCATCTCGTCGAGCAGGCAGGCTGGCCCACTACCGAGACGTGGGTGACACGCGACTACAACAGCCTGCTCCTCTCGCTGAACACCGGCCAGGACTGGGCGTTCCGATTGACCGCCAACCCAACCCACAGCGGTCGCAAGACTAGTGATTCGAAGGAGACGCAACGCTTCGGCTTCCTGCGCGAGGATGCGCAGGTGCAATGGCTGACGAGCCGCGCCGCCCGAAACGGATTCGCGCTGGCACAGCAGCAGGACGGACGCCCGAACCTGCGGCTGCACCGCAGTCAGACGCAGGCCTTCAAACGCGGCATGGGCACCGTCACCCTGACCAGCGTCACCTATGACGGCATCCTCCAGATCACCGATGCCGATGCCTTCCGTCGAACGCTAACCAGCGGGATCGGACATGCCAAGGCGTACGGCTGTGGGCTGCTCACGCTCGCCCCGGCCAGCTGATGCCGGTCTGACCAATGAAGATCCCAGGCGTACCGCCAGCTGAGCTCGCTGATCTGACCCGGGCCGAGGACCGAATCAGCTTCCTCTACCTCGAACGTAGCGTGATCCACAGAGATAGCAACGCGATCACTGCCACCGATGACCGAGGCGTGGTCCACATCCCGGCCGCCTCAGTGGGCGTACTGCTGCTCGGACCTGGAACCAGCATCACCCACCAGGCCATCGCCCTGCTCGCCGACCACGGTGCCACTGCCATCTGGGTCGGCGAGCGGGGCGTGCGCTACTACGCCCACGGTCGCTCACTTGCCGCCTCCAGCCGGCTGCTCCTTGCACAGGCTGCTGCGGTCAGCCACCGTGATCGGCGGCTGGCCGTCGCCCGCACCATGTACGCGATGCGCTTCCCAGGTGAGAGCACCGTCGACCTCACGATGCAGCAACTACGTGGCAAGGAAGGCGCGCGAATCCGCCGGACCTATCGCGAACACTCCAGCGAAGTGGCGTCGCCTGGAGCCATCGTGACTATGACCAGGCCGACTTCGCCAGCGGCGACCCCATCAACCAGTCGCTGTCAGCCGCGCATGCCTGCCTGTATGGCATCGTGCACGCCGTCATCGTCGCGCTCGGGGCCGCGCCCGGGCTCGGATTCGTGCACACCGGGCATGAGCGTGCCTTCGTTTACGACATCGCTGACCTGTACAAGGCGGAGATCAACGTCCCCGTCGCCTTCGACGTGGTGGCGAGCGGTTCGACTGACATCGGCGCGGACACCCGACGGGCCGTACGCGATCGTGTTCACGACGGCGCGATCCTCGCGCGCTGCGTTCGCGACATCCGTATGTTGCTCCTTCAGCCGCAACCGGGCGGTGAGATTGAGGAAGAGGATTCTCTCCGCCTCTGGGATGACAGCGGTATCGAACTCACCGCCGGCCGTAATTACGCCGACATCGGTGAGGCCGATTTCTGATGACCGTCATCATCCTGACCGCGTGCCCTCCTGGGCTGCGGGGACATTTGACGCAGTGGTTGTTGGAACTGACCGCAGGTGTATATGTAGGACACATAAGCGCCCGGGTGCGAGTCAGGTTGTGGACTCGGGTGACCGAGATGGCAGGCGTAGGTCGAGCTCTGATGGTCTATCAGATTCCCGGTGAACAGAGGCTCTCGTTCCTGGCCCACGACCATCACTGGGTGCCGGTGGATCTCGACGGGGTGACCTTGATGCGTCGCCCAGTTGCCCCGATCATCAATCCTGCGATACCCGGCGGCTGGAGCAAAGCGGCAAGGCGCCGCCGGTTTGGGAAGCGCGGACGTCCGGCGTAGAGAAGCTGGACCGGCAAGGGCGATTGGTGCCGTACCCGAGGCGGAAGCTGTTCCCGGGGAGCAGATGCGGCGGGAGTTCTTCGAGTTCCGGCCGACGGGATCACCCCCGCGTGCGCGGGGAGCAGTGGCAGGACGTGGCGTACCGCAAGGACATCGCGGGATCACCCCCGCGTGCGCGGGGAGCAGCTGAGGGACGGCCCGCGCGGGCCGGTCGCTTGAGGATCACCCCCGCGTGCGCGGGGAGCAGAGAACCTGTTCACTCGGATTCGGCCGCGCATCCGGATCACCCTCGCGTGCGCGGGGAGCAGATCTTCGTCGGGACCTCGTACCGCGCAACCGTGGGATCACCCCCGCGTGCGCGGAAAGCAGGGCGGGTGGGGCGACCTGGAGAAGTTGGGACCGGGATCACCCCCGCGTGCGCGGGGAGCAGGCAACGCCGAGTTCCAGCGTCCGCGCAGCGATGGGATCACCCCCGCGTGCGCGGGGAGCAGATCCAGGGCACGCCGGCGCCGAAGGCCATGACGGGATCACCCCCGCGTGCGCGGGGAGCAGGCTTCACACGCGACGGCAGCCGCGTCGATGTCCGGATCACCCCCGCGTGCGCGGGGAGCAGGTCTTCCTGCTCGGTCGTGGTCCGCCACCGCAGGGATCACCCCCGCGTGCGCGGGGAGCAGCGGCACCCCCTGCATGGATGCACCCCAAAGAAGGGATCACCCCCGCGTGCGCGGGGAGCAGGGGGACAGCACCACGGCCAGGGCCAGGCGCAGGGGATCACCCCCGCGTGCGCGGGGAGCAGGCCGACAACGACGGGAACGTCGAGGGCTGGGACGGATCACCCCCGCGTGCGCGGGGAGCAGGGTGGAGGTACGTAGCGCCGGACCCCATCCGAAGGATCACCCCCGCGTGCGCGGGGAGCAGCGCAAGGCCGTCGAGACCAGCGTGCACCTGACCGGATCACCCCCGCGTGCGCGGGGAGCAGGGGCAGGGATACTCACAGTTCATTGATGTTGACGGATCACCCCCGCGTGCGCGGGGGAGCAGTGGCGGTGCGCCGCGGCCTGCTGCCCGGTGGCCGGATCACCCCCGCGTGCGCGGGGAGCAGCGTCTGGCCTGCTGAGGCACCCGCCTACCACGCGGATCACCCCCGCGTGCGCGGGGAGCAGGCGCTCGCCGCCCTCGCCAGCGGACAGGAGACCGGATCACCCCCGCGTGCGCGGGGAGCAGGAGCTCTCGCCCCTCACGGTCGTCACTGATGCGGGATCACCCCCGCGTGCGCGGGGAGCAGCCCCCGGCGTCGGCGTGCGCCGCGTACAGGGTGGGATCACCCCCGCGTGCGCGGGGAGCAGACTTCTTGACCTGGAGCGTTATAGATCAACTTCGCGGTTCTTATTCACTAGGGTCCGCAAGATCATTCCACTCGGTCTCGGTTGGCGTAGGGCTATCTACGCGAGCGAGCTCGGCTACAGCCTAGCGGGTGATGCTCGTGTGAGACGACGAGTGAGCGCTGCATTGCGTGGCCGAGAGTAGAGGGTGGGTCATGTGTCGGCGACACCTACCAGGCGGTGGCAGTCGACCCACGTACGGGATGTGAGGGACGGGTCGCTCCGCCCGCCAGCACGTCAAGGTGCTGCCTGGGTGGCGGTAATGGCGCTTCGGCGCAGCGGCGTGGCCGACGGAATCGACACCTGGCCAGACCGCGCCTCGGCGGCCACCATTGTCGACCAGTCCCGGCCATATCTGAAGGCGGCAGCTCCGGCTGACACGAGCTCCCGTACGACTGTATTCGACACGGTGGTCAGCCGCAGAGCGCGCACCGCCTCCGATACCTCGGCGAGCGGCTTTCGCAGGTGTCCACCGGCAGCCCTAGCCGGATCCATTGGCCTTGCGCGTCGAACAGCAGCAGATTAGGTTCCCAAGGCATGTCTGCGGTGCAGGCCTCGATGGCGGTCGTGTCGTCGGGCGGGCGTAGCGCCGTCAGATCGCTGGCGCGGCCCTCGGTGAGGACCACTTCCTCGCCGCCGTCGGCACGTCGCTTCGGCCCGAGCTGGCAGTGGACCGCGGATGCGACCGCTAAATCATTGCCCAGGTGCGGCAGAGTGAGGGCGTTGGGCGGGCGCCCGTCGTCGCCGACCGGGGCGTTGACCGCGCAGGAGGTCCACCTGGATTGGGCGGTCGGTGTGCTGGTGAGCACTGTCGACGGCTTAACCTCCGGCCCGTCGACCGGTGCCTCGGCCACCGTCGACGCACTCCCAGCACACGCGGCAAGGCTGGCCACGGTCATCATCACGACGAGCCCTTTGATGACTACTCGCGTATCGCTCCTTGGTAGGCGAATGCAGGCAATTGGTGCACCTCTGAGACGATGTCGGCGAGGATGCGGTTCCCGGCCATCCTCCCCGGGCTTCGGTCCGACCTGATCGTCGAACTGGGCACCGCTGGAAGGAGCTTCCGTATCGCATGGGCCTGAAAGATGCCGAACGCCGGGCGGGCGGTATGCGCAATGAGCGGCATGGCTGGGGTCCCCAGGACTCCCAGCCCACGCCCGCGAACCAGTGACGCTCAAGCTCGTCGAAGTTTCGTAGCTACTTCCCTACCTCTTCACAAGCAAGTACATGGATGTACATGATCGTCGGAGACGGTTGCCATCCACCCACTGCCGAGGAGGCCCTCATGCGAGTAGTCCGGCTCTCCGCCCGTTTCCCACGTGTCACGCGCCACGCAGGCGCAGTCGTCCTAGCCGCCGTCGCCGGCCTGGTCGGCGTCAGCGCGCAGCCGGCGTCGGCCACGCCTCCCGGGATCCCGTCGAAGGCGACGGCACAGTCACAGCTCAACGCCCTGACCGTGGCGACGCAAGGCTCGACCAGCGGCTACTCCCGTGACCTGTTCCCGCACTGGAGCACGGTCAGCGGGAGTTGCAACACCCGCGAGCAGGTCCTCAAGCGCGACGGCACCTCCGTCGTCGTCAACAGCTCCTGCGCGGCCACCTCCGGCCGCTGGTACAGCCCCTACGACGGAGCCACTTGGACGGCGGCCTCGGACGTCGACATCGACCACGTCGTGCCCCTTGCCGAGGCCTGGCGCTCCGGGGCCAACGCCTGGACGACCAGCCGCCGGCAGAGCTTCGCCAACGACCTCACCCGCCCGCAACTGATCGCGGTAACGGACAACGTCAACCAGTCCAAGGGCGACCAGGACCCCTCCACCTGGCAGCCGTCTCTGTCGTCGTACCGGTGCGCCTACAGCAAGATGTGGATCACCGTGAAGTACAGCTGGGGTCTGACTCTGCAGTCGTCGGAAAAGTCCGCCCTACAGAGCATGCTCAACACCTGCAGCTCGTGACCAGACCCCTGGGATCTTGCGCTTCGCAGTCCTAGTGGTTTGCCTCCGCAAGCTGGGTCTTGCGCCTGTCGCGATGACCGGAGCCCAATCGTCTGCGGCACTTGTCTGCCGTGTCGCCGAGGAAAAACGCTTGGACCATGGTCGTCGGTATTCAGCCGGTGCCGCACGTTGGGCCGTGGATGGACTGCGAGGCGATCAGGTCACGCCAGGGATTGGTCCCGCCCGGAGGCGTGTGGTCGCAGTCGTTAGGACCTGGCACTTGCCTTGGCGTGGGCCAGACCGAGATTGCCCTACTGGCGCGGAAAGCAGGTGCGCGGGTCGACCGCGACCCCGTCGGGCCACGGACGTTTGTGGGATCACTCCCGCGGGCATGGGCAGCAGGCGGTGAGTCTGTCCAGTGAGGAGGCCCGAGCAGGATCACCCCCGCGTGCGCGGGGAGCAGACCAACCGCGAACCCTTCAGCGCCGCCAGGTCGGGATCACCCCCGCGTGCGCGGGGAGCAGGCCCGGCTCGACGCCGACAAGGCCGTTGCCGTGGGATCACCCCCGCGTGCGCGGGGAGCAGATCATCGACGTTCCCGACGGCCAACGGTTGTGGGGATCACCCCCGCGTGCGCGGGGAGCAGTGAATCTCGATGACTCGGGCCGCGATTCCAACGGGATCACCCCCGCGTGCGCGGGGAGCAGGCCAACAGCGGTCAGGTGTCCCGCAACTCGGGCGGATCACCCCCGCGTGCGCGGGGAGCAGGCCAACAGCGGTCAGGTGTCCCGCAACTCGGGCGGATCACCCCCGCGTGCGCGGGGAGCAGACCTGCGACCTGCCCGAGGACCGCTGGCCCGCGGGATCACCCCCGCGTGCGCGGGGAGCAGGGCGGCCGCGTACACGGCGTCGACGTGGGTCGGGGATCACCCCCGCGTGCGCGGGGAGCAGTCCCGACCAGGAAGGACCGAACGGTGGGAGAGGGGATCACCCCCGCGTGCGCGGGGAGCAGGGCACCGACCAGGACAGCCGCCCGATCGTGTTGGGATCACCCCCGCGTGCGCGGGGAGCAGGAGCAAGCGCGAACTCAAGGCCGTCTAACCGAGGGATCACCCCCGCGTGCGCGGGGAGCAGCGCGGAAACCACAAGCAGATCCCGCCGACGTCGGGATCACCCCCGCGTGCGCGGGGAGCAGCCGGACCTCGCCAGCGCCGAACTCTGCTGAAGGGGATCACCCCCGCGTGCGCGGGGAGCAGACTTCTTGACCTGCAGCGTTAGAGATCGACTTCGCGGTTTTCATTCACTTTGGATTGCAAGATCGTTCCCTTGGTCTCGGTATCGACGGTTGGAGAACACCCCAAGCATCTTCGGCTGCAGCGTAATCAAACGCTCGCGTCGTCGGCCAGTTGTCCTTACAGCTGGTTGCCATCCGGCCGGGGACGTAGATCGAGGACCTCAGGTACGTCGGTCTCGCCGATAGGCTGCCGTTGCAAAAGAAGTAGCAGGTCTTCCTGTCGTGGTTGACCGAAAGCGAGCCGGTATCGCACCAGGTCCGTCTTGAGTCGGTCGAACCGCGCCTGGTCGCGACTGAGCGGGTAGGGCAGGACATGCCGCTCGATCTTTGCTCTCCCCGGGAACACCCAGTACGGCGCGAAGTCGCCAAGCTCTCCGGACTCTGCTCGGGCGGCGTCGTACAGGGCCTTCCAGACATCCGGTTCTGACGAGCGTAGGGCGTCGGCCCGGTGTGCGGCTGCAACGTTTCGCCGTACGGCGTGGCCGCCGAAGCGGTGCACCCGCCCCTCGCGTTGCTCGAAGTCGACGGGGTTTGCGGGCGTGTTCCAGTGCACGACGGCCGAGCACCACTGGTGGAAGTCGATGCCTTCTTGGCCTGCGCTTGTGGTGGCAACGATGAACGGCCAAAAGGGGCTGTTGAATGAGCGCCGCACGACCACTTTGCGGTCAACCTGAGATTGTTCCTCGCCACGTCCGCCGTACCGCAGGGCGAAGCGCCCGGGCAGCTTGATGGGCCGCTGCGGGTTGTGCGGGTCGAAGGCTTCATACGTCGACTGTCGGCTGGCCATCGCCTGCCGCGCTTCGTCGGCAATTTTCCACAGTTCGTCGTCGTCGAGCAGGGTGTCCGGGGCACCGCTGCGCAACGTGTGCAGGTGTTCGTCGAGAACGGCCTGCAGCCCGCCGGCGGCGCAGTATCGGAGCACCGCCTGCCAGTAGACCTTGCCCATCGTCAGGTAATCGAGTAGCTGTGCGGACTCCGGCCGGTTGAACAGGGAACGCAGTCCATTGGCGAGGAGCGCAGCGGCGCGCCAGTGTCCTGATGGGGTGACCTGGCTGCCCGGCTCGATCAGCCGGGACAGCGCCCGCCAGGCGACGTTGCCGGGGCCGTGCAATGCGATGGCCGTAATGCTGTCCATCAGCCCGTCCAGCTGGTCCTCTGTTGGGTAGACAGCGTGGTGAATCAAGTCGCGGGCTCGGGCCACGTGCCCATCTAGACCCGTAGCCGGTCCCTCGTCCGCGGAGGAGCCGAGGGCCGTAGCGGGATCCTCGATGCCGGGATCGGCGCCCGGCCATTGGAATACCAACTCCCACGGCTCGGACGGTCCTGCCACCCTCGGCAATGCCTCGGCTGAGGTGTGAGCGCGGAGCAGTTCGCGGACGTCTCGCTCGAAGGCGTCGAGAGGCGCGGTGTCGTCCGGTCGCTGCCGAGCTAATGCCAGTGGGTCGCACAGCTCGGCCAGGGCGGGATGGGGCCAGAAGAGCGCGAGGACGCTCATCGCCGCCGGGCGGCCGTGTTCGAGGCGGTAGTCGAGGTGCCGGTGTCCCTCCCCGGCGGCGCCCAATCGGCGTTCGGCCTCGTAGCTGAGCAGGCCTGCCACTGCGGTGGGAGTGGCGTTCCAGGATGAGAACAGCAGCCGCTTGGTGATGCCGTCATCCGCTGCGGTAGCGAACGGCTCACCGAGCGCGTGGTAGGGGAGCGACGGTGGCAGCCACAGGAGTTGCCACCAACCTCGGTCGACGGTGTCTGCGGCGAGCTGCCGCAGCCGGCTGTTGCCAAGGTCGACCGGCTCGCGTCGGCGGATCGTCCCGGCATCGAGCAACTGCGCGGTGGCCAATAGTGCCGGTATCTCGGAATCTGCCTGGTCATCGAGCGCCGCGCGGACCTTGGTGCCGAGCTGGTAGCCGTCGAGGAAATTCAGGAAGTACGGTGCGGACTTCCAGTATTCGACGGTCATGGGAGCGCCGACACTCTTGGCGATCTTGCGCATCGCCACGTAGCTCCGTATGTCCTGCGGGTTGAGGTCGTCGGCCAGGGTGAGGTGCTCGCGCAGCATCCCGTCCTGCCCGAGCAGGGGCCGCTCGGTACGGCACATGACCGGTAGCAGCAGATCGCGTAGCCAGCCGCGCAGGTCCGCGCAGGGCTCGCCCCGGACCAGCGCTTCCCGGTACGCCTCGAACGCCTTCGTCACGTCGGCATGCCAGGACATGTCGTCGCTGAGAAAGCGCAGCACTTGCCGGAAGTCGCTGTAGTGGTCCTCGCCGGTGGCTGCCTCTTCGGCGAAGGTGAACGGCTTGTATGGGGTGGCGGACAGCAACAAGACCCGTGCGTCCCGGTAGTCGAACAGGTGCCGGGCGAGCTCGGCGCCCTCGCCGCCGTTCGGGTCGAGCAGCTCCCGGAAACGCTGGAACTCGTCGAGGATGATCAAATCGGGCTCCAGGACTTCGACGCCGGCGGTGGCCAGCGTTGTACGAAGATCCCCGGTAAGCCTCCGAGCGCTCTCTCGTAGTGCATCTGGCAGCTTCGGACGCCGGCCAATGCCGTCGAGCAGCGCGTTGAATCTGTCGAGTAGTCCCCGCTGCCGGGCCCGGCGCAGAAACTCGCTGGTGATCGTGGGATCGATCTTTCCGCCAAGGCTCTCCCACAGGCGGTCGCACTGGTCCTCGAAACGGCCGGGGTTCGCGACGCCCGCCTGCAACGCGCGCAGCGCGGCCCTGGTCCGCCAGCCGTTCCACGAGCCCGCCTGTTCAAGGATCAAGAACAGTAGTGCGCGTTCCTCCGCCGTTCCGGTGCGCCAGCCTTGGTCGAAGGAGGTGCCAGGGGTGAAGGCGACCAGGTTGATTGGTTTGCCGGCGGAAGCGGTGGCGGCGTTGAGCCTGTCCGTGTGCTTGGCGAGCAGGGTGAGCCTGCTGGACAGGGTGACGGTCTCGTCGGGAGTGACCCGTAACCGGCCGATGTTCTGCCGTGCCACATCTTGGTTCGAGCAGACGTAGATGACGTCAACCCGATCGATGCTGTCGTCGTCCTGCAGTCGCTGCAGGGTCTGGGCGATCACGCCTCGGGCGACCACACTCTTACCGAGGCCGGTCTCGTCGGCGACCAGGAACCGGCGGGTCGGATCGGCGCCGAAGTACCGGTCGATGACATGCGCGACGGTGGCGCGCTGGAAGTCCTTCAATCCGGCCATGACCGGGCTAGGGCCTGTGTCGAAGTCGGTCACAGCCACTCGTTGATGGCGGCGAGGTGGATGGTGGCCTCGTAGCGGACGGCCAGCTTGTCGAAACGGGTGGCCACGGCTCGGTTGCGCTTGAGGCGGTTGAT
>NZ_QGSY01000115.1 GCF_003857035.1 Micromonospora arida
GGGGTTACAGAGCGAACAGCAGGGCGGCGTTCAGGAGGACGGCGAGGGCTGTGGCGAAGTGGATGCCGAAGGCGACAGCCTTCGTTCCGCCGTTCCGCAGCACGATGAGGGTGTCGCCCAGCGGGACGAGTGCGACGACCAGCATGAACCACGCGACCGCGTCGGCGGTCGTGAAGGCGATCAGGGCGAGGCCGAGCAGCCCGAAGGTGAGGTCTTTCAGCCCTTTGACCGTCAGGTAGGCGGGGTCACCGTCCGGCCTGGCCGGTACGCCGTACCCGGCGGCCGCAGCCTGCGGCACCAGCAGGAACCGCGCGCCGATGAAGGCGACGAAGAGGCTGAGTACGACGGCGAGCCCGTAGGCGAGGGGTGCCAGCATGAGTCTGCTCCAATTCCTAGCGCTGCTAGATGTGAGAGCGACGCTAGCAGAGCGTAGACAGGAACGCTAGCAGTGCTAGGGTTGCTGTCATGTCGACACAGGCGCGCCGGGAGCGTGAGCGGGCTGAACGGGAGCAGGCGATCATCACCGCGGCACGGGACCTGGCGTTGGCCGAAGGCTGGGACGCGGTGACCACCCGACGGCTCGCCGCCGAGATCGAGTACAGCCAGCCCGTCCTCTACAGCCACTTCAAGGGCAAGGACGCCATCATGGCGGCGGTCGCCGTCGAGGGCTTCGCCGAGCTGGCAACCGCACTGGTCTCGGCCCGGGCCTCCGCCCCCGACCCCCGGCAGGCGGTCGCCGACGTGGCAACCGCGTACGTCGCGTTCGCCCAGCAGCGGCCCGCGATCTACGACGCGATGTTCACCCTCGCCGTGGACCTGCCGTTCGCCAGCCAGGACGTGCCAACCGACCTGGCCCGGGGCTTCGCCGAACTGTCCGAGACAGTGCGCCCGGTGGCGGTGGACGACGACCTGGAGACGGTCACCGAAACCTTCTGGGCCGGCCTGCACGGCCTGGTCACACTGATGCGCAGCGGCCGGCTCCGCCGCGCCGACCACGACCGCCGGCTCGCGGTCCTGGTGGACCGCTTCTCCCGTTGAGCGATGCCGTCAGGGCCGGGCGCGCGCTGAGGTCACCGGCCGCCGGGCAGGAGCGTGCGTCGGGCGCAGGGCGACAGATGGTCGGTGCTGGCGGCCCCACGCCGGGCGACTGATTCGTCTACGACATCAGCTCCATAGCGAGCGCGAGAGACATCCCGCGCCCGCGCCGCGCCCGCGCCTACCGCGCTGATCGACTCGGTTTCCAGGAAACCGGGGCATCACAACGCCCCGGACACCGCGACTTCCGGAAAACCGAGTCGATCAAGGCGGCGCGGGTCAGTCGACGGTCGGTAGCTTCGGGCCGAGGACGTCGTCAGCGTCGACGATCGTGTACGCGTACCCCTGCTCGGCGAGGAAGCGCTGCCGGTGTGCCGCGTACTCCGTGTCGATCGTGTCCCGGGACACCACAGTGTAGAAGTGCGCCTGCCGGCCGTCGGCCTTCGGCCGCAGCACCCGACCGAGCCGCTGCGCCTCCTCCTGGCGTGACCCGAACGTCCCCGACACCTGGATCGCCACCGCCGCCTCGGGCAGGTCGATGGAGAAGTTGCCGACCTTCGAGATGACCAAGGTTCGCAGCGAGCCGGACCGGAACGCGTCGAACAGCCGCTCCCGCTCCTTGTTGGTGGTCGAACCCTGGATGATCGGCGCGTCGAGGTACTCGCCGAGCTGGTGCAGCTGGTCGATGTACGCGCCGATCACCAGCACCTGGTCGTCCGGGTGCCGGTCGACCAGCGCCTTGACCACCGGCAGCTTGGTGCGGGCGGTCGCCGCCATCCGGTACCGCTCCTCCGCCTCCGCCGTCGCGTACGACATCCGCTCCGCGTCCGTCAGCGTCACCCGGACCTCGGTGCACTCGGCCGGTGCGATCCAGCCCTGCGACTCGATGTCCTTCCACGGCGCGTCGTACCGCTTGGGCCCGATCAGGCTGAACACGTCACCCTCGCGGCCGTCCTCGCGTACCAGAGTCGCGGTGAGGCCCAGCCGGCGGCGAGCCTGGAGGTCCGCGGTGAACCGGAAGATCGGCGCGGGCAGCAGGTGCACCTCGTCGTAGACCACCAGGCCCCAGTCGCGGGCCCCGAACAGGTCCAGGTGGGTGAACGCGCCGCCGCGCCGCGAGGTGAGCACCTGGTACGTGGCGATGGTGACCGGCCGGATCTCCTTGCGCTCGCCGGAGTACTCGCCGATCTCCTCCTCGGTCAGCGAGGTGCGGGCGATCAGCTCCCGCTTCCACTGCCGGCCGGCGACCGTGTTGGTGACCAGGATCAGGGTGGTCGCCTTCGCCTCGGCCATCGCCGCCGCGCCGACCAGGGTCTTGCCGGCGCCGCAGGGCAGCACCACCACCCCCGACCCGCCGGCCCAGAACGCCTCGACGGCCTCCCGCTGGTACGAGCGCAGCGTCCACGGCTTGCGCCCGTCCTTGCCGGCCTCGGCCAGCTCGATCGGGTGCGCCTCGCCGTCGACGTAACCGGCCAGGTCCTCCGCCGGCCAACCCAGCTTGAGCAGTGCCTGCTTGAGCCGGCCACGCTCGGACGGGTGCACCCGGATGGTGTCGTCGTCAATCTTGTCGCCGAGCATCCCGGCGAGCTTCTTGCTCTTGGCCACCTCGATCAGCACCAGCCGGTCCAGTGCGCGCAGCACCAGCCCGTACGCCGGGTCGTTGGCGAGCTGGAGCCGGCCGTACCGGTCCATCGTCTCGGCCACGTCCACCAGCAGCGCGTGCGGCACCGGGTAGCGGGAGTACTTGAGCAGCGAATCCACGACACCCTCGGCGTCGTGCCCCGCCGCGCGGGCGTTCCACAGACCCAGCGGGGTCAGCCGGTAGGTGTGCACGTGCTCCGGCGAGCGTTCCAGCTCCGCGAACGGCGCGATCGCCATTCGGCAGGCCTGCGCGTCGGGGTGGTCGATCTCCAGCAGCAGGGTCTTGTCCGACTGCACGATCAGTGGTCCACCGCTCACGCCAGCGTCCTCTCCTCGGTTGGCCGACCGGCCGAAACGGGTCGCATACCCGCTGCTGGTCGACCATCCAGTGTTGCACGATGCAGGACGGCGGAAGAAAGATGCTCACCGGGCGCAACCGTGACGGCACTCACGAACGTCTAGTAAAGGGACGACTGTCTGGGGAGGGCCCATGGAGCATGTCCGGATCACTTCCCGGCTGGTTGCCCTCGTGGTGGTCGTGCTGGTCGGCGCGGGAGCGTGCGCGTTCGATCCGCAGTCCGGCGGGAGCGGTGGCGGGGGAGCCGCCCCAGCCGGTGCGGCGGAACAGGCAACGGGGGCGGGCGACACACCCGGGCCCGATCAGCACGGCCGGCCCACCCCGGCCGCGCCCACAG
>NZ_QGSY01000026.1 GCF_003857035.1 Micromonospora arida
GCGACAAACCGGCTCAGAGTGCTCGTTACGACGACCGAAAGTGCAAGATCGCGACGGACTAGCCGGCGCTGGCGGTGGCCAGCTTGAGGCTGAAGGCCAGGAAGAGGGCGGCCACGGCGGTGGTGCCACCGGCCGCCAGGCGGCGGCGTTGGCGGAACTGGGCGGCCAGGAAGGTGCCCGCGAAGATCAACGCGGTCAGGTAGAGCGCGCTGGTCACCTGCGCGATCAGCCCGAGCAGCAGGAACGACAGTGCCGGCCAGGCGTAACCGGGGTCGACGAACTGGATGAAGAACGAGATGAAGAACAGGATCGCCTTCGGGTTCAGCAGGCTGATCACCAGCGCCTTGCGGAACGGGCTGCGCATCGCCGCCGGTTCCGCGGCGTCGATGAGCCGCGGCGTGCTCGGGTCGTTGCGGTCGCGCCAGCGCCGCACGGCGCCGAGCAGCATGGTCACCCCGACATAACCGAGGTACGCGGCACCGGCGTACTTGATCACCATGAACAGCGGCGGGTACGCCTTGAGCAACGACGCCACCCCGGCGGCGGAGAGGAACATCAGCACCCCGTCGCCGACGAACACGCCCGCGGCGGCCCGGTAGCCGACCGCGACGCCTCGTTTGGCGGCGGTCGAGAGCACGAAGAGTGAGTTCGGCCCGGGCAGCAGGATGATGGCCACGGTGCCCAGTACGTACGTCCAGATGTCGGTGATCCCCAGCACGCCCGCCATCATCACGCCACCGGTGCCGTCCGCAGAAGTCTTTCTCGCAGCCTGGCCTGTGCGTTCGGCCACTCGTCGACGGTCATCGCGTACTGCACGGTGTCCCGCCAGGAGCCGTCCGGGCGTTGCCGGTGCATCCGCAGCACCCCTTCCCGGGTCGCGCCGAGCCGTTCGATGGCCGCCTGGGAGCGAACGTTGCGGATGTCGGTGTGCCAGGCGACCCGTACCGCGCCCAGGTCGTCGAAGGCCCGACTGAGCAGCAGCAACTTCGCCTCGGTGTTGATCCCGGTACGCCACCAGGGCCGGCCGAGGAAGGTGTGTCCGATCGCCACCGCCCGCCGCTCCGGGTCTATGTCGTAGTAGGAGGTGCTGCCCACCACCGCCCCGGTCGCCGCGCACCGCTGCACCCAGGCCACCCGCTCGCCCCGGTGCTGGGCGGCCAGGGCGGCGCCGATCACCTCGGCGGTTTCGGCGGGGGCGGTGGGCGGCGCGACGCTGAGGTGCCGCCACACCACGGGGTCCGCGGTGGCGGCGTGCAACTCGTCGGTGTGCGCGAGGTCCAGCGGCTCCAGCCGAACGTGCTCGCCGTGCAATTGCACCGGGTCGTGCCAGGGCGTGCGGGGCGTCCGCAGGTACGCCGGCAGCGGCGCGGTGACCCCGGCGTCCGGCTCGGGTGCCCCGGCGGTCAGTCGCAGCGGCAGCACTCCGGCCCAGTGCGGCAGGTCCAGGTCGGCCTCGTCCTCGCGGACCCCGCCCGTGCGGGCCCGGACGGACACCTCGCGCAGTGGCAGCGCCAGGACGGCGGTCTCGGCCAACTCGCGACGGCTGGGCGGACGAGTGGCGGTGCTGCGTCCCGCGCCGACCTTCTCGACCAGCGCGGTGAGCATGGCGAGCTTCTCCCGCTCGTCGGTGACCAGTCGGGCGGTGCCGTGCGCGACGACCGAGCGGTAGTTGGCGCTGTGGTGGAACTGGGAACGGGCGTAGACCAGCCCGTCGAGCACTGTCACCGCGACGCAGACCGGCAACCCGTCGTCACCCCGGGCGGCGAGCAGCGGCCGACTGCCTGTGGAGCCGTGCAGGTAGAGCGTGTCGTCGATGCGGACGTGCAGGGTGGGCAGCACCCGTGGCTGGCCGTCGACGGTGAAGCTGAGTGCGCAGTCGTACGCCTCGTCGAGGACGGCGTGGGCGGCGGCCTGGTCGTAGCTCATCTTGTCGCGGGAGCGGTGGGGTGTGGTCCGGGCGGTGGGTGGATACATGCGCGCGCCCCTTTGTTCTAGTACAATCTCTGATTTGTGTCAGCACACTATCAGCTCACCGGTACGACAGCCGTCGAGATTTCGGCCAGCATCGAGTCCGGCATCCGTACCGGCGCCCTGTCACCGGGGGCTGCCCTGCCGCCCGTGCGGGCACTCGCCGCCGAGTTGGGGGTCAGCCCCGCCACCGTCGCCCGTGCCTACCAGGAGCTACGCCAACGTGGCCTGCTCGCCACCGCTGGTCGGCACGGCACCCGGGTACGCCCCCGCCCGCCGGTGGCCGCCCGCCGCTCCGCGCTGCGCCCCCCACCGTTGCCCGGCGCCCGAGACCTGTCCCGGGGTGAACCCGACCCCCGTCTGCTGCCCCCGCTGGGCCCGCACCTGGCGGCGCTCGCCACCGAGAACGGCCTGTCGGTCGGCTACTCCGATGCCGGAGTGCTGCCCGAACTGGCCGAGGCCGCCCGCGCCCGGCTGCGCGCCGACGGCGTACCGGCCGGGGAGTTGACGCTCACCGGCGGTGCGCTGGACGGCATCGAGCGGCTGCTCGGCGCCCACCTGCGCCCCGGCGACGCGGTGGCGGTCGAGGACCCGGGCTGGGCCAATCTGCTCGACCTGGTCGCCGCGCTGGGCCTGCGCCCGATCGGCGTACCGGTGGACGACGAGGGGCCGCTGGTCGCCGGGGTGGCGGCGGCGCTCGCCGCCGGAGCGCGGGCGCTGATCGTCACCAGCCGGGCGCAGAATCCGACCGGCGCCGCCGTCTCCGCGGCCCGCGCCGAGGCGCTGCGGACGCTGCTCGCCGGCCGCCGGGACCTGCTGCTGATCGAGGACGACCACGCGGCCGAACTGGCCCGCGTACCCCTGCACCCGCTCGCCGGTGCGACAGCGAGTTGGGCCTTCCTCCGTTCGGTGAGCAAGCCCTTCGGCCCGGACCTGCGGATGGCGGTGCTGGTCGGCGACGAGACGACGGTGGCCCGGGTGAGCGGTCGTACCCGGGTCGGGGCCGGCTGGGTCTCCACAGTGCTGCAACGCCTGGTGCTCGCCCTGTGGCGGGACCCGGCCGTCACCGAGTTGGTGCAGCGGGCGGCGCAGAGCTACGAGCAGCGCCGCGAAGGGCTGCTCGCCGCGCTGGCCGAGCACGGCCTGACCGCGCATGGTCGCAGCGGCATCAACGTCTGGCTGCCGGTCGCGGACGAGACCAGCACGGTGACCGCGCTCCGCGACGCCGGCTGGGCGGTGGCCCCCGGCGCGCTCTACCGCATCGCCGCCCCGCCGGCCCTGCGCATCACCGTCAGCTCCCTGGACACCGCCGACCTGGCCCCCCTGGCGGCGGCCCTGGCCCAAGCCGAGAACCCACCCCTGTCCCTTATACACATCTCCGAGCCC
>NZ_QGSY01000029.1 GCF_003857035.1 Micromonospora arida
GAACTGGCGTCTGATCTCTGCTAGGCGCCACCGCTGCCACGGGCGTCGGCCATGTCGATCGGGAGCGCAGGTGCTGGTACTGCTCATCCTCCATCTTGTGGCGGCCCTCGCCGCGCCCCTGCTAGTCCGCTGGTGGGGTCCGCGTGCGTGCTACCCGCTGGCGCTCGCGCCGGCTGCCGCCTTCTGCTGGGCGCTGGCCCGCACACCGGCCGTCAGCGACGGCGGGGCAGTGGTCGAGACGTACCCGTGGATCGGGCAGTTGGGTCTCGACATCGCGTTGCGCCTCACCACGCTGTCCTGGCTGATGACGCTGCTGATCGGCGGCGTCGGCGCGCTGGTGCTGGTCTACAGCGCCCGCTACTTCAGTGCCGGCTCCACCGGGCTGGCGCAGTTCGCCGCGGTCCTGGTCGCCTTCGCGGGCGCGATGCTCGTCCTGGTCTTCGCCGACGACCTGCTGCTGCTCTACGTCGGCTGGGAGCTGACCACGATCTTCTCGTACCTGCTGATCGGGCACAGCACCGAACGGCGGTCCAGCCGCTGGGCGGCGGCGCAGGCGTTGACCGTCACCACGCTGGGCGGCCTCGCCATGCTTGTCGGGTTCATCATGCTGGGCCAGCACGCCGGCACCTACCGCTGGTCGGAGATCAGCGCGCAGCCGCTGCCCGGCGGCGGGTACCTGGTGGGCGCCGTGCTGCTGATCCTGGCCGGTGCCCTGTCCAAGTCGGCGGTGCTGCCGTTCAGCTCGTGGCTGCCGGCCGCGATGGCGGCACCCACGCCGGTCAGCGCGTACCTGCACGCCGCCGCCATGGTCAAGGCCGGCGTCTACCTGGTCGGGCTGCTCGCACCGGCGCTCGCCACGGTCGGTCCGTGGCGACCGCTGGTGCAGATCGCCGGCGTGGCCACCATGCTGCTCGGCGGTTGGGCCGCGTTGCGGCAGACCGATCTGAAGCTGCTGCTGGCGTACGGGACGGTCAGCCAGCTCGGCCTGCTGGTGGCGGTGACCGGCTCGGGCACCCCGGACGCCGCGCTGGCCGGCACCGCGATGCTCCTGGCGCACGCACTGTTCAAGGCGGCGCTGTTCCTGGTCGTCGGCATCATCGATCACAGTGCCGGCACCCGTGACCTGCGCGAGCTGTCCGGGCTGCGGCACTGGTCCCGGCCGTTGTTCGTGGTCGCGGTGCTGGCCGCGGCGTCGATGGCCGGGGTGCCGCCGCTGGTCGGCTTCGTGTCCAAGGAGGCCGTGTTCGGGGCGTTCACCGATCAGCCGGCGCTCCTCACCGGCCTGGTCGCCGGGACGGTGCTCACCGTCGCGTACAGCGCCCGCTTCCTCTGGGGCGCGTTCGCCGACCGGCCGGGGGTGGAACCGGTCCAGCCGGTCCCCATCGCCGCGTCGCTGCTGGTCCCGCCAGCGGTGCTCGCCGGAATCGGTCTGCTCGCCGGCCCGGCCGCGAGTGTGCTGGACGAGCTGCTGCGCCCGTACGCCGATCTGCTCGGTGGGGTCGACGCGCACCTGGCGCTCTGGTCCGGGCCGACCCCGGCGCTCGGCCTGTCCGTGCTGGCGCTTGTCGGCGGCGGCCTGCTCTTCGCCGTGCGCGGGCCACTCGCCCCGGTGCTGGCCCGGCTGCGGTCACCGGTAAGGGGCAACCAGGGGTACGAGTGGGTCGTGGGCCGGTTCGACCGGCTGGCCATCGAGGTCACCGGCGCGACCCAGCGCGGTTCCCTGCCGCAGTATCTGGGCATCATCCTCGTCACCCTGGTGCTGGTGCCCGGTGCGGCGATGCTCTCCGCGAGCCCCTGGCGGGCCCGGATTCCGCTCTGGGACAGCGCGCTGCAACCGGTGGTCGTCCTGGTGATCGCGGTCGCCGCTGTGCTGGCGGTCGGTGCCCGCCGTCGTCTGACCGCGATGCTGCTGGTGGGAATGACCGGGTACGGCACCGCGATGCTCTTCGTCCTGCACGGCGCGCCCGACCTGGCGCTCACCCAGTTCCTTGTGGAGACCGCGACGATCGCGGTCTTCGTGCTGGTGCTGCGGCGCCTGCCGGAGCGGTTCTCGGCCCGTCCGTTGCGGCGTACCCGCTGGGTCCGTCGGGCGATCGGGGTGGCGGTGGGGATGGTGGCCGCCGGGCTGGCCCTCACCGCCGTCGGCTCCCGTCGGGCACCGGACATCAGTGCGGCCTTCCCGGACCTGGCGGTGCTGGAGGGGTACGGCCGAAACGTGGTCAACGTGACCCTTGTCGACATCCGGGCCTGGGACACCATGGGCGAGCTGTCGGTGCTGGTGGTGGCCGCGACCGGGGTGGCCAGCCTGATCTTCGAGCGGTCCCGGACCGGGCCGCGACCGCGCCGGCCGGAGTCCGATCAGCGGGTGGTCGAATCCGGCCGGCCGGTGTGGCTGCGCGGCGGTCCCACCCTCTACGAGGAGCGCCGCTCGATCGTATTGGAGGTGGTCATCCGGCTGATCTTCCACACCGTGGTGCTGTTCTCCCTCTTCCTGCTCTTCTCCGGGCACAACGCGCCAGGCGGTGGCTTCGCCGGCGGTCTGGTGGCGGGTCTCGCCCTGGTGGTCCGCTATCTGGCCGGCGGTCGGTACGAGCTGACCGAGGCGGCGCCGGTCGGTGCCGGTCCGATCCTCGGCGCCGGGCTGGCCATGGCGGTGGGCACCGGCCTGGTGGCGCTGCTGCTCGGCGGGTCGGTGCTGGAGAGCGCCAAGGTCGACCGGGCCCTGCCGCTGATCGGCGACGTCCACCTGGTCACGTCGCTCTTCTTCGACATCGGTGTGTACCTGGTCGTGATCGGGTTGGTGCTGGACATCCTGCGCAGCCTCGGCGCCGAGGTGGACCGGCACATCGAGGCCACCGGAACGGCCGCGGGTGGTCTGGCCGTCAACAAGGGGGACCGGTCGTGAGCGCGAGGAGTGAGCCGGGTTTGCGAGCCCCGCAGTCGCGAACAGAGGCGAAACAGTGACGTCGAGCGGTGCGCGGCCGACGCTGGTGCTGGTGCTGGCCGTCGCGGTGCTGTTCGGGTGCGGGGTGATCCTGCTGTTGGAGCGCAGCCTGACCCGGATCCTGCTCGGGGTGGTCCTGCTCGGCAACGGGGTGAACCTGTTGATCCTTCTGGGTGGGCGCCCGGGTGGG
>NZ_QGSY01000025.1 GCF_003857035.1 Micromonospora arida
GTGTTTCCACCCCCTCGGTGATCAAGAGGTTTGCGTCACCGTTATCGGCGTGTCCTGACGCGAAGCTCTTGATCACCGAGGGGGTGGAAACACCACAGCACCGGCCCTCCCGGACGGGAGAGCCGGCGCGTGCCGCGGCGGACGGGTCAGTTGTTCGGGTCGTCGGCGCTGATGTCGGCCAGGACCGACTGCGGTTCGCGCTCGACCGCGAGGTCACCCATCGACACCAGGCCGATCAGGCGCCCGTCGTCGATCACCGGAAGGCGGCGTACGGCGTACGTCCGCATCAGGTCCGCGGCGGCCACGGCATCGTCGTACTGACTCACCGTGATCACGTCGCGAGTGGTGATCTGGCTCAACCGGGTCGAGCCCGGGTCCATGTTCTCCGCGACACCTCGGACCGTGATGTCCCGGTCCGTGACGATGCCGACCACACTGTCGCCGTCGGTCACCACCACATCGCCGATCGCGCTGTCACGCATCTCCTGCGCGGCGGCGATGAGCGTGTCGTTGCCGTCCATCGTCACCAACCGGGTCGTCATGAACTCTCCGACCGTTGTCATGGTGCTCCCCTCTCGGTGTCGGCACCGCCCGTCTACCCGCCGCCCGGGAGGGGGTAACGCATACGGCCCCGGCCCATCGACACGGGTGTCGCAGGCGTCGCAGTTCGTAGAGGCAGCAGAATCGGGCCCGCAGGGCCGGCCTCGTCGCTGCTCGTGCCGGCGCCCATCGCCCACCCCCTCCCCGACATCCCGCGACGGCAGAAGCAGGCCGCAACGGCAAGCAGGGCGGTATACCCGTCGACGGGCGGCACACCCGCCTACCGACGGCGCGCGTCGGCTGTGCTGCCTATCGTGGGCGGATGATGACGGGCGAGGAGGAGCTGCGGGAACTGGTTTCCGGCAGCAACTGGCTGACCCGGGCGCTGACCGTGGTGCGTGATTCCGAGCTGCCGGACGCCTGGATCGGCGCGGGCGCCCTGCGCGACCTGGTGTGGGGCGAGCGGCACGGCGACGGGTTCGACCCGGCGCGGGTCCGCGACGTGGACGTGGTCTTCTTCGACCCGACGAGGCTGACCCGCGCCGACGACGACCGGGCCACCGCCCGGCTGGCGGCGATGTGGCCGCAGCCGCCGTGGCAGGCGCGCAACCAGGCGGCGGTGCACACCTGGTACGCGGCCAAGTTCGGCGGCGACCCGATCGAGCCGTACCGAAGCGTTGCCGAGGCGGTCGCCACCTGGCCGGAGTACGCGACAGCGGTGGCCGTCAGTCTGGACTCGGCCGGCCGGCTCAGGGTCTGCGCCCCGTACGGCCTGACGGATCTGCTGGCCGGGGTGTGGCGGCACAACCCGACAAGGGTGGACGTGGCCGGGTCGCGGCAGCGGTTGGCCCGGCACCGGCCGGCGCAGCGGTGGCCCGGCGTGACCGTGATCGAGCCGGGCTGATCGGCTGTGGGCGGGTCAGCCCCGAGGCGGCATCCCGTAGAGCCGCTCGACGTGCAGGCGTAGCACGATCCGTCCCTCGTCGACCATGGCCTGGCGGTACTCGTCCCAGTCGGGGTGTTCACCGCTCAGCCCCCGGTAGAGCGCCACCAACTCCTCGACAGTCTCGTCGTCGAGTTGGGTGGCCGGCGGGGTCAGTTCGGCGCGACCCTCGACCACCGCGTACGCCCAGCCGTCCTCGCTGCTGACGTGGAAGCTGGCACGCGGGTCGCGGCGCAGGTTGGCGGTCTTGGCACGGCCGTCGGTGACCGAGACCCGGATCAGGCCCGCGTTCCGGTCGAAGGAGTAGAGCACCGTGGACAGCTGCGGACGTCCGTCCCGCTTGATGGTGGCGAGCACACCCATCGAGCGGCCGGCCACCAGATCGGTCAACGCCTGCTGGGTGCCGTCATCCGGCATGGTGTCCTCCAGGTTGGACGATCGTCTCCGACCCATCCAAGCACGACCTGCCGGCCGCCGCGGCCGACCACCCGGAACGGCAGGGCGACCACCCGGAACGGCACCGAGCCCTCGCCGACGGACGGCGAGGGCTCGGTGAGAGTTCGACCGTGCCGGTCAGCGGCGCTCGGCGGCGACCAGCTCGGCGAGTTGCACCGCGTTCAGCGCGGCGCCCTTGCGCAGGTTGTCGTTGGAGCAGAACAGGGCCAGCCCGTACTCGACGGTCTCGTCGGCGCGGATCCGGCCCACGTAGGTCGGGTCCTGGCCGGCGGCCTGCAGCGGCGTCGGGACGTCGGTCAGTGCCACCCCGGGCGCGTCGGCCAGCAGTTCGTGGGCGCGCTGCGGGGTGATCGGTCGGGCGAACCGGGCGTTGATCTGGAGCGAGTGCCCGGTGAAGACCGGCACCCGGACACAGGTGCCGGAGACCTTCAGGTCGGGGATCTCCAGGATCTTGCGGCTCTCGTTGCGGAGCTTCTGCTCCTCGTCGGTCTCGAACGAGCCGTCGTCGACGATCGAACCGGCCAGCGGGAGGACGTTGAAGGCGATCGGCTGGGTGAACGAGCGCGGCGCGGGGAACTCCACGGCCGACCCGTCGAAGGCCAGCCCGGCGGCGTGCTCGGCCACCTTGCGGACCTGCTCGTCCAGCTCGGCGACGCCGGCCAGCCCGGCGCCGGAGACCGCCTGGTAGGTGGAGACGACCAGGCCCACCAGGCCAGCTTCGGCGTGCAGCGGACGCAGCACCGGCATCGCGGCCATGGTGGTGCAGTTGGGGTTGGCGATGATGCCCTTCGGGCGGTCCAGGGCGGCGTGCGGGTTGACCTCGGCGACCACCAGCGGCACCTGCGGGTCCATCCGGAACGCCGACGAGTTGTCGATCACCACGGCGCCGGCCTCGGCGACTCGTGGCGCCAACTCCCGGGCCGTGCCCTTACCGGCCGAGAAGAGCACGATGTCCAGCTCGGAGTAGTCCGCGGTCGCTGCGTCCTCGACGGTCACCTCACCGTCGCGCCACGGCAACGTACGCCCGGCGGACCGCGCCGAGGCGAACAACCGCACCTGCTCCGCCGGGAACTTCCGCTCCGTCAGCACCTGCCGCATCACGCCACCGACCTGGCCGGTGGCCCCCACAATGCCGATCCTCATGCCCGCGAGG
>NZ_QGSY01000088.1 GCF_003857035.1 Micromonospora arida
CCCGGTAGGCATGGCGCTTTCAAGTCAGCCCGAAATTGTCGGCAATTACCAAAAGATCAAAAAAGTCAATTTGATAGGGGAAAGATATGTCTGCGAACAATCATGGAGGTGCCCGCGAGGGTTCCGGCGTCGATTCCGCGACCGCTACCCGACTCGCCCAGCTTGCCGGCCGCCGCTCCCGCCTGACCATGCGGCACATTAGCGGAAATGGCCAACAATGGCGGAAGGTTGGCCAGTGGCCGAGCGCTAATGCGGTCGTCTCCACGCTTGATATAAAGGCACTAACGAGCACCACGGTCGCTATGGAATGGGTTGCCGAGCGTGCAGAAATTGGTAGCCATAAAGAACTGTCTCATATGATTGACCGGCCGCACCGCCTTATTATGCCGGGCCGCCCGCCCATTTATGGCGATGATCCCGAGAAGTTGGCCGCCATTGCCGAGCGCGAACTACGCGACGAATTGGCCGTCCGTTCGGTCGCCTGGCAAGCGACGTACAGCGCCGACTCTGTGGCCCGCGCTGTCGACATCCACCGCGCCAACCGACGAAAGGCCCTTACGTGACCACAAAGCAGTGCCCGCAGTGCGGCACTGACCGCCCGTTGTCGTCGTTCGGCCGCGACCGGCGGACCCTTGACGGCTTCCGCCGGCTGTGCCGGCCGTGCCGCCGCGAGAATCACCGCATTCACGCCACCGTCAAGCGCTACATGCGCCGCCGGGACCATGCCGCATGAGCCGCCCTGACGATCCCGCCCAGGGCCAGCAATGTTGAGGCCCTGGCCTCGCGGCTAGAACCTGACTACAGACAAGAAAGGTAACGACGCTCTATGACAGGTGCATCTCCAACCTAATCCTGCTCTGGCTCAATGAAGTTGGCACCGTATTTGGCGCGCGCCCATCTCGTAAGCCTGCCTGTATTGTCATCCTCGGCGGCGAAGCGTCCATCCGGCAACGCCAAGACTTTGCAGTTTTCCGTAATTAGTTCCATTCGCGATCCGTCCATTGCTACAAGGCGACTCGCGAGCAATTCCTTCTGCAAAGCATCGAGGTCAAGCCCTCTGCCAGCAGACCACCGCCAGACCTCGACGCTCGCGAAGTCAAAATGCCCCACCTTAAGTATGACTGCGAGCACCGTGGCTTGATCCTCATCGAGAATGACCGGCTGCCATGGCCGAACGCTCGATGTTCGCTTCAACGCTTCACTCGAAGCCAGGTGAGGCGTAACGCCCCAACCCTGCGTATCTCCTATTTGTTCGAGCCGTGCAGACATAAATAGGTGCATAACTTCGACGTCTAGATCGTCCCCCCACTGCCCACGCAATGTGAAGTCTTCACCGATTCGGGTCCAGATCAATTCAAGTAGGATCATCAGTGGGTTTGTCACTTCAGTCGTCGCGTAGAAGTTCCACTGGCCATGAACGGTGGAACGGGCAGCGTAGGGCATTCCATTGGCTTTAACAAGTACATGCCGCCCCGAAACAACGAGTTGTGGAAATCCCGCGATCCCTATCCCTCGCCTTCCCGATCTCGCAGCGAGCACCTCGTATAGGGCATCCCTGAAGTTTTTCTCGTTTTTGAAGCCTCGGTAGCCAAATACTACTCTGATTGTGCCGGCGCGCTCATTCAGAAGAGCGGAATAGACTGCACGATCAAAAGGTGGTGCCTTCGGAAACTCGGTGAGATAGTTGTCCGCATTGGGTGCGAGGTGGCCTGTAATCTGGCTGAACGCACGGTTCATCAGGGTGCCACCTATATTCATCGTCTCGTAAGCGTCCCCCGACTTTACGTAAGCGACACCGACCGCGTGTACTGTCTCCAGATGATCGAACGCGTCGGCCAACTCCCTGCTGTATAGGTTCTTCTTGATTTCGAGTACGGCGATCACGTCTTTGATGTGCCAGATGTAGCGTTCCAGTCGCGGGATTTTTCGGCCAGTTCCGACCACTAGCATGCAGTCGATCTGACCAGACAGGGCACCTCTTCCATCTTCGACGAATCCCGAGACGACACGAAGTCCCAGGTTGCCAGGCAATGCCATCGTTAAGATTTCTTGCGTAAGGCCTTCGTACATATCGCCAATAGTAGGGCCGTGAGGGATTGCCAAACCTTGAAGCTCTTCAGCTTCTCGCTGCATCAGCGCATGCAAGAAATCCGCGATGGTTTTGATCACACGCCCTCCCGGCCTTTTAGAAGGATTCTTCCACGCTATGCGCGACGAGACAACCATCGGCAAACACGACGTCAGATCAGCGGCCAGATCAAATCGACGCCGACCTACACGTGGGCGAACGTCACCGTTGTTGCGTCGGACGGCATGGTGAATCCGACCGTGACCGCCTCCGGTTCGTCGCTGGCGCTCAACGTCGGATCGGCTTACCCCGGCGCAACGTTGACGTTCACCGCTCGCATTGCCGCCCCGGGGGACGCCCCGTCCGCGAAGATCACCGGGGTTGATTTCGGTACGCAGCTCACGGCCGCTTTCGCCTCCGACTCGCCCGCGAAGATCGGGAGCACCATCAGCACCGGCACCCCCGCCGACGTGAAGATCACCGTTACGGTCCCCGACACCGCCACCGCCGCCACCCTGTCCGGCAGCGTCAGCGGCGTGACTCTGGCCCCCGCTGCCTGACGCCCCGCACAGCAAACCCCCGGTGCCCTCATGGGTACCGGGGGTTTGTCGTTTCAGGGTCAGGAGAAGGCGCGACAGACGCGCGTGTGTTCGGCCAACGCATCGGCAATCTCGGTGAGCGCAGTCAACGGCGCAACCGGCATCCGCTCCGAGCATTCCCCGCATTCGATCCGGTCCGCCCGCACCGGCCACCGCCACGCGCCCGCATCGACCGGCACGCGGGCGGGCGCGTCTTCCTCGCCCACCATCACGCCCGCCGCCGGACGTTCGGCACCCGGCATCCGCCCGCAGGCCACCGGCCACCGTTGCCCCGCCATTCGCCCGCCAGCGTGAGCAGCCTCGGCC
>NZ_QGSY01000024.1 GCF_003857035.1 Micromonospora arida
GTCCTCGACTACGCCCGCACGGAGTGGCGCGGCTACTGACCCCACCATCTGGCGCCTGAACACGATGGCTGTGTCAGGAGAGAGTCCGCTCATGGCGCAAACCTCTTGATCAACGGGGTGGAGTGGGTGCGGACGGGGAAAGGGTGGAGGCATGTTTGGGATGCGGAAGGCTTGGGAGCGCGAATTGGGCGCCGCTGTCGACGAGTTGGTGGCGGCTGACACGCTCGCCTTTGGTGGGGTGGGGATCGCGGGCACGCTGTTGCCGGTGACCGAGGCGTACCACCGGGTCGAGGCGGCCCTCGGCGACCACCCCGAGGAGGTACGCCGCCAGCTCGACCGGGTGCTGGCAGACGGCACACCCGCCGGCCGGGCGTACGCGGCCACGCTGCTGGAGCGGGTCGACCCGGAGGTGGCCCGAGCGGCCTGGACGTCGCTGCGGGACGACCCGAGCGAGTTCACCACCTTCGTCGGCTGCGTGATGGACCGCGAAACCCTGGGCACCTACGCCAGCCGGCGGCTCGCCGCAGCATGATCCATTTGCCGGTCGGTGCCACCCGACTGGTCGTGCCGGTCGCCGGCAACGCGCCGGACGTTGCGAGCCGTGAGCCCGCCGGCCACCGCGCCGCGTCCGACCGGCCCGCCGGCGATGCCACCGGCGGACGCACCCGACAGCCTCCGTCAGCTGAGCTGTCGGCCACAGCGCGGGCCTTCCTGGTGCCGAGGGTTGTTACCGTCTGCGCCGACGTACCTGGGGAGGTGGTCGGGTGGACACGCTGGTGACGTGCCTGGTGGCGGCTGTTGCCGTACTCGCGGTGGTCGTGGTCGTCGTGTGGGCACGCCGACGGCCGACGGGCCGGCCGGACGGCCAGCCGGCGGAGCCACCGCGCGACGGCCCGCTCCGCCTGACCCCGGGCGACAGCGTGCGGATCCGCGAGCGGGAGTACGCGGTGAGAGCCACGATCCGTCTGGTCGAGGGCGACTGGAGTTGGGTGCAGCACCTCCTCGACGGCGACTCCGGCACCCGCCACCGGCTCTCCGTGGAGGCCGGCCTCGAACTCGAGCTGGTGTTCTGGACCGCCGAACCGGGCGCGACCGTCACCCCGGGCGCCCCGACCATCGAACTCGGCGGGCGGCGCTACACGTGGGCCGAGACCGGGCAGGCGCGTTACACCGCCACCGGAGAGACCGAGTTGCCGTCGACCGGGACGATGCGCTACCACGACTACCAGTCCGGTGCCGCCGCGCGGCTCTCCTTCGAGGCGTACGGCGAAGAGGGCTGGCAGGTCGCCCGCGGTGACCTGCTCGACCCCGCCGACCTGGCGATCCTCCCGCCCCGTTCCTGACGCCACCGAGCCGGACCGGGCGGACGCGCCGGGCTCGTCACGGCATGCCGAACTGGCCGGTTGTCGATACGGTGTGGGCGCGATCTTAGGGAAGGAGAATCGTGGTCGATTCCCAGAGCACGCCGGCCCGTCAGCGGCCATCCATTGTGTCGATTTCCAGTTACCTGCTCTTCCTGTTCCTGGCGCTCCAGGTGATCAGTCTGATCATCACGCTCAGCACCTTCGGCAAGACGCGGGACGCGCTCCGTGCGGCGTACGCGGACAGCGCCACCGATGGTGACCAGGTGGCCGACGTCTTCGCCGTCGTCGGCATCGGCGGGAGCATCGTCCTGCTGCTGCTCGCGGTCGTGCTGGGCGTGCTGGCCCTGTTCAACAACCAGGGCCGCAACGGCGCCCGGATCACCACCTGGATCGTCGGCGGCATCATGGTCTGCTGCGTGGGCGGTGGCCTGCTCAGCAACGCGGCCGGCGGCTTCAACACCGGTGGCGGGACCACCGGCGACGGGCCGAGCCCCGAGGAGATCCAGCGCCGCCTGGAGGAGGCCCTGCCCTCCTGGGTCACCCCGGTCAGCCTCCTGCTCGGCGTGCTCAGCCTGATCGCGCTGATCGCGGCGCTGGTCCTGCTGGCGCTGCCCAAGGCCAACCCGTTCTTCCGCAAGCCCACCGCGGGCTGGGAGCCGCCCACCCCGGGCGCCAGCTACCCGGGCCACCCGCAGGCGCCCGGTCAGCCGGGTTATCCGCAGGCATCGGCTGAGCCGGGTTATCCGTCGAGTGGGGAGCCGAGCTACCCGCCGCCACCGACCGCGAACCGGCCGGACGACACGCCGCCAACGGACCGGCCCGGGTCAAACCCGCCGCCGACCAGCTGACGGCTCGATAAGCACGACGCCGACGATCCCTCCGAGTAGGTTGCAACCCGACGCCTACCGGAGGGATTCGTCGTGTCGTACCCGGAATCGGCACCGGCCCGCCGGCCCGCCGCCGTCCTGTCGGCCGTGACCGTGCTGTCGGTGATGGCTGTCGCCGCGCTCGCGTACGCAGTGGTCGACCTGGTGGTGCTGGGCGGCACGGTCGACGCGTTCCGCTCCGCCGCCCGCGACACCTCGGCGAGCCCGGAGCAGATCGACGACGTGGTGACTCTGCTCCGCGCGTCCGCGGTGCTGTCGGCGGTGGTGGCGGTGCTCTCCGCGCCGTTGCTCGCCGGCCTGGCCCTGGGGCTGCTGACCGGTCGCAACGGTGTCCGGGTGGCGACCTGGGTGGTCAGCGGGCTCGGCCTGCTCGCCGGCTGCTGCAGCGTGGCGGTGGTCGTCGGCGAACGGTCCGCGCCACTGCAACTGGGCTCCGGCGAGCAGGCTCTCGCCGAGTTGCTCGGTCTGATCGGCGACGCGTACCCGTCCTGGTGGATCCCGCTCAACGCCGGGCTTTCCGTCGCACAGGCGCTCGGTTACCTTGTAGTAGCTATGCTGCTGGCGCTGCCGGCGGCGAACAGCTGGTTCGGCCGCCACCGCTCCACGGCACCAACCGCACCGCCCATGTTCACGCCCTGTCTCTTATACACCTCTGACGC
>NZ_QGSY01000023.1 GCF_003857035.1 Micromonospora arida
GCCCCACCGAGGCGGCCTCGGCGGGGCTGGGGGACGCCTTGAATACGCCCGGATCGGAGGGCGCCGGGCCGAACGGTGGTGGCGCGGCCGCCTCGGTGGGGCTGGGCGACGACGGACCGAACAGGCCCGGACCGGAGGGCGTCGAGCCGAACGGCGGCGGCGGGGCGGCCTCGGCAGGGCTGGGCCGCCGGGGCGCGTCGACCGGCGCGCTGCTCTCGACCGGGTCGGTGAGGTCGCGGGACTCGATGATGGTGCCCTCGATGACGATGGGCGTGAAGCCGCGGCGGGGCGCGGGCGGCCCGAAGACAGGTTCCGCGACGGACACCGGGAGATCCTCCGCCGGCTCGAACCGGCCCGGACGGTCCTGGTGGATCGCCTGCGTCTCCTCCGCCGATGGCCGCCCAGGCGCACCGGCCCGGGGAGGCTCACCGGTCATGCGGAACGCGCGGGTGGGCTCCTCAGCCAGCGGGTTGTGCCGGCGCGGCGGCAGCGGCTGGGTGATCTCCTCGCCGGATGGCGGCAAGTCCATCGCGCGGGACGGGCCGAGGCCGCCCTCCGGCCGTCGTATCGGCTGGGTGGCTGCCGGGTCCGCCGCCATCGGAAAGGCCCGCGTCGCGGCGTCGTCGGCCGGCGCGTCGGCCGGGCGGCGGCGAGGGAAGGGCTGGCTGCCTCGTCCGAACCGGGTCGGCGGGGCCGCCCGGTCACCGGGGCGTCCCCCGCTCGGGGCCGGGTCGCGGACCGGGCTGGGGTCGAAGAAGGAACGCCGAGGCGCGGCCTGGGGGCCACCGTTGCCGTTGCCCGGGGCGGGGCCGTCGACGTCGCCCGGCCGGGTCGATGCCGGCCAGCCCGCGCCCGGCCCGGCCTGGTCGGTGGTGGGGCCGGCGGTCGCCAACGGGGTGAACCGGGACGGCCGGCCCGTGCGGGGCAGCGCTCCGTTGCCCGTGGCGGGCCGGGGCGGCTCGGTCGGGTGCCGCTGACCGGCGGCGGGCAGGTCCTCCTCGCCCCCTCGGCGCGGCGGTTCAGCGGGGACGGGTGGCCGGGGCGCCGGACCCGGCACCGGCGGGGCACCCACCCGAGGGGCCGGGCTCCGCGCGGGCCTTCGGGGTGCGAGCGGAGCACTCTCGGGCCCGGACGAGGCCGCCCCCGTCACCGGAGGCGGTCCAGCGGCTGGCGGGGCGTCCCGCGGCGGCACGCCGGGCCGGGTGCGGGCCAACGTCTCGGCCCGCTCCAGGCGAGCGCGGGCACCCATGGCACGGCCGGGCAGTCGCACGTCGCCTCGGGAGAGCTGCGACACGAACCAGGCCGGCAGGTAGCCCTCGACCGGCAGACCCGGATTGACGGCGAGCCACCACTCGTGGTTGGGCCAGCTGGCCGCGAGATCGGCGAAGGGGATGCGTCGGTTGCCGCCGGCGTGATCGCCGAGGCAGGCCCGCAGGGCGGCGGCGGAGGTGAAGGCCAGGACGTGGGTCCGGCCGCCGGTGGTCCAGGTGCCCCATCCGGCGGGTGGCTGGCCGGGCTGCGTCGGCGCGGAGACCGGCAGCAGCACATCGGTGCGGGACAGGAGCCGGAAGTAGAGCTCCTGGTCGTTGGCGCGCAGCGCGTCGCGCATCGCCACCTCGGCCTCCGTGGCCGGCTCCCATGCGGTCACGGCCACCTCCCCTTCCGAGAACAGGCCACAGGTATCGCGTACAACCTACAAGGTGGTACCAAGATCACAATGGCAGGCCGGCGGCGGCCTGCCAGGGCGCGGAGGAGGGGATAACATCCCGTTCCGGAGCCGACACGATACGGAGGGTGTCGATGTCCCGATCGATCACGCGCCCGGTCCTCGCAGGTCTGGCCGCCAGCCTGTTGACCGTACCGGCCCTTCCGACCGTCGCCGCCACCGCCGGGCTCCGGGCGGCACCGGCCTGCTCGACCCCACTCGCCCCCGTCCGGCCGGTCGCGGCCAAGCCCTGGCCACAGCAACGGTACGACCCCGCGCGGCTCGCGCCGCTGGCCACCGGCGCCGGGGTGACCGTCGCGGTGGTCGACTCCGGGGTGGACCGGGCGCACCCGCAGCTGGCTGGGCGGGTGCTGGCCGGCACTGACCTGCTCGACCCCGGCGGGGACGGCGGTCGGGACTGCGCCGGGCACGGCACCGGTGTGGCGAGCATCATCGTCGCGGCACCCCGCCCCGATGTCGCCTTCCGCGGCCTGGCACCGGGTGCCCGGATCCTGCCGGTGCGGGTGAGTGAGCAGCAGGTGGTGCAGGGGCGGGAGTCGGGGCGTACGGTCAGCGCCGACGAGTTCGCCCGGGCCATCCGGTGGGCCGTCGACCATGACGCCGACGTGGTGAACCTGTCCGTGGTGCTGTACGCGGACGACCCGGAGGTCCGTTCGGCCGTGCGGTACGCGGTCGACCGGGACGTGGTGCTGGTGGCCGCTGCCGGCAACCTGCACGGCAGCGGGGACCCCCGACCGTTCCCCGCCGGCTACGACGGGGTGCTCGGCGTGGGCGCGATCGGGGCGGACGGCGGGCGGGCGACGTTCTCGCAGACCGGCCCGTACGTCGACCTCGTGGCCCCGGGCAGCGAGGTGCTGACCGCTGCACCCGGTGCCGGCCACCATCGGGTCGAAGGCACCAGTTACGCGGCGCCCTTCGTGGCCGCCACCGCCGCGTTGCTGCGGGAGTACCGGCCGGAGCTGACCGCCGCCCAGGTGGCGGAGCGGATCATCGCCACCGCCGATCCAGCTCCGGGCGCGGGCCGGGGCGGCGCATACGGCGCTGGGGTGTTGAACCCCTATCGGGCGGTCACCGAGACCAGCGGCGGCCGTGCGGGCGGCGCGCGGCCGGTCGCCGCGCTCGCCGACGATCGGGCCGACCCGGCGC
>NZ_QGSY01000242.1 GCF_003857035.1 Micromonospora arida
GGGGGCACTGGTCGGCGGAAGGGACGGGGTGGGCCCCCGATCGTTGCGGTCATCCTCCTGCTGGTCACGCACCAACCAGAGCGCGCCGCCGAGCAGGCCGGCGAGCAACAGCGCCAGTACGCCCCAGAGGATCGGCAACCACCACCGCCGACCACCCTGCTCCTCGACGTACCACTCGCCCGCGGGGTCATCCGGCAGGGGCGACCGCACCTCGGCCCGACCGGACCACGACGGCGGTATCGGCGCCGTCCGGTCGGCCGGCGGACCCGGCCGGGTGCCGGCGGACCGGTCGATCGGCATGGTCTGGTCGGGCGACAGGTCGGGACGAGCCGGGACGGTCCGGTCGATCGGTGCCGTCTCGTCCGGGTCGGGACGTGCCGGGGTCCGGTCGATCGGTGCGGTCTCGTCCGGGTCGGGGGCGGGAGGTTCCTGGCGGTCGTCGCTCATCGCACGTCCTTTCCCGAACCCGGACGGGCGTCATGGCCCTCGACCGCCAACCTAGTCGCCCACACCACCATCGGTGGGGATCAGCGTGCCGAGCCGCGCCGGCTGTCGGCGAGACAGAACGCGGGTAGGAGCCGGGAGGCTCGAACCCGCCGGCCTGGAATCAGGGCGTGGGTTTCGTGGTCGGCTGACCGTCGGCGCCACACCAGATGCTGACCTGGTCGTTCCACCGGGCCGGGCCGTCCTCGGCGGGCTCCTGCCGGCTGACCTTCCCAGTGCGTCCGCTGAGGTAGCGCGGGTAGAGGCCCTCGTCGACCAACTCGTCGGCGGCGTCGGCGCAACTCTTGCCGACCACGTCCGGCACCTCGGCGGCCGGCGCCGGCCCGGCGACCTGTAGTTGCACGGTCGTCCCTCGGGCGACCTCGGTGCCCACGTCCGGTGTGGTGCTCTCGACCGTACGGCCGACGCCGCCACCGAAGACGAGCCGCCAACCCAGCCGCTGCTTGCGCAGCGTCTCCCGTGCCTGCTCGAAGTCGGTGCCGATCACCGGCGGCACGGTCAGGCCGGGCCCCTTGGTCGAGGTGGCGGAGGTCTGGACCGCCGACGGTGTCGGCCGGCCGCTGCTCGGTCGGGGTGCGGTGGCCCTACTGGTCGACGCGCCAGCCGTGGTCGCAACGGCCAGCGGATCACCAGAGGGTGCGTCGTCCTCGCCGGCCAGCAACCAGCCGCCGGTCGCGCCCACGGCGGCGAGCAGCACCGCCGCCAGCCCACCACCGAGCACGACGCTGGCCCGGCCCGCACCGCCACCGGCGGCATTCCGCTGGCCCGTGTTCGTGTCCGTCATAACGCCCACCGCCTCATCACCGGCGACCGTACCGCCCGCCGCCCAACCCGCCCGCACCGGCGGTCCACACCGGCGGGTCTCTGCGACTCGCCGCGCCGACGACGGGACGTTACGCTGCCCGGCATGGCCAGACAGGGCTGGGGAGTGTCGATCGCGACGGCGATCGGGGTCGCTGCCGGCGCCGGTGCCGCACAACTGGGCTTCGGCTACGGGCTCGGCGTCATCACCTGGACGCCCACCGATGCCGGTGCGACCGACACGGCCTGGGCGGACGGCCTCGCCTGGGCCACGTGGCTCGCCGCCAGCTCGACGGTCCTCGGCGCGGTCTGCGCGCAGCGGCTGCATCAACGGAACGCCCCGGCGAAGGCCGTGATCTCTTCGGAGACTTCGCCCGGCGGTGGTGCCCGCCACGAGGGCCCGCAGCTCGACGATCGGGCGCCGGAGCACGTGAGCCCGGTCGACGGGTCTCCACCGGCCGTCGACACCGCCCGGCCGGAGGCGGTGGACACGCCACCACCGGTGGCCGAGCCGCCGGCCCACGAGCGCGGTGGCCTGCTGCGCCGGGTGGCCCTGGCGCTCGGCGCCGGGCTGGGTGGGCTGGTCACGGTGCTGTTGATCGCGGTACCCGCGCGGGTCGCGACCGGCGCGGACACCGGCGCTCCGCAACGAACGGCCGCCGTACAGGCGACGCTGGGCATCCTGATCGGCGTCCTCGTCGCGATCTGGGCGCTTCGCTCCCGAGCCGCCGCGGTCAACGTGACCGCGACGGCCGCCTGGCTCTGGCTGCTCGCGGTGATCTCCGTGATCGACGGAGTACGCGTCGGACGAGGGCTGACCGGCGCGCAACTCGGTACCTGGCAGTTCGACCCGGACCACGCCCGGTACTGGATCGGAGGCCAGCTCTACTGGCCCGGTGCGCTGTTGGCACTGGTGCCCGCGCTGCTGATCGGCGTACTGGCCGCCCGGCGGTCCGCCCGCTCGGGCGGGCACCGCGTGGGTGCGGCGGCCTCCGGCGCGGCGGGCCCGGTGCTCGTCGCGCTCGCCTACCTGACCACACTGCCGCACTGGTCGACGCTGGGCCCCGCGCAGCTGTCCACCCAGCTGATCGCCCCGTACGCGGTGATCGCCGGTATCGGCGGCTCGGTGCTGGCCGCCCGCCTCGGCGAGCGCAGCGAAAGGAACCGCCCGGCCGAACAGAGCCGATCGGCCGAGCTGAGTGCGGCACCTCGGGGCACGGTGGCCGACCCGGCCCCGGTCGCCGAGAGCGAAGCCTTGCCGCCGGTCTCCGGCTCGACGACCACAACCTCGGCCTCGACCGCCGGAACCGCAGCCTCGACGGCCGGAACCGCAGCGCGGCGCAGGAGGGCCGACGCCCCACCGCAGACGCCCCGGACGGGCTCGCTGCCGGGCGACGCCACCGCCGCACGGCAGGTTCCCGCCCAGCGTACGGACCCAGACCTTGCGGATCCGGCCGGTCGTCCCACCGAAGCAACAGCGGCAGAGGATCTGACCCCCACCAGCCGGCGAACCCGCGCAGCCCGCCGCACCACCCGCCCCACCAC
>NZ_QGSY01000021.1 GCF_003857035.1 Micromonospora arida
CGTGACCGGTGGCGTGACCGACGACGGCCCACCCCGCTGCTCGGCGACCGCAGCCCACGGCGGCACCGCGCCCCGGTCGCCCGGATCTGGCGGCCAGAGTGGTTCGACGTCCCGCTCCGGCACCGGCTGCTGGCCGGGCACCTGCGCCCGGTCGGCGTTCTCGTCCATTACGGCCCTCCCCAGTCCTCCTGCGAGGATAGGCCCAATCGCCCAGCAGGGCCGATCGGCGCAGGCAGGTCGGCCGGTCGGTGCCGGTCGAGGTCAGATCGACCAGACCGCCCAGGCGCCCGGCTCGACCCACCAGGAACGCTTACGGGTCAGCTCGCCCTCGACACCATCGTCGAGGTACGGCACCTTGCCCTCCCTGGGCAGCACCGACACCGCCCGCCCACGGGCCCGCCGGACTTCGAGGCGTACCCGCTTGCGCCCCCACGCCGAGCGGACGACCACCGGCACGGCCACCGCGACCTCGACCTGGCCGTCGGCCGGGTCCGGCGCGGTCAGCAGCGCCACGTCGTTGAGCGTCGCGTACCCGCCGGCGTTGCCGACCGCGCAGGCCAGCAGCGGTTCCGCACCGTCGGAGAGGATGGTGTCGTCGACCTCCACCCGGGCGCGCCAGTGCAGTGGCCGGCCGGCGTCGTCGGCCGCGCCGAGGAGCGCGCCGTCCAGGGTCACCGAGCCGCCGTCGTTGCGCAGCAGGTCCAGCCGGCGCGGCGTGCCGTCCAGCACCGCGGCGGCCACCGCCGCCGGGTCACGGGGCAGCCCGAGCTGCGCGGCCAGGTCCCGGTGGGCGTCGCCACGGGCCGGGTCGAGCGGGAGTACGGCCACCGGCGGCAGGTCGGGCAGGGTCCGGTTGCCGGGCAGATCCGCCGGACGCTTGCTCGGCGCCGGGGCGTACCGCTTGACCAGCCGGCGCAGCACGGCGCGCAACTGCCCGTCGCTGGCCGTGGCGACGACCAGCCGGGTCTTGCTGTCCGGGTCCGGCCAGGTGAGGCCGTCCGGGTGGGCCGGGCCGTCGAGCCGGGCCAGCACCGCGTCGATCTCGGCGTCGGAGCGGGCGGTGATCGTCTCCACCCGGGCGCCCCGGGCGTTCAGCGCGTCGGCGCAGGCCAGCACCGGCACCCGTGGCCGCTCCGTCGCGCACTGCTCTGCGGCGGTCCGGCCGGTGTCGGTCTGGCCGGTGTTGGTCTGATCGGTGCTGGTCTGGCCGCTGCTGGCTTGGCCGGTGTTGGTCTGGCCGGTGTCGGCCTGGCCGCTGCTGGCCTGGCCGGTGCTGGTCTGGTCGGTGTCGGTCTGGCTCGTCGGGGCGGTGTCGGCCCCGGCCGCGCCGCCGCAGCAGGCCCCGCCGCTGCCACAGCCCCCGGGAGCGTCCCGCTCCGAGCCGAGGGTGAGCAGCACCACGTCGTACACGGAAGGAGCCTCCTGCCTCTCGACGCGACCCCTGCCGGCCACGCCGTCACTACTTGTTAACCTGACACCCCGGGCTCGCCGAGCGGTCGCCACCTGGCACCCGAGCCTTCTGGAGGCGGAAAAGATGCCAGCGATCGTGCTCCTCGGCGCTCAGTGGGGCGACGAGGGCAAGGGCAAGGTTACCGACCTGCTGGGTGAGCGGGTCGACTACGTCGTGCGCTACTCCGGCGGCAACAACGCCGGGCACACGGTGATCACCCCGGACGGCCAGAAGTACGCGCTGCACCTGATGCCGTCCGGCGCGCTCTCGCCGGACGCGATGATCGTCATCGGCAACGGTGTGGTGGTCGACCCGAAGGTGCTGCTCGCCGAGATCGACGGTCTGGCGGAGCGCGGCGTCGACGTGTCCCGGCTGCGGATCTCCGGTGACGCGCACCTGATCATGCCGCACCACCGGGCGCTGGACCGGGTCATCGAGCGCTACCTCGGCTCGTCCCGGATCGGCACCACCGGCCGCGGCATCGGCCCGGCGTACGGCGACAAGGTCGCCCGGATCGGCATCCGCCTCCAGGACCTGCTCGACCCGGGCATCCTGCGCAAGAAGCTGGAACTCGCGCTGCGCGAGAAGAACCAGATCCTGTTCAAGGTCTACAACCGCAAGGCGATCGACCTCGAGGCGACCGTCGAGGAGTACCTGGCGTACGCGGAGCGGCTCAAGCCGTACATCGCGGAGACCCGGGCGATGCTCTGGGACGCCCTGGACCGGGGCGAGACGGTGCTGCTGGAAGGCGCCCAGGCCACCATGCTCGACATGGACCACGGCACCTACCCCTTCGTGACCTCGTCCAACCCGACGGCCGGTGGTGCCTGCGTGGGCGCGGGCATCCCGCCGACCGCGATCAACAAGGTCATCGCGGTGAGCAAGGCGTACACCACCCGGGTGGGTGCCGGTCCGTTCCCGACCGAGCTGTTCGACGCCAACGGTGACCACCTTCGCAAGATCGGCGCGGAGTACGGCACCACCACCGGGCGGGAGCGCCGGTGCGGGTGGTTCGACGCGGTCGTCGCCCGGTACGCCTGCCGCCTCAACGGCGTCACCGACCTGGTCATCACCAAGCTGGATGTGCTCACCGGCCTGCCCAAGGTGCCGATCTGCGTCGGCTACGAGATCAACGGCGTCCGGGTCGACGACATGCCGATGAGCCAGACGGACTTCCACCACGCCAAGCCCGTCTTCGAGGAACTCGACGGCTGGTGGGAGGACATCACCAAGGCCCGCACCATCGACGACCTCCCGGAGAACGCCCGCCGCTACATCGCGAGGGTCGAAGAACTCTGCAACACGAGGGTGAGCGTCGTAGGCGTAGGCCCAGGCCGAGAAGAAAACGTAGTCCTCCACCCCCTCCTCCCCTAACC
>NZ_QGSY01000119.1 GCF_003857035.1 Micromonospora arida
GGCCAACGCCCCGGCGTACGGCCCTCGCCCGGGGGGCAACGCCCGGCGCCCGGCCTTGATCCACTCGGTTTCGCTGAAACTGCGGTGTCCGAGCCACTCGGACACCCCGGATTCACTGAAACCGAGTCGATCAAGGCTAGGGGGCCGAAGACCGGGTCAGGCGGTGTCGGCTTCGTGCCTTTCCGGCGGGTTCTGGGTCGACGGGGCGGTGCGTCGCAGGAGACCTGGGCCGGCCGACGCCGGCGGGCCGACCGGTTCGCGTTCGACCAGGGGCGCGACACTGGCCGCGACGCCCGATGGCCCGGAGTGGGCCCGTCCGCCCGTGCCTGGTGACTCCCCCTCGGCCAGGACGTCGTTCGGCACCGCGCTCACCGACGGATCGACGCCGGGTGCGCCGACACCGGCCGGCCCGAGAGCCGCAGGCCCGAGCCCGGCAGGCCCGACGCCGGCAGACCCGAGCCCAGCAGGCCCGATATCGGCGGAGTCGATGTCAGCGGCATCGATGTCAGCGGGGAATTCAAGACTCGCAACCTGCTCAGCACCGTCGAGCCCAACCAGCCCGTCGTGCCGCTCGGCCCGGTTGGGACGCTCGGCACGGTTGAGCCGCTCGGCACGGTCGGAGCGATCGGTGGTGGCGGTGGCGCCCCGGCCGTTGCCGCGCCGCGGGGAGGGCGTGGGCCGGGCCGACAGCAGTCGGGGCGGCACGGCTTCCGGGGCGGTCACCGGTGCCAGACCGGCGACCACTGTGTTGACGATCTCGGCCGCGTACGAGCCGTCCGGGTCGTAGTCGGGGTCGAAGACGGTCAGCTCCACGCCGAGGCAGTGCGGGGTGTCGACCAGGCCGGCGAGCAGGATCTCCAGCTCGGCGAAGGCGATTCCACCCGGGTCGGGGGCGTCCACGGCGGGCATCACCGCCGGGTCGAGCACGTCCACGTCGATGTGCACCCAGTAGCCCGCGCAGTCGGCGAGTTGCTCGTGCGCCCACTGGGCCGTCCGGGCGGCGCCTTCGGCGCGCAGCGCCGGCACCGGTCGGGTGGTGATCCCGGCGGCCTGGAGGTCGAGCCGGTATTCGTCCTGGGCGCGGATGCCGAGCACCACCACGTCGATGTCGCGGAAGTAGGGCCGGCGGCCCTCCAGCGCGGCCAGGTCGGCCTGCCCTCGCCCGGTGACCAGGGCCAGGTCCTCACCGGCGGCCGCGCCGACGTAGGAGGCGTTGCCGGGGTGCCGGAAGTCGGAGTGCCCGTCGACGAAGACCAGCCCGATCCGCCCGCCGACGGCCTCGCCGAGGCGGTGCATGGCCAGGGCCGAGCCGAGGAGCACGGAGCAGTCGCCGCCGAGCACCACCGGGAACTCACCCCGGTCGATGATCGAGCCGATGCGTTCGGCGAGGGCCAACGAGTAGTCGGCGATCTCCCGGGCGTGGCACACCCCGTCGCCGGGCCGCCAGTCGCCCGGGTCGTACCGGGCGGGGGTGACGCATCCGGCGTCGCGGGCGCGGAGCCGGGCCAGCAGGTCGTGGTCGCGCAGCGCCCCGGGCGCCTTGGCGCAACCCGGGACCGACGTGGGCGTCGGCGGCCGTAGACCGAGATTTGTCGGCGCGTCGAGGACGGCGATCCGGCGCATCATGAGCTCCCGTCCTCGGTGGTCGGGCGGGCCGGCCGGAACGCCGGCCCGCGCTGGCGTGCTACGAACTCAGAACAGGGCGCTGGCCAGGGCCCGACGCGCCGACGCGACCGCCGGATCGTCCGGGCCGGCGATGGAGAAGAGCGAGACCAGGTGCTGGCGAACCGTCTCACGGTCCTCACCGGCGGTGCGCCGGACCAGACCGACGAGCCGGGCGTACGCCTGCTCGGCCAAGCCGCTGAGCACCTCGATGTCGGCGGCCAGCAGTTGGGCGGCGACGTCGTCGGGGGCGCTCTCGGCGGCGGCCAGCGCGGCGGACGGGTCGGCACCGGCCACCCGGCGGGCCACCCCGACCTGGGCCAGCCCCGCCGTGGCCGCGGCGTCCGCCGGGGCGTCGGCGAGGATCTTCCGGTACGCCTGCTCGGCGGCGTCCAGGTCGCCGCTCATCAGCGCGTCGTCCGCCTCGTCGAGGCGGGGGTCCTCCGGCTCGGCGACGGTCACGCCACCGGCCTTGAGTACGGCCTGGAGCCACTGCCGCAGCTGCGCCTCGGGAACCACTCCGGAGAAGGCGTCGACCGGCTGGCCGCCGACGACCGCGTAGACCATGGGGATGCCCTGCACCCGGAACATCTGGGCGATTCGGGGATTTTCCTGCACGTCGACCCGGGCCAGCACCCAGGTGCCGCCGCCCTCGGCGTTCAGCCGCTCCAGGACCGGGGCGAACTCGTCGCTCTCCGGGAAGCCGGCCGCACCGAAGAACACGACGACGGGCGTGGCCATCGAGCGTTCGAGCACGTCGGACTGGATGGTCGCCTCGGTGACGTCCACGATGGCGGTGTCACCGCCGGCTGTGGGCGCGCCGGGGGCGCCGTTGGACGGGCCGCCCTGCGGGGGCGTGCCGGGGCGGGTACTTGCTGGTGCGGGGCCACGCAGCGTGCTGAGGTCGACCGCGCCGCGGGTGAAGATCGACGAGGTGATCCGTGGGTCGCTCATGGTTACCTAGTCTCGCACGTGAGCCCCCGATCTCAGCTCACCCGCAACCCCGACGTTGCAACTCTCACGCGA
>NZ_QGSY01000200.1 GCF_003857035.1 Micromonospora arida
ATGCTGGGCGCTCGGCTCAGCCCTCGGCTGCTGATGAGCGTCGGGGCGACCACTTTCGCGCTGATCAGCCTGGTCATCTGGAACGGACCGACTGTCACCCGTCAACCCGAGTGGTACATCGGGTTGTTCATCCTGGTCGGCGCGCCTGGCATCGCGTACGCCAGCGGGGCTTTCGCGCAGATCCAACAGAGCGTGCCCGACACCGAGCTGGGCCGGGCCTTCGGCGTCTACTACGCGATCTTCAATGCCGCACAGGGGCTGGGCATGGCGGCTGCCGGCCTGCTCGGCGACGTGCTCAGCGTCGTGCTCGTGCTCAACGTGCAGGCCCTGCTGTACCTGGCTTCCGGTGCGATCGCCTACTTTGGCCTGCGCTCCGTCGGGCAGCAGCGTCACGCCGTGCGACGGCGCGCCACCGTCGACGTCGGGTAGGCCATGCGCGCGGCGGTTCGGCGGCAGGCGCGGTCCACGACCTCAGTCCGGCTGCTGCGTCGGCGGCCTCGCAGCGGCCGCCGACGCAGCCGCGCCTATCCGCCCGAGATGGCCTTGAGTGCCGTGTCGAGTGCCTGGTCCGCCGGGACGGGTACGTCGGGGAGCACTCCGACGCCCTCCCAGTTGGTGCCGGTGACGCTGTTGATGGTCCGGGCGGTCGGCACGGTCACGAGGATGTGTTCGGTGACCGGGTGGCGGGCCGTCGGATGCGCGCCGCCACGCGTCGTCTCACCGACGACGACGGCCCGGCCGTGCGCCTGAAGGGTGTACGCCACGTCCTCGCCCCCGGAGAACGTCACCGCGCTGGTGAGCACGTGCACCGGTCGGTCCGTGTAGCGCGGCGCGGGCAGGTGCGCGGTCGTCCAGAACTGGCGGGTGGCGCCGGTGGACCGCTCGTAGAAGTCGTTGAGGTGCACCTGGTCGTCGCGGAAGAAGTAGCTGCACCACATCGCGGCTCCCTCCGGTGTTCCGCCGGAGCAGGCGCGCAGGTCCAGGATGAGCGCGGTGCTGAGGGCGACCAGTTGCATGGCCGCGCCGATCGCGGCGGCGCCTTCGTCGGCGTACGCGATGCGCCGCACGTCGATGAGCCCGACGTTGCCGTCCAGGTGCTCGACCCGGCGGATCCCCTGGTTCTCCGCCCTGAGCAGCGCGAGGAAGGCGGCCCGACCGCCGTCTTCGTCGGCTGGATCCAGCGACTGCGGCTGGTCCGACCACAGCAGCCGCAGATGCTTGTCCGGGCAGACTTCCTGAAGGTGAGCGGTCACCGTCTCGCAGAGCGCCGGCCCGTCGAGGTTGTCGTACTCGCCTGCCGCGAGGCGGCGCCGGATCGCGGCGTCGATGTCCGCGACCCTCTCAGGAAAGACGTACCCCGCCTCGATCCGGTCCAGGGCCTGCCCGATCATCTGTTCGTTTGAGAGCACGGCGGGCCACGGTAGACCGCAAACAGCCTCATGGCCACCGAGTTTCGCACTGGGGCTTCAGGAGCGCGGCAGCATGCCCACGAGCGAGGTGATGATGGCGAGCCGCAGGGCTGTCCGCAGGTCGACATGGTGGACCGCGAGCGCCGGCTCGGACTCGTAGACGGCGAGCAGGCTCGGCGGCGGTGTGGTGTAGGCGGACAGCGCGCCACCCATGATCAGGGTGTGCAGGCAGAACAGCTCGGCGTTGTCGCCGACCTCGGGCAGGTGCCGCCGGACGAGGTCGGCCATCACTGCCAGCTGGCCCAGTGCTGCCCGCTTGTGCCGGCGGGCCACCTCGACCGAGACGTTGTGTTCGAGTACCCCGCCCTGCGCGCCGAACAGATCGCAGAGCACCGTCTGGGAGGCGAGCGATCGGCTGAGCACGTCGGCCGTCTGCTCCGCCCGTTCCATCGCCGGCCGGCTCAGGTCGACACCGTCGGCCAGCTCCTGCTCCAGCTCGGCCAGCCAGGTCGTCGTCCGGTCGTCCAGCAGGTCGAGCAGGATCGCCTCGCGGGACTCGAAATAGCGCAGCACCGCCGTCTTGGCCAGGCCGACCCGCCGGCTCAGCTCGTTCAGGGTCACCTCGGCCACCGGCATCTCGTCGAGCATCGCCGAGGTCGTCTCCAGGATGGCACGGCGTCGGACCTCACGCTGCTCCTCGCTGCGTGCCCGCTGGAACGTCATGACGCCAATCCTAGCTTAGGTACCGGCGGTCCCTTGACAGCGTACCGGTGGTACCTTACCGTTTCAGGCATAAGTTACCGGCGGTACCTAAGGAGCTTGAGATGAAGTGGACCGAGCAGCAGATCCCGCGCCAGGACGGCCGGGTGGCCGTGGTCACCGGCGCCAACACCGGGCTGGGCTTCGAGACCGCCCGGCGGCTCGCCGAGCGCGGGGCGTCGGTCGTGCTGGCCGTGCGCGACACGGAGAAGGGCAAGGCGGCCGCCGCCCGCATCAACGGCGACGTCTCCGTACGGGAACTGGACCTGACCTCGCTGGAATCGGTGCGCGCCGCCGCGGCCGGCCTGCGCGCCTCCCACCCGCGGATCGACCTTCTGATCGACAACGCTGGCGTCATGTACACCCCGAAGCAGAGCACCCGCGACGGCTTCGAGATGCAGTTCGGCACCAACCACCTGGGGCACTTCGCGCTCACCGGCCTGGTGCTCGACCTGCTGCTGCCCGTGCCCGGCTCGCGAGTGGTCACGGTCAGCAGCGTCGGCCACCGCATCCGCGCCGCCATCCACTTCGACGACCTGCAGTGGGAGCACTCGTACAGCCGGGTCGGCGCCTACGGCCAGTCGAAGCTCGCCAACCTGATGTTCACCTACCAGTTGCAGCGCCGGCTCGCCGCGCACGGCACCACCGTCGCGGTCGCCGCACACCCCGGCGTCTCCAACACCGAACTGATCCGCAACGCCCCGGCGGCCGTCCGCCGACCGATCACCTGGCTCGCCCCGGTGATCACCCAACCCGCGACGGCCGGCGCACTGCCCACCCTGCGGGCCGCCACCGACCCGTCGGTCCTCGGCGGGCAGTACTACGGCCCCGACGGCCTCGGCGAGGCGCGCGGCTACCCGAGGCTGGTCACTTCCAGCCCCGACTCCTACGACGTGAGCCTGCAGCAACGCCTCTGGGCCGTCTCGGAAGACCTCACCGGCGTGCGGTTCCCGGTGGGCGAGGCAGCCGTCGCGGTGTGACCGTGCCGAGGGTGGGCGGGTGGCCTCGAGATTTTGTTAGTCGCGGCCCACCCAGGTAGCGACGCACGCCTCGTTGCCCTCGGCGTCGGCAAGGACCCACCACATGGGCGCGTGCGCGTCGGAGACCAAACGGCCGCCAGCGGCCAGGGCAGCGGCGATGCGAGCCTCTGCCTGATCGTGCGGGACGGCTATGTCAAGGTGCATGCGGCTGCGTTGTGGGCGCTCCTCGTCCATTGGCTGCAACCCGAAGCCCGGGCCGCGGCGTGCCGGGTCGAACAGGTAGTCGTCGCCGATCTGGCGATAGCCGAGCAGCGCTCGCCAGAACGGCAGCACGTCCGCGCTGGCGAGTGCGTCGAGGGTGATGTTGATGAGTTGCACGGCGGTCGGGTCGGCGCGGATGTCCAGCTCCTTGGCGGCGGCCGAGATCCGCCGGGCCAACGTGATGTCGCGCCGAGTCAGGCTCACGGTGACGCCGGTGCCGCGCAGGTCGACGCTGAGGTACTGCTGCTGGGTCTCGTCGGTGAGTCGGCCGATCTCATCGACGAGCGCGATGCCCTTGGCCAGCGAGCCGGTCGGGAAGTGGGCCGAGACCAGGTGGTAGAGGGAGCGCCAGTCCTCGACTCCGTCGGCCGCGTGGAAATGTGCGGCTCTGATCTGCGCAGTCATGGCCGCGAACCTAACATCGGTGGTGTTACGCACGGCTTCACAGCTGGGCGACGACCGCCCGGGTGGCCTGGGCGATGAGCGCGTCGTCGGGGGTGGCGTCCTTCGTGTCGCGGCTGGTCAACACCGCCAGCACGATCGGGGCCCGGTCGGGCGGCCAGATCACCGCTATGTCGTTGCGGGTGCCGTACCCGCCGGTCCCGGTCTTGTCGCCGACCACCCAGCCGGCCGGCACTCCGGCGCGGACCAGCGCCGCGCCGGTGGTGTTGCCCCGCAGCCAGCCGATCAGCACGTCATGGTCCGCCGGTTCCAGGGCAACCCCCACTGTGTACGCCCGGAGGTCGCCGGCCAGGGCCCGCGCCGTGCTGGTGTCCCGTTTGTCGCCCGGTGTTCCCTCGTTCAGCGCGGTCTCGTACCGGGCCACGTCGGTGACCGTGTCGCCCAGCGCGCGCAGCTTCGACTCGAACCCCGCTGGCCCGCCGAGGTGGCGCAGCAGCAGGTTGCCGGCCGTGTTGTCGCTGTAGCGCACGGCGGCGTCGGCGAGGGCGCGCAGGCTCATGCCCTCGCCGACGTGCTTCTCGGTGACGGGGGAGTGCGCCACCAGGTCCCGTGCCGGGTACCGCACCACCCGATCGAGCTGGGCGTCGGTGGTGCCGTCGAGCACCTCGGCGGCAGCCAGGGCCTTCCACGTCGAGGCGTACGCGAACCGCTCGTCGGCGCGGTACTCCACAGTGCGACCGGTGCCCGTGTCGACGGCGTAGATCCCCAGCCGCGCCCCGAACTGCTCCTCCAGCCGGCGGAACTCCTGATCGGCGGCTGGCGACGGTGCGAACGTCACCTCCGGGCTCGGCGTCGTCCGCGACTCGGTGGAGTCGCGGCCGCCGCCGCTGCTGCACCCCGCCAACGACACCACTGTCGCCGCCGCGGCCACCACTGTCGCCAGACGCCGGACCGGGACCGCCATGTCACTCCTCCTGAGGGTGCCGTCAGGGCAGGATCTCGACGTACCCGTCACTGCCGTGCACGCGGATCCGCTGCCCGTTGCGAATCAGCCGGGTGGCGTCGAGCACGCTGACGACAGCCGGCAGGCCATACTCCCTCGCGATCACCGCGCCGTGCGTCATCAACCCGCCCACCTCCGTGACCAGGCCGGCGATGCCGACGAACAGCGGCGTCCAGCTCGGGTCCGTGTGGGCCGTGACAAGGATGTCACCCGCTTCGAGGTCGGCCTGCGCCATGTCCAGGATGACGCGGGCACGTCCCTCGACCGTCCCGGAGGACACCGGCACACCGGCCAGGGCGCCGGCCGGCACGTCGTCGCGTCGGTACGACCCAGTGATCGCCTCGCCGTCGGAGGTCAGCACCCGGGGCGGGGTGAGCGCCTGGTGCGACCGGAAGGCGTCCCGGCGCTGCCGGATCAGCTCGTCGTCCACCCGGTGCGAGCGCACCACCTCGTGGAACTCCTGGAACGTGAGGTAGAAGACGTCTTCGGTCTCGGTGAGCACCCCGGCGCCTACCAGGCGCTCGGCCTCTGCCAGCAGGGCCTGCTTGTAGACGAAGTAGCGGCTGATGATGTCGTACTTCGGGTACTCCCGATAGCCGATGAAGGCCCGCACCCGGTCGATCATCCGCGCGGCCTCGTCGGCCTTCTGCTGCCCGTCCGGCAGCGCCCGCAGGCGCGTCAACACCTCCTGTGCCTGCTGCCGCGCCTTCTGCCGGCCCTGCTCGAAGCGCCGCCGGGCTGCGCCCGGCTCGAAGAGCTTGATGTTGTCCAGCAGCACGGGCACGAGCGTGCCGGGGCGTTCGCTCCACCGCGGCCTGGTGATGTCGATCTCGCCGACGCAGCGCATCCCGTACCGGTCGAGGTACGCCTCGATGGCGGCGCGCGCCTCGGCCCCGCCCGTGACCTTCGGCAGGTCGTCGAGGAAGTCGTCGTGCGCGACGTCCTGGAGGAACGCGACCACCTCCGGATACGGACGGATCACGTCGGCGACGTCGAGCAACGCCAGCCCCATCTCCGACGTGACGTTGCCGGGGGCGGAGAGGGTGAGGGTGTCCGCGGCGTTCTTGTCGCCCAGCCACTCGTGCAGCCGGTCGTTGAGCCACCAGGTGGCCTCCATGCCCGCCATGATCGCCTGCATGTTCAACGGATCACTGAGGACCCGCTTGTGCTCCTGGAACGCCTCATGCAGGAAGTCGAACAGCGCCGTACCGGTCACCGTCGCGATGTTGCGTCGCAGGGCGGCGATGGAGGCCTCGCTCCGCTCGATCAGCTGGGGAACGATGGCCGGGTCGGCCTCGCCCGAGGTGGACGGGCCGCCGGTCGTCGGCCCACCCCGACCGGCCTGGTCCGGCAGCGTCGGAACGAAGTCCCGGCGGTCGAGCAGGGTCTCCAGCGCGTCGCGCATCAGCGGATCGTCGCGCCCCGCCATCTTCAGAAAGCCCGCGCGGCTGGCGGGGGAGGCCAACAGTCGAGTGGCGTCGACGAACAACCTCCCGCCGGCCGCCAGCATCGGGGCCATGGCGGTCAGCTGCCACATGGAGAGCCCCAGCGGCCGCATGGCGTCGGTCATCATCTGCTGGTGACCGACCGAGAGATAGACGTGGTTCTCCTGGTCATCGGCCGCCGGGATCGGGAACAGCGTGGTGATCGGCCGGCTCTGCACGATCTGGAAGTCGTCGTCGACCAGGCACCATTCGATGTCCTGCGGGCGGCCGAAGTGCGCCTCGATCCGTCGCCCGATCCGCACCAGCCGCAGCGCCTGAGCCTGCGTCAGCGCCGGCTGCTCCTGCCGCTGCGGGTCGATGGCCACCTCCCGCGTCCCGCCCTCCGGCAGCGCGGCGACGGCACGCTCTTTCGCGGCGACCGTGCTGGCGACGACCTCACCGTCGCGCACCGTGAAGACGTCCGGGTTCACCAGGCCGGACACCAGGGCCTCGCCGAGGCCGAAGCTGGCGTCCACTGTCGCGACCTTCCGGTTGCCCGTCACCGGGTCCGCCGTGAACAGGATGCCGGAGGCATCCGGGAAAACCATCTGCTGTACGACGACAGCCATCTGCACGGTCCGGTGGTCGATGCCGTTGCGCAGGCGGTAGATGACGGCCCGCTCGGTGAACAGCGACGCCCAGCACCGGCTGACGTGCCGCAGGATCGCCTCCGGCCCCACCACGTTCAGGTACGTGTCCTGCTGCCCGGCGAAGGACGCCGTCGGCGTGTCCTCCGCCGTCGCGCTGGACCGCACGGCGTAGGCGGCCCGCTCGCCGAACCGGGCGAGCGCGCCGGTGATCGCGGCGGCCAGGTCGCCCGGAATCGGTGTCTCCTCGACGCTGCGGCGGATCTCCGCGCTGAGCGTGCTGATCGCCTCCCGGTCGTCCGGGCTCAGGTGCGACAGCTGATCGAGCCGATCGTCGATCGACGGCGTCTGCGCCATGATCCGCCGGAAGGCGGCCGTCGTGACGCAGAACCCCGCCGGCACCCGGATGCCGTCGATCCGGGACAGCGCGCCCAGGTGCGCGGCCTTGCCGCCGACGACCGACACCTGCGTCTCGTCGACCTCTCGAAGATCCAACAGTGGTGCCCGGTCGCTGCGGTCCCCGTCCATCGACAACACACCCACGTCGCGCCCCCGTTACCTCGTTCGTGCTGGTCCGGCCGCCGATTCTGCGTCACGACCGGGGTCTTGCCGCAAGCCCCCAGGTGCGGTATACGTTAGAAGTGGCAGGGAGAGTGATCTCCTTGCCGCTTGTTTTTGTGCCGCTTGTCCTTGCCGGGGCGGCCGAGCCGGCGAGCGGGCCCCGTTCAGTCGTAGGGGAGTCGGCGCGGCTCGATTCTCAGCCCTCGGCCGAGCTGCCAGGAGGCGGTGGGCCAGGCCGCGACGAAGCCGGCTATCAGCCCGAGCTGACCGGCGAACCAGAACGTGGGGCTGTCGGGTCGCAGGTGTGGCTCCGGAAAGACCACGCGATGCGCGAGGGTCAGCCACACGAACAACGCCACCTCGAACATGGTGATGGTCAGCAGCTCGATCCTGCCGACGTTCGACAGCGCGTGCCAGACCTTCCCCAGGCTGCGACCCGGCCCGGCGAAGTACCGGAAGAGAACGGCGATCGTCACCGCCGTCAGATAGTCGCCGGCGTAGCCGACCCACAGCGGGTCCTCGGCCGGGTCGAATCTCACGGCGTACAGGGCGACCTCGGCGACGACGAAGCCGAGAGCACAGTGTGCACCGCAGCGGGACACATGGGTGACGACGATGCCCCGGCGGGGCCGTCGCGGGTGCCCCTCCTGCCGCCGTCGAGAGAACGCCTCGGGCCTGCCCCAGTTCCAGTAGAGGCGGACGGCGGCCGGGCCGATGTAGAGGACGGTCACCAGCCAGACGATCTCCATGACCCGGACCGGCTGACGGTGTCCGCGCAGATAGGTGTCGGCCAGCACGACCGCGAAGCTGACGACGCCGACCGCGAGCGAAGCCCAGGAGAGCGCTACGAGCCAGGTTGGCTGCATCCCCGCCCCTTCCGCCAGCCGGGCGAGTCTTTCATGTCGTACTCGTCCGGATCGGCGGATCGGGCGTTCCCGCGTGCGGGCGCGGACGGATCAACCCTCCCCGGCCTCGCCGCCGGTCCGTCGTGGAGCCTGCCGTCCGCTGCGGTCAGTCGCGCTTCAGGCCGGCGAAGACGACCGTGAGCGTACGGGCTTGCAACTGCTGGTCCCACCCGCCATGCAGCGCGCCCTGGCACAGGCTGGTGAGGAGCGCCATCGTCTCGGGAAGCCGTACCGAGTCGGCGACGGCTCCGGCGGCTCGCGCCTGTTCCAGCAGCCTGCCCACCGCCTCCTCCAGGTGACCTACCGCGTCGGGAAGCCGGATGTCCACCCCGGACCCGGCGAGCAGGTCGACGACGGTCTTCTTCGCGGCGGCCTGCGCCACCAGGTGGGTGAAGAACGTGAAGAGGTCGCGTTTCCCGGCCTCCTCGACGAGTTGCGCGAGCAGTCGCTTCATGATCGCGGCGAGCAGGTCGTCCTTGGTGGGGAAGTGCCGAAAGACCGTACCGATGGCAACGCCGGCCCTCCGAGCAACCTCCTCGGTGGACGCGCGGGTGCCGAACTCGGCGAAGATCGCCTCGGCGGCGTCGAGGATGCGTGCCCGGTTGCGCTGCGCGTCGGCACGCAGCGGCGACCCCTCTATCAAAGTGAGTCTCCACTCATTATTCTCGAACGGTAAGTCGAGTCACGACTCATTATCCAGGAGGACGACGTGACACCAAGCGAGATCTTCGACAGCATGCGCGCCCGGTGGCTCGCGAACCTGCCCACCTACGAGGCCGACTCGCTCGCCGACGACGTGGTGCTTGAGACGCCGTTCGCCGTACCCGGCCGCCCTACCCGTATTGAAGGAAAGCAACGGGTCCTTGAACACACGCAGGCGGGCCGGGCGATGTTCCCGGTCCGGTTCGACGACTGCCGCAACGTGGTGCTGCACGAGACCGCTGATCCCGAGGTGATCGTGGTCGAATACGAACTGGTCGGCACCCACACGGCGACCGGGCTGACCGCCTCGGCGCCGTTCATCGGGGTGCTGCGGAGCCGAGACGGCAAACTTGCCCACTGGCGCGAGTATCAGCACACCCTCGCCATCGCTCAGGCTGTCGGTCAGGCGTAGGTCATCGCGTTCCTGCCGTTCTCCACGTCGCTGCTCGCCGACGCGTTGCGCGGAGCAGGGGCTGCGCGCTTCGGTCGTCGTGTACGGCGGCACACTGTGGACCGCCGCAGCCCTTTTCAACATCGTGTGGGCGCACCTGCGCCGGGCCAAACTGCTGGATCCCGGCCTCGGTCCCGTCGGTACGCGGGCCATCGGCCGCCGGTTCGCGCTCGCGCTGGTCTGGATCGGCTCCGGCATCATTGTCGGCGCGTTCGTGCCGATCGCCGGTGTGGCCATCATTGCCGCGTTCCTGCCCGCCTACTACCTGCCCATCCGCGGCGAGTACGGCGAGAACGACGACACCGCCGAGCAACCGGCCGTCTGAATTAGAGTCGGCGGAATGCGGATCAGGATCGACGGCAGCGATCTCCCAGGTCGGCGTCCCGGCGCGGAGGCCGATGCGTTGCGGCTGGGCAACGTGCACGTCGGGGTTCAACGCAAGGTCGAGGTCGTCGATCAGGTGCCGGCCGACGGGGCAAGCGCCACCTGGTCCTTCGAGGTGTCCAGCCGTGAGATCGATGGAGCACTCGACGTCGGTGGCCCCTGGGTGCATGGCCGCCCCGGGGCGCGGTTTCTCTATCTGAGCTGGGGCGCGGTGACCCAGGACGGCTTCGCGATGTTCCGACGGGCCAAGTTGATGTTCACCGACGTGCCGACCGAGCTGCTGCGCGCCGCCCACGAGGGCAACGGGACGCTGGTCGGCCGGATCGGGTTGACCGATGCTGCCGGTGGGCCGATCTGCGCTCGGCTGCACCCGCCCGCCGTCGCCTGGGCGGTGGAGTGAGTGCAGTCGAAGGCTAGCTGCCGAAGTCGACGCCGTTGAGGGAGACGGAGCGGTACGCGGCGAGGTGTTCGGCCTGCGTGGTGATGGCCTTACGCGTGGCGTCCGACAACCGGTGCCACGGCTGGACGGCGACCGTGAACGTCCTGCCGGACTTTCGGGGACGCCAGGTGCCGACCAACTCGCCGTCGACCAGGACGGCGCCGGGGCGACCCAACACCGGCCACAGCTCCTTGGCGTGGGCGGTGTCCGGCACCAGCGTTGCCCGGTCCTTGGCCTGCAAAAACAAGTCGAACGGGCCGAGCAGTCGGGTGACCCTGCCGTCGGCAGACTCCAGCGCCTCCTCGTCGGCGGCCAGCAGTGAGCGGGCCTCGCGGTCGACCGTCACCTCGATCACATCCTCGGGCCAGTGCGCCTTCACGTCCTTCACCGGGGCGTCGAGGTAGTCGGCGACCTGTTTCGGGGTGGCCGGACCGAGCAGGCGAAGATACGCGCGGATGAGGTCGAAGCGGTCACCCGCGGCGGCTGCCTTCCTGAACCCGGTGATGCGCCGCAGGACCGGGGGTGAGGTGCCGAGCTGCAACTCCAGTCCGGCCCGCACGGCGGCGAGCCGGAACGGCATCTCGTAGAGGTGCGTGGCATCGCACGGACGGCAGAACCGCAGATAGGGCTCGGGCAGCATGGTGGCCAGGCGGCCGGAGATATCGCCCTTGACCGTCGGCGTGCTGACGATGGCACGCATCCGGTCGGCGATCTCGTCCAGGGCCGCGAGAGTGTCGATGCCGGCGGCCTTCAACGGTTTCGCGGCGTCGTAGATGCGCTTGCCCGCGTCGGCCTCGGAGAAGGGTTCGACGGCGGCCGCCACCTTCGCCACGTCGGCCCGGCGGTAGAGGTGGGGAGCGCCCCGTACCGTCCACAGCAGGACCAGATCCGTGTCGGACACGGCGGTCACGTCGACCCCGCGTACCGCCAGCGCCCACCGCGCGCCGTCCGGGCCGGTGTTCTGCACGCCGAGGTCCAGGACGGCGGTGTCGGCGAGGGTGCCCTCGTCCCGGTCGAGCTGCTGGGCCCGGACCCGGAAGTTCATCACCTGGTGCCGATCGACCATGTCAGCACCCTAGTTGGGGCGGCGCTCCCGGTGGGTCCAGGCGCGCAGCGCCCATTCGACGGGGCCGTACCGGAACCGCCGCAGCCACCACGAGCTGACCATCAGCTGCACCGCGAAGATCACCAGTGCGATCAGCAGTGTCTGTGCCGGCGAGGTACGGCCGACCAGACCCCACCCGAGGCCGGTGAAGACGAGCACGCACATGAGCGACTGGGCCAGGTAGTTCGTCAGGGCCATCCGCCCAGCGGGTGCGAACGCGCCCGCGAGGCGCGGCCGCCGCGTGAACAGGCGCAGCAGGGTCGCGGCGTAGGCGGCGGCCAGGAACGGCGCGGTGACGATGCTGACCATCACTCCGGTCAGGTCGGCCGTAGAGCCACCGACCGCGAACACGACGGCGCCGGCCAGACCGATCGGATACCCCACCCGTTCGCACCGGCGCAGCAGATCCTCGTGGGCGGGCACGGTGGCGAGCAGCCGGTGCTTGCCGGCGGCGAGGCCGACGAGGAACGCCGCGAACGCCAGGGGCCCCTGCACGGCCAGACCGCCGATCATCGCCGGCATCGACCGCAGGTGCTCCAGGACGACATCGCCGAGGCCGCCGCCCAGGGCCAGCGTCGAACGCGCACCGGCGCTGACCGCGGCGGCCTCGTCCGGAACCACTGTGGCACCGAGGACCGCGGCGATCCCGACCACGAAGGCGACGCCGCCGATGATGGTCGCCGCCGCGACCAGCGCGGTGCGGGGCTGGATCCGCCGGACCGCGAGCAGCACGAGACCGAGCAGCGCGTACGTGGTGAGGATGTCGCCGTGGAACAGCAGCACCGCGTGCGGTACGCCGAGAACGAACAACCCGCAGAGCCGGCGCAGGAACGCCGGGCGGAACGCCACTCCGCGCCGAGCCGCGGAGTCGAGTTGCAGGGTGAAGCTGTAGCCGAACAGAAAGGCGAACAGCAGGTACGCCTTCATCGCGAACAACAGCTCCACCGCGCCGGCGATCAGCAGGTCGACTGCGCCGTGCGTCGGATCGTCGACCAGGTGGAAGTCGTAGCCGGAGCTGAAGAACGCGATGTTCACCAGCAGGATGAGCAGCAGCGCGCTTCCGCGCAGTGCGTCCACGACGGTGATTCGGGCGAGGGTGTCCCCGGGCGAGGGCTGTGGGTGGCCGTCGCCCGGTCGGTCGAGCCGGGTCACATTCATGATGTCCAGCCTCCGGAGCGTGACCCGCCGCCGTGAAGTGGTTTCGTCACACGGACCGTCGTGACGAAAAGGCACCATCCCTGCGTGAGCAGCAGTGAGGACGGGTTGACCTTGACACAGTGACAAGGTCTTCACTGGGGTGGAAAGGGGTGATTCCGATGACCACGCCAAAACAGGACATGAACGCGATGAGGGTTCTCCGCGGGCTGGAGAACAGCGACTCGTCGGTGCGGCTGCGCGCGGCACTGACGGTCGGCACGGCCCCCGACCCGCAGCTCATCGACACACTCATCGAGCGATGCGCGGTCGAGCCCGAGTTTTCCGTACGCGAGATGCTCACCTGGGCCCTCCTGCGCCACCCACCGGACCTGACCGTTGCGAAGCTCACCGATGAGCTCCACTCGGAGCGTGCGCAGGCCCGAAGTCAGGCGTTGCACACCCTGTCCAAGATCGGGGACCGGCGAGCCTGGCCGGCGATCAGCCGGGCACTGCTGACCGACACCGACGACGAGGTGGCGCGCAGCGCCTGGCGCGCGGCGGTTGTGCTCGTACCCCCCGGTGGGGAGCCCGAGTTGGCCGCGGTGTTGTCGACGCAGCTCGGGCGGGGCGGGCGTGAGATGCAGTTGAGCCTCAGCCGGGCGCTGATCGCGCTCGGCGAGGTGATCATGCCGATCCTGCACGCCGCGATGGCGGATCTCGACCCGCGCGTACGCGCGCACGCGGTCGCCACACAACGGCTGATGCAGGACCCGGATGCAGGGTTCGAGTTCGCGATCGAGGCGGCGAAGCGTGTCGTCGCCCTCGGCCCGACGGGCGAGAAGGGATGACGCCAGGTGTTGATCGGTGAGGTGGCGCGACGGTCCGGGGTCAGCGCGCGCATGCTCAGGCACTACGACGCGCTCGGACTGGTCCGGCCCACCGGTCGCACCGGTTCCGGCTATCGCGAGTACACCAGCGAGGACATCCGACTGATCTTCCACGTCGAGAGCCTGCGGTCGTTGGGCCTGTCGCTCCGTGACGTCCGCCGCGCGCTCGACGATCCCGGCTTCACCCCTGCCGAACTCGTCAACGACCTCATCCGGCGGACGCGACTCCGCATCGCGGACGAGATGGAGTTGCTCACCCGACTCCGTCGGATCGGTGCCGCGGACCCCGCCGACTGGGAGGACGTCCTGCATGTCGTCACACTCCTGCGGGCACTGGGGTCGGACAGCGCGGGCACCCGCCAACGCGCCGCCCTGTCCTCCGTCGGCGAAGGGCCGGTGCCGGTGGAGGCACTTGTCGAGGCGGTGCTGAGTGAATCGGACCCGAACGTCGCCGGAGCCCTGCGCTGGGCGCTGGCGCAGTCCGGCGACGGCGGGCTGGCGCTGCTGGCCGAGGGCCTCGGCTCACCAGATGCCGAGGTACGCGAGCGTGCCGTCCAGTCGGTCGCCGAGATCCCGCACGCCGCCGCGACCGACGTGCTGCGCGACGCCCTCGCCCACCCCGACATCGTGGTCCGCGGGTACGCGGCTCTGGCGCTCGGCGCGCGCGGAGTGGCGGACGCGCTTCCCACCTTGATCGACATGGTTGTCGAGGAAACCAGGGATGCCGACGCTGCCGACGCGTTGAGCCTGCTGGCGGCCGATCCCGCGCTGGCAGACCAGATAGCGGACCGGCTCGTTGCCTGCCTCGGGCAGAGCGGCGTCGTACCGTCTGCACGGCGACGGCTGACCGAGGCGTTGGCGGACATCCCGGGAGGCGCCGCCGTACGTGCGCTCAGCGAGCTGTCGCACGACGAGGACCGCGCCGTCGCATTGACGGCGACCTCCATCCTCGCGCTCCGTGACGCGGCTTCACCATGACCGGACACTGTGGAGCCGCCCAGAGCGTGCGAGACGCCGGGCAAATTGATCGTCATCTGGACATCGGCTATCGTCCGCGTCCGTGAAAGCTTCCCGTCTTGCCTCAGCCATGTTGATCGTTGCCGTTTCGACGGCCCTCGCCGCCTGCGGCGACACCGACAAGGCGACGACCGCCGGATCCACCACGCCCGCTCCCACCTCCGCAGCCCCGTCCGTGGTGGCCACCTCCGCTGCCGCCACTTCGGCCTCTTCACCCGCTGCGGGCGCGGCGACCGACAAGCAGCTCTGCGCGGCGGTGAAGAAGGCCAACGACAAGATGAGGGCCGAGTTGGTGAAGGTCGCCACGACTGGTGACGCGTCTGCGGCGGACTTCAAGAAGATCCTGACTGGGCTGGAGCAGGAGGTGACCACGGTCGCCGCGACCGGCGACGGCAAGCTGGCCGACGCCCTGCGGACGTTCGGCGCCGAGGCGGCCAAGGCCGCGGCCGCGGCGGATCCGGCGACCGCCGCCGACAATCCGGCCTTCGAGAAGGCCGGCAAGGACGTCAGCGCCGCGTGCAAGGCCGCCGGGGTCAATGTGATCCTCTGACCGACGTGATGCGATGACGGACGGCCCCCACGCCTGACCGGGGGCCGTCCGTCGCTCCGGGTGGCCAGATTGTCGGCCTCAGTCGCTGACCGGCTCGACGCGGATGGTCGGCGACAGCGCGCGCAGGAAGTCGGGCGCGTCGAACATCTCGCCGGCGGAGGCGACGCCGCTGGTCCTCGTCCGACCATCGAGGACGCGCCGAACCGCCTCCACGGCCAGGGGCGCGCTGACGGCGTAGATGTCCCGGCCACTGGCCACGACGCGGCGGCGCGCGTCGCCGCGACGCACGATGACGTCGACCGTGAACGTCTGCGCTGACCGGCCCCGCCCGTCGACCGCGACCGGCGCCGCCGCGGCAGCCAGGTCGGTGGTGGCGTCGACGGTCATGTACGTCCGGACCTCGGGAATGACCAGGTGACGGGGGATGGTGACGACGTCGGCCATGGTGAACTCCCCGAGGACGGTGCGCCGGCCCAGCGGCGCGGGGAAGTCCCAGTCAACCCTCGGCAGCTCCCCGCCGGAGTGGTACTCCAACCGGCCTTCGATGTAGCGGACCCGACGGCCGGCGCGGCGCTCGCGGGAGACGACGCCCGCGGCCACCGTCCCGGCCGTCGGGTGCCAGCTGCTCAGTCCGTACGCGACGTGCGCCTCGTCGGCCGACGTCCAGTCGCCCATCGCCGTCGTCGCGAGCAGGTCACCGAGCCCGCCGAAGAAGGCCATCGCCGGGACCACCGCGACACCCGCCGTCCGGGCGCGCTCGGTGAAGTGCGTGAACGTGTCGAGGTTGGCCTCGATCTCGGCCGCCACGTCCACGTACGGGATCCCGGCGCGCAACGCGGCCTCGATCACCCCGGCGGCGGTCGACGCGAACGGGCCGGCGCAGTTGATGACCGCGTCCACGCCGGTCAACGCCACGTCGAGCGAGGCCGGATCGTCGACCGAGGCCACCCGGTAGCCGAGCCCGAACGCCGCCAACTGGCGCGGGTCGCGGCCCACCGGCAGAGCATCGAACCCCTGCTCGCGCAGCTCTGCCATCACGAACCGCCCGGTGTGCCCGTACGCCCCGAACACCGCCACCCGGTAACCCATCGCTGCCCCCTCGAAGATCGACTGGGACCAGCCTCCCGCAGCGGTTGGCGGCCGACCAGTGTCGGGAACGCCAACCCCCGTACAGTTTCGGACATGGCCCTTGTCGCAATCGCCGCCACCGACGGGATGCTGCACTTCGAGCTGGCCCTGGCCTGCGAGGTCTTCGCCCACGACCCCTCCGGCCTGGCCGACCCCTGGTACGACGTGGCGATCTGCGGCCCCGGCCCGGTCCGGGTCGGCCGCTTCCTGGTGGCGCCCGACGACGGGTTGGACCGCCTAGCCCGAGCCGACACCGTGATCGTCCCGTCGGTCGAGGACGTCGACGCGGACGTACCCCCCGACCTGCTCGACGCCGTCCGCGCGGCCCACCGGGCCGGCGCCCGGATGGTCTCCCTGTGCACCGGCGCGTTCGTGCTGGCCGCCGCCGGGGTGCTCGACGGGCTGCGGGCCACCACGCACTGGGCGCACACCGAGGCGCTGACCGCCCGCTATCCCCAAGTACGGGTCGACCCGGACGTGCTCTACGTCGACAACGGCACCGTGCTCGCCTCCGCCGGCAAGGCCGCCGCGATCGACCTGTGCCTGCACCTGATCCGCCGCGACCACGGCTCGACCGTCGCCAACGCCGTCGCCCGCCGCCTGGTCGTGCCACCGCACCGCGCCGGTGGTCAGGCCCAGTACGTCACCACCCCGGTGCCGGCCCGTGACGAACACCCGCTGGCCACCCTGTTCCCGTGGGCCCTGGCCCGCCTGGACCGGCCGCTGACCGTCGAGGACCTGGCCCGGCAGGCGAACATGAGCTCCCGCAACCTGGCCCGCCACTTCCGGTCGGCCACCGGCACCACCCCACTGCTGTGGCTGTCGACGCAGCGCATCCGCCGCGCCCAGGAGCTGCTGGAGCAGACCGACGACAGCATCGACGCCGTCGCCGAGGCGGCCGGCATGGGCACCGCCGCGACGCTGCGCCGACACTTCCACCGCACCGTCGGCGTACCGCCGGACGCGTACCGGCGCACCTTCCGGGCCACCGGGCCAGCCGTCGGCTGACCGTTCCGTCAGCGCTGGTCGGGGCGTTGACGGGCGAACGCGTCGCGCTTACCCCAACGGCCGGGGATGTCCAGGAGCGCGATCCGTCCGAAGGTGGCGGGCAGCGCCGGGTCCACGGCCAGGTGATCATCGTGCGGGTTGATGCCGAGCATGGTGCGGATCAGCAGCATGCAGGCTCCGCTGGACCACGCCTGCGGACTGCCGGCGGTCGGGTACCGGATCGGAAACTTGGTGGTGTCGCGGTCGAACCCGCCGAACGCCTCGGGTAGCCGACCCTCGAAGTAGGTGGCGGCGGAGAGGATGCCCTCGGCGATGCGGGCCGCCTCGTTGCCGAACCCGTAGCGGCGCAGACCCCACGCGATGAACGAGTTGTCGAACGGCCAGACCGTGCCGTTGTGGTAGCCGAGCGGGTTGTAGCGGCGCTGCCCCTCGGCGAACGTCCGCACCCCCCAACCGGAGAAGAGCGCCGGCCCCATCAGGTGCTCGACCACCCGAGGCGCCCGCTCCGGTGGCACGATGCCGCTCCACAACAGGTGCCCGATGTTGGACGACAGGCTGTCCACGGGGGTGCCGTCGTGGTCGAGCGCGAGGGCGTAGAAGCCGCGGTCCTCCAGCCAGAACTCCCGGTTGAACCGCTCGTACAGGGCCGCCGCCTCGCTCTCCAGCCGATCGGCGAAGGCGGGATCCCCCCAGAAGGTACGGGCCAGTCGGGCCCCTCGGATCTTCGCGTCGTAGGCGTACCCCTGGGTTTCGCAGGTGGCCCTCGGGAAGCCCGGCAGCCGGCCGTCGGCGTAGGAGATGCTGTCCCAGGAGTCCTTCCAGCACTGGTTGTCCAGCCCGGTGGCGCGGTTGCGTCGCTGGTACCAGATGTAGCCGGTGGAGTTCAGGTCCGCGTACAGGTCGATCCAGGCCAGGGCCGCGCGGGCCTCGTGCTCCAACTCCGTCACCAGCGCGGTGTCGCCGCTCCACCGTTCGTACTCGTCGAGCAGCACCACGAACAGCGGCGAGGCGTCCACAGTGCCGTAGTAGGGGGAGTGTGGCTGCTCCTCGAACGCGGCCGACTCCCCGTAGCGCAGCTCGTGCAGGATCCGGCCCGGGTCCTCCTCCAACACGTCGTCGGGCCGGACGCCCTGCAACGACGCGAGGATCCGCAGTGTCGGTGGGGTCAGCGACGGGGCGACCGGCAGGGTCTGCAGGCAGGTCAACAGGCTGTCGCGGCCGAACAGGGTCATGAACCAGGGCAGGCCGGCCGCGGGCACGCTGGCCCCGCCGAGCGAGAGCGGGGCGAAGCGCAGCGCCGCCAGGTCCACCAGGCTGCGGTGGTAGACCTGCTGGAGACCCACGCTGTCGGTGTCCAGGGTCGGGGCCGCCGCGACCCAGGCCTGCATGCTCGTGGGCAGGGTGGAGTCGTCCGGCCGGAGGGCCCGCAGGGCGGAGCGCAGGTCGACGCCGTCCGGGCGCAGCGCCAACATGACGGCCTGCAACCGGGTGGACCACTGCTGCCCGGGGCGCAGCCGGACCGCGAAGGCAAGGCCGTCCGGGCCGAACTCCGCGGGCTCGCTGGCCGACACGACGACCTCACGTTGGTAGGTGCCGCGCCGGTAGCCCAGGCGCAACTCGTTCGGGCCGACGTGCGTGTAGTGCGCGCCCCTCTTCTCGCCGATGTCGAACTTGATCTCGAAGATGTCGGCGAAGTCGGCGGCCACCTCCAGACGCACGTCGAGCGTCATGTCCTGCTCGCCGTAATTGAAGATCGTCAGCGACTCCGTGAGGTCCGGGCCGATGCGCCTGCGCCGAATGGCCGACACGTCGGCCTCCACGTAGTCCACCGCCGCGCCCGGCACCACGAAGAACGTCACCTCGAAGTACTGGCTGTCGTCCACCGACAACGCGGTCATGCACTCGCCGTTGACGGTCAGCCTCCAGCGGGACAGGAAGCGCGTGTCAGCGGCGAAGAGGCCGACCGGGGTGCTCGGGGACGACTCCACGTCGCCGCTGCTGTCGGACACCATGAAGGTGTTCCCGTCGATGCACGCCACGGTGCCCGCGATGTCCCTCATCGGTCACGTCCCACTGTCGGATCCTCGCGCTGAAGCTGCCCGGGCTCTCGCGGAAACAGCCGCCCGATGCGCAACGCCAGGGCGAGATCACCGTCGACCATGATCTCGCCCCGGGTGATCGCCGCCAGCCCGTTCACCTCGCCCCGCGCCATCGCCTCGGCGAGCGGCGCGGACACCTTGATCACGGTGGTGGCGGGGGCACCGCTTCGGGTCACCCGCATCCGGCCATGATCGATTTCGAGCAGCCACTGCTCCAGGTTGCCGTCGTCGCGGATGTCGAATCGCACGCTGCCACAGACCTTGCTGAACCGTGGATCCTGGCCAGCGACCGTCAACCGCTCGAAGAAGGCGCTGGTCTCCGACATCCCACCTCCCCGGCCGCTGGTAAGAGCGGATGCCGGCTACCCGCTGTCGCGCACTCCTAACGCCGGGTGGTTCCCCCTTGTTCAGGGTGCGAGCGAGAAGCGGGTCCAGGTGGTGGCGTCCGTGGTGACGAGGACGTGGTCCGGCTCGCCCGTCGACCCGTCGTCACGCCCGAAGAGCCAGGCGTAGCCCGGCGCGACACTGACCGCGCCGACGAGCCGGCCGTACTCCCGGGCGACAGTGAAGGTCCGCCCGTCGTCCCGGCTGACCAGCAGCCGCGCGCGGCGGTCGGCTTCGGTGCCCCCACCGGCAGTGATCGCCAGCAGGGACCGGTCCGACCCCACCGTGAGGTCGTAGTGCACGTGCGTCGGCAGTTCGGCACCGGTGTCCGTCCAGGTCTTCGCGCCGTCGGTGGTCCGCAGCAGCCGCATCCCGCCACCCGCCGTCGACGGTTCGGTCAGCACGTACCCTTCCCGGTCGTCGATCCCCACCGCCGTGATCACGCCCCCACCGTCGCCCACCTCCCAGGTGGTCCAGGTCGCGCCTCGGTCGGCGCTGCGCGCGACGGTCGACCCCTGGCCGACACCCGTCCGGTACGTGGCCCAGATGCTGCCGTCCGCTGCCGGGTAGAGGCTGAACAGCGGAAGCAACGTGGGCGGAGTGGTCAGGCGGTACACCGTTCCGCTCGACGGGTCCACCGCCAGCGGCTCCGACACCGGCGCGCAGCCGAATCCGCAGGAGACCGGTCGGGCCGCCGCCGGGAAGGTGGGCACGGCGACGATCGCCGAATCCGCGACCCGCCAGGTGCGGCCGTAGTCGGTGGAGAGGTGGGCCAGGCCATAGTCGGTGACCAGGTAGGACCGCTCACCGAGCACGGAGAAGCCAACGGCGCTGCTCGGCGTCCCGGCGGCGGTGTCGGCCGCACATCGGGTGCCCTCGAAGCGCGCTGCGTCCCAGTCCGACCAGGTGCGGCCGTCGTCGCCGGTGTACGCGAAGCGCACGACGCAGCCGTCCTGCCGCACATCGACCCCGGAGTCGGGCCCGGTCAGCGTGAACTGGCTGAACTGTGCACCTGACGGTGTCGGCGGGTCGGCCGGCGCGGCCCGGTCCGGCTCGGCCACCAGCGGTACGACCGTCAGCCCGGCCAGTACGAACAGTGCGGTCGTCACCATCGCGACCGACCGGCGCCGACGGGATCGGGCGGTGGTTCGCAGCTCGTCGAGGGGCGGCTGCGACACGGCCTCGGTGACCGTGTCGACGTCGAACCCGGAGAACTCACGACCGGACATCGATCCTCCCGGTTTCCGTAGCGTCGGTGTCGGCGAGCAGCGCCGCCAGGGCGACCCTGCCCCGCGACAACCGGGACTTCACCGTCCCGGACGACACGCCCAGCGTCGCGGCGACCTCGTCCACCGGCAGGTCGACGAGGTAGTGCAGGGCCAGTGCATCTCGCTGCCCCTCGGGCAGCACGCGCAGCGCGGCGAGCAGGGCGAGGTGCTCCGGGGAGTGGTCGGCGACGGCCGGCGGCGGACCGATGCGGCGCAGCAGCCCGTCGAGCATCCGACGGCGGCGGTACCGGCTGCGGGCCCAGTTCACCGCGACCCGACGCAACCAGGCCTCCGGGTTCTCCAGCCCGGCGAACCGCCCTGGCGCCATCAGCGCCCGGGTGAACGCCTCCTGGACCGCCTCCTGCGCCTCGGTCAGGTCGCCGGTCACCGCGTACAGCTGGACGACCAGGCGTCGGAAACAGCTGGCGTAGAGCTCGGAGATCGGATCGCCGTCGGACACCGTCACCCCCTTCTTCACCACTCCCACCAACGGGCCCGGAAGAAGGTTGCGACGGCCGGCCAGAATCCGGGTCAGTCGAGGTTGAAGTCCACCACGACCGGCGCCCGTCGGACCCGCACGACAGTCGCGGCGTCGAAGCCGGCGGCGTCGCGGTGCCAGACCGGCGGGGCGTACGCGCAGTCGCAGCGCAGCTTCACCCGCTGCCCGGGCAGAAGGCGCAGGGCGTAACCGCTGCCCACGTCGGCGACGCCGGCCAGGTCCCCGGTGGCCGTGTCGAACGCGATCACCTGGGCGTAGGTGGCCAGCTCGTCGACCACTACCGCTCCGCCCAGCGGCGTCCCGGCGGGCAGCGCCTGGTTCAGGGTCGCCGTCTGGTGCGCGCGGACCCGCACCGGCCGTGCCTGCTGCCGACCGCCCACCCCACCGGACCACACGGTCGCCAGCCCGGCGGCGGCGAACTGCACGGGCCAGTGGTACGGCCCGAGGCCGCTGATCGTGTAGCGGCCGTCCTCGTCGGTGGTCGGGCCGTGGTCGTCGTACTTGGGATGCGGCACGTACGGCACGACCATGACCCGGGCGCGGTTGACCGGTGCGCCGGTCGCCGCATCGGTCACCACTCCGACGACGGTGCCCGGCGGGTCGAGCCGGACGGTCGGCGCGTCGGTCACCGTGCCGGCCCGGACCTGGACCACCTGTGCCCGCTCACGGTCGCCGGTGCCGCCGTGCCGGCCCACCCACTGCCAGCCGTGCGTCGTCGTGTCGTAGGGGCGCACCAGCAGCCGGTACCTCCCCGGGGCGACGTCTCCGCTCACCAGCACGCCCAGCTCGTCAGCGCAGCCCCCGTACCGGCCGAGTTGGTCCTCGCCGAGGGTGACGGCCGCCAACGCCGCAGCGTCCACCGGGACCAGCGCGGCGCAGGCCCGGGGGACCGGCGCGCCGCTCGTCGCGTCGCGCACGACGGTGCGGACGCCGCCGGGCGCGGACGACCCGGGGGTACGCGCGGCGGCCGGCGCGGCGGCCTCCCCGACGAGCAGTGCGGCGGCGATGGCGACGGTCAGGTGGCGCAGCAGAGCACGGCTCACGGGGATGTCCTTCCAGCGGCGCGGCAGGTTGAGCCGAACGTAACGGTGTTCAGGTGATCCAAATCGGTCAATGTCGCGATGTCGACCGTTGCCGCAGGCGTTCCCGCCCACACCGCCCGGATCGGACGTTCTGCCTCGAACCCGGCGCGCGCGGCACCTGTTCGACATAGCGTCACGGGGCGGGGACCACCGCCGCTCCCGCCGGCGGACCGGCGGCGACGCCCACCGGAAGGGATCGGACATGAGTAGTGTCGACACCGTGCTCCTGTCGGAGCTGGACGGGCCGGTGCCGGCGACGCTGCCGAGCGCGCTCGGCCTGCTGAGCCTGGCCCTGGGAGTGGGCGCGCTGATCGCACCCGGACCCGTCGCGCGACTGACCGGGGTGGACGACTCCCCGGCCGCGCGGTCCGTGCTTCCGGCCATCGGCCTACGAGAGTTGGGCAGCGCCGCCGGCCTGCTCAGCGGCCGCCGCCCGGCCGGCTGGGCCTGGAGCCGGGTGGCCGGAGACGCCATGGACCTCACCCTGCTCGGGCGGGCCCTCGCCGACCGCAGCGGTGATCGCCGCCGCCGGGTCGCGCTGACCACCCTCGCCATCGCCGGCATCACCGCCGTCGACGTGCTCGCCGCCGTGCGCGTCGGGCGGGCTCGACGGGCCCGCGCCCGGGTGATCCGGATGCAGATCGCGGTGACGGTGAACCGGTCGCCCGCCGAGGCGTACCGGTTCTGGCGGGACATGGAGAACCTGCCCCGGTTCATGGCGCACCTGGAGTCCGTCCGCGCCGACGACCTGCGCCGCTCGCACTGGATCGCCCGTGGCCCCGCCGGGCACCGCGTCGAGTGGGACGCCGAGATCATCGACGACCAGCCGAACAAGTCGATCACCTGGCGGTCTCTGCCCGGGACCCGGGTGCCCAACGCCGGCCGGGTCCGGTTCGTGCCCGCGCCCGGTGACCGGGGGACCGAGGTGCGGGTGGAGCTGCGCTACGCGCCGCCGGCCGGTGCGCTCGGCCGAGCGGTGGCGAAGCTCTTCGGCGAGGAACCCGAGCAGCAGGTCCGCGACGACCTGCGCCGGTTCAAGCAGGTGCTGGAGACCGGTGAGGTCGTCCGTTCCGAGGGCAGCCCCAACGGCATCTCCGTACGCCAACAGGCCATGCAGCGACCCGCCCAGCCGCTGCCGTCGTCCCGCCGCTGACCGCCCGAGCTCTCCGAAAGGCACCGAGAATGAAGGCCACCGCCTGGATGGGCACCGACAGCGTCAAGGTCATCGACGTACCCGACCCGAAGATCATGAACGCCCGGGACGCGATCGTGCGGATCAGCACCACCGCGATCTGCGGCTCCGACCTGCACCTCTACCACGGCTACATCCCCGCTATGCGCAAGGGCGACATCCTCGGCCACGAGTTCATGGGCGAGGTGGTGGAGGTGGGCCCACAGGTCCGCAACCTCGCCCCGGGCGACCGGGTGGTGGTGCCCTTCCCGATCGCCTGCGGGCACTGCTCGTCCTGCCAACGCGGCCTCTACTCGGTCTGCGAGAACTCCAACCCGAACGCCGGCATCGCCGAGAAGATCATGGGGCACTCGCCGGCCGGCATCTTCGGCTACTCGCACCTGCTCGGCGGCTACGCCGGCGGCCAGGCCGAGTACGCCCGGGTGCCGTTCGCCGACGTCGGCCCGGTCAAGGTGCCCGACGAGATCAGCGACGACCAGGCGGTCATGCTGGCCGACGTGTTCCCGACCGGCTACATGGGCGCCGAGATGTGCGACATCAAACCCGGGCAGGTGATCGCCGTCTGGGGCGCCGGGCCGGTCGGCCTGCTCGCCGCGGCCAGCGCCCGGCTGCTCGGCGCGGAGCGGGTGATCGTCATCGACCGGTTCCCGTACCGGCTGCGGCTGGCCGAGGAGCACATCGACGCCGAGACGATCAACTACGAGGAAGCCGACGTGCTGGACACCCTCAACGAGATGACCGCCGGCCGAGGCCCCGACGCGTGCATCGACGCGGTGGGCCTGGAGGGCCACCACGGCAACGCCGCCATGTACGCGTACGACCGGGCCAAGCAGGCCGCGCGAGTCGAGACGGAGCGGCCGTTCGCGCTGCGACAGGCGATCCTCGCCTGCCGCTCCGGCGGGGTGGTCTCGGTCGTCGGCGCGTACGGCGGCTTCGTCGACAAGTTCCCGATGGGCGCGTTCATGAACCGCTCGCTGATCATGCGGACCGGTCAGTGCCACGTCCAGCGCTACACCCGGCCGCTACTGGAGCGCATCCAGCGCGGCGAGATCGACCCGAGCTTCATCGTCAGCCACCGGATGCCGCTGCGTGACGCTTCGAAGGGCTACAAGATCTTCCAGAAGAAGCAGGACGACTGTACGAAGGTGCTGCTCAAGGTCTGACCGGCGGCCAGGTCTGCCGGCGGGGGAGTTCTTCGCGCGCTGCCTTTGGAGCTGATGTCGCAAACGATTCAGCCCGCCTGCGAGCACACGGCGCCGAACCCAGCCCTGGCTCTGCGCAAGCTAGCGTGTCGCCATGGAGAGTGGTGACATGTCGATGTCTGTCTCGGCCGATCTCACTGTCCGGCTACGGCCGGTTGCCGAGCCCGACCTGGCGATCTTCCGGCGGCTCCGCACCGAGCCGGGCCTGATCGGTCTGGACTGGGCCGGCTTCAGCGACGCCGGGGCGCCGGCACGGCGGTTCGCCGTCGACGGCTACCTCGGCGAGGACGACGGACGGCTCGTCGTGGAGGTCGAGCAGGAGCAGGCCGCCGCCGGCATCGTCAGCTACACCGCTGGGCGTTACGCCGGACGGGCGTCGTACTGGGAGATCGGCATCGTCCTGCTGCCGCAGTGGCGGGGGAGAGGCATCGGCTGGCGCGCCCAGGCGTTGCTCTGCGACTACCTCTTCCACCACAGCCCGGCCCAGCGCATCCAGGCCGGCACGCACCCGGAGAACATCGCCGAGCAACGGGCGTTGGAGAAAGCCGGCTTCCAACTCGAGGGCGTCGTACGGGCCAGCGAGTTTCGGGCTGGCCAGTGGCGCGACGGCTACCTGTACAGCCGGTTGCGCGACGACCCGTCCCCCTGGGACCAGACGCCGCAGGTCTGACCCCTGGGACCAGACGCCGCAGGTCTGAGCTCTAGGCCTGGCGCGGGCGGACCCCCGGCTCCACCGTCAGGGTCCCTGCCGTGGCGTCGATCGTGGCGCGCGAGCCCAGCGGCACGGTGAGCTGCCCGTCGCCGTGCCCCAGCCGTAGCCCGCCCAGGACCGGCACGCCAAGGTCGTACAGGCGGTCCTTGAGCACCGCCGCCGTGTCCCACTCGCCCGGTTCACCGACACTGTTGGTGATCTGCCCGATGACCACACCGGCGACCCTGCGCAACACGCCCACCCGGCGCAGCTCGGTCAGCATGCTGTCGATGCTGTACGGAGCCTCGTCCACGTCCTCGAAGAAGAGGATCGCGCCATCGAACTTCGGGGAGTCCTCCGCGCCGAGCGATGTCGAGATCAGCGTCAGGCAGCCGCCGAGCAGGGGCCCCGATGCCCGCCCCGGCACCACCACGGAAGCGGCTGTCTCGGCCGGATCCCGGGAGATCGTGACCGGTGCGGTGGTCATCACCGCCCTGCGGAGCGCCTCGGCCGACTCGGGGCCGGTACGGGCATCACTCCAGTTGACCATGGGGCCGTAGAAGGTGACCAGGCCCGTCTCGCGCCAGAGTTTGCCGTGGATGCTGGTGATGTCACTGAAACCGACGACCACCCGGGGATCCCGGCGCAGAACGGACACGTCGATCTGATCGACGATCCGCTGCGTGCCGTAACCACCTCGGGCGGCGAAGACGGCACGAACGCCCGGGTCGGTGAGCGCGGCGTTCAGGTCGGCCAGCCGCTGCGCGTCGGTGCCGGCCAGATAGCCGTATCTGGTGAAGACATGCCTGCCCAGCTCGACCTCCAGGCCCCAGCTCCGCAGGATCTCGATGCCACGGGCCATGTTCGTGGGGTCGGGCGCGCTGCCGGGCGACACGACCCGGACCCGGTCACCGGGTGCCAGCGCCGGTGCCCGCAGGACGCGCTTCGCACCGACCGGCGCGGCCTGCGCGGACGCGGCCTCCGCCGAGCCGACGAGCACCGCGCCACCGGCTGCCGCCGCTCCCATCCGCAGCATGTGTCGACGGGACAGGGGCACCCGCGCGGGCCCCTGGATCGCGGCTGGGTCTGTTCCAGAAGTGGCCACCGGCGTCCCCTCATCGTGATCAGACGATGCGTGCGAGCTGCCACAGCCTACGACAATCATCAATGCCAAGAGGGGTCCACAAGGGACAATGCCCGCCCGGGCGAACGCGCGGTGCCCCTGCACCAGCGGAAGCGCTCCAACACGGCCCGACCTGGCCCAGCTGGCAAAACGAGTGACGCCTGGTTCGCGACAGCTTGCGAGGCCCCGCCCACCGACGACGGGAAAGTCCGGGTCCGCGCGCGACTCCGTTTGTCGCCGCAGAGCCTGGGAACTCGCCCCGTTCGTCCGCAGGCAGGCCTGACGGCATGCCGACGAGACCGAAGGAGCGGGGCATGGAGTACGAGCAGATGATCGCCACGGTACGACAGCGCGCGGGCCTCGGTGAGAACGAAGCCGTGCGGTCCATACAGGCCGTCCTGTCGGTGCTCGGTGAACGGCTCGCCGGACAGGAGGCGGACAACCTGGCGGCGCAGCTACCGGAGCGGCTGAACGGGTCCGTCACCCGCAACCCGCAGGGCCGCCGGTGGGACGTCGGCGAGTTCCTGAAGAACGTCGGGGACCGCGAACAGGTCGCGAACGCGGACCACGTGCGTCAACACGCCCAGGCGGTGCTGCGTACCGTCGCCGAGGCGCTGAACGACGACGAGCGGAACGACCTGCTCGCCCAGCTCCCCGGCGGCATCATCGATCTCTTCGGTGTTCCCACCCCGCGAGGCTGAGCCCCGCGCCGATCGGGCCACCCGTCCGGTGTGCTCACGGGATCGGCCACTCGTGCACCGGCCGGTTGCTGTGCATCAGGTCGACGTAGTGTCGGACCACCTCGCGCAGCGCCTCCGGCCGGTCCAGGTGGTCGGCCGACTCCAACCGGTGCAGCGTCTCCACCTGCCAGGTCGCCCCGTTGCGGCCAGTCAGGCAGCGCTGCTCGATGATGCCGAGCAACCGGTCACGCTCGGCCGGGTCGAGCCCCCACCGGTCCAGGCCGTGATGCGCCACCGGCAGCAACCGGCGCAACACCAACTCGGTGACGGGCAGGTAACCGAGACCGGGCCAGAAGACCTGCGCGTCGATGCCGTGCCGGGCGCAACTGGTGAAGTTCTCCTCGGCCGCGCTGAACGACATCTGCGACCACAGTGGCCGGTCCGACTCGGCGAGGGCGCGCACCAACCCGAAGTAGAAGGCGCCGTTGGCGATGGTGTCCAGCACGGTCGGGCCGGCGGGCAGCACCCGATTTTCCACCCGCAGGTGCGGCCGGCCCCGTGACACGTCGTACACCGGGCGGTTCCACCGGTAGACGGTGCCGTTGTGCAGGCGCAACTCGGCCAGATTGGGCACCTCACCGGCCGCGAGGGCCTGCGCCGGATCCTCCGGATCGCAGACCGGCAGCAGCGCCGGGAAGTAACGCACGTTCTCCTCGAACAGGTCGAACACGCTGGTGATCCAGCGCTCGCCGAACCAGACTCGGGGGCGTACCCCCTGGGCTTTGATCTCTTCCGACCGGGTGTCGGTGGCCTGCTGGAAAAGCGGAATGCGGGTCTCGCGCCACAGCTCCCGGCCGAAGAACAGCGGTGAGTTCGCGCCGACCGCGACCTGGATGCCGGCCACCGCCTGGGCGGCGTTCCAGTAGTCGGCGAACTGGGCCGGGCTGACCTGAAGATGGAACTGGGTGCTGGTGCAGGCCGCCTCCGGGGTGATCGTGTCGGCGGTGACCGCCAAACGCTCCACCCCGCTGATGGCGATCGGCAGGTCCTCGCCGCGGGCCGCGAAGATCTGCTCGTTGAGCAGCTTGTAGCGGGGGTTGGCCGACAGCGTCTCGGCGGTCAGGTGCTCGGGCCGCAGCGTCGGCAGGATGCCGATCATGACCATGTGCGCGCCGATCGCCCGAGCCTTCACCTCGGCGGCGTTGAGGCTGGCCCGCACGTACTCCTCGAAGTCGGCGGTGCCGGTGCCGGTCAGCCGGCGCGGCGGGACGTTGATCTCCACGTTGAACTGGCCCAGCTCGGTCTGGAAGCTCGCGTCGGAGATAGCCGCCAGCACGTCGGCGTTGCGCATCGCCGGATTCGACGCCTCGTCGACCAGGTTCAGCTCGATCTCCACGCCGGTCATCGGCCGGTCGACGTCGAAGCGGGACTCGCGCAGCATCTCGGCGAAGACATCCAGGCAGCGGCGGACCTTGTCGCGGTACCGGGCTCGATCCTCTCGACTGAAGGTTCGTACGCCGACGTCCTCGCCCATGGTCACCACCCCGTCACCGCTGGTCCCCCTAACCTCGCACGTAATCGCCGGGCGGGGGAAGACCCGAGGACCCTTTCCTACCCAACTGCCCGCCCCGTTAGCCCAGCCAGAGCGGACCGATAGCATTGCGGGCCGAGAGGTGGTGGCGTGCGGATGCGCGAGAAGGTGACCCGGCTGTTCGTCGCGGCGGCGATCGCCGAGGCCTGCTCCTGGCTGGCCCTGCTGGTCGGCATGCTGGTCAAGTACGGTCCGCCGGACAACGAGCTGGGCGTCAAGATCTTCGGGCCGATCCACGGCGGCTTGTTCGTCGCGTACGCCCTGCTGGTGCTTGCCGTGGCCCGGCTGCACCGGTGGAGCCTGCTGGCCACGGCGGTGGCCCTGGCCAGCGCGGTGCCGCCGTTCGCCACCCTGGCCTTCGAGCGCTGGGCCCGCCGCCGGGGCATGCTCGGCGTCGACCGGCAACCGGCCCGCGAGCCCGCCCCGGTCGGCTGAACCACCGACCCGCCGGGGCCGGTCAGGTCAGCGCGGAGCAGGCCGCGACGCCGGCCAGCAGCAGCGTGCCCAGGAACGCCTGCAACAGCAGCGGCGGCCCGAGATGCGACCAGAGCGTCGCCGTACGCGGGGTCAGCAGCTGCCCGGTGGTGAGATTGACGATCCGTTCGATCCGGGGCGGCAGCTCCGGGTCGCGTTGCGGGCGCAGGGTGAGCTGCACCTGGTCTGCCGGGTGCAGGGCGCTCTGCGGCAACTGACCGTGCAGCTCCACCTCGCAGAGCTGACCGGCGGCGTTACGTAGCCGCACCGGGGTGACCAGGTATTCCGGACCCTGCTTCAGCTCCTTCCAGCGACGGCGGGTGCCGCCGCCGCCGAACGAGAAGAGCGAGCGCAGCAGCAGGGCGGGCAGCCGGGCGAAGGCCGCCGCCGCGAGCACCGCCACCAGCACCGGCTGACCGATACGCACCTCACGGGTGTAGCCGTCGAGCAGGCGGATCAGCCGCCCGGTGACGATTCGTTCCGTCGGGTGCACGATCCGTCGGGTATCGAGTCCGTTGTCCATTCCCCCACCACCGAGAGTCCGCTTGTGTTCACAGATCGTATCGACGTCCTCGGTTGAACGACGTGAATGAAACCTGGTCACGGGCTCACGGCCGCGAGGTGACATCCCCGGCGACCCGGGTAAGCGGGGGGCCGAGCTGGAAAGGGGTCGAGCATGCAGCTGTCCTTCCTGCGCCCGCTCTACGACCGTCCCGGGCCGTGGTGCTCGGTGTATCTGGACGCCTCCGCGGACACGGAGGACGCCCATCCCGCCTTGGATTTGCGCTGGCGTGCCCTGGAGCGCAGCCTGGCCGAACAGGGGGCGGACGAGGCGAACATCGCCGCGCTGGACCGGGTGGTCCGAGGTCATGATCCGATGGTCGGGGACTACGGCCTGGCGGTCTTCGCCAGTCACGGCCGGGTGGTGCTCTCCGACTACCTGTCCGCGCCGCCAGTGCGGGACCTGGCCCACGTGGGGCCGCTGCCGCACGTGATGCCGTTGCTCGCCCAACGCGGCGAGCAGGTGGCCTGGGTGCGCGTGCTGGCCGACCGCACCGGCGCGGACGCGATCGCCATCAGCGCCGGTGGGGTTCCCCGGAAGGCCCACGTCGTTGGTGGGGAGACCTTCCCGGTGCGCAAGCCGCAGCCCGGTGGCTGGTCTCAGGACATCTACCAGAAGGCCGCCATGGAGGCCTGGCACCGCAACGCCGGCGACGTCACCGCCGCGACCGTTGAGCTGGCCGAGAAGGTCGGCGCGGAGGTGGTGGTGGTGGCCGGCGACGTTCGGGCCACCGGCATGATCGCCGCCCAGATGCCCGAGCGCTGGCAGGACCTGATGGTCCGCACCGACGCCGGCTCCCGGGCCGCCGGCGCCGACCTCACATTGCTGGACGACCTCACCGTGCAGACCATCGCGGAGATCGCCGACCAGCGGATCAGCGCCGCGCTGGACAAGTTCGGCGTGCAGGAGGACGTGGGCGGCGGCCTCGACGCGGTCGTCTTGGCCCTGCAACGCAACCAGGTCGACACGATGATCATCGTGGACGACCCGTCGGCCAACGGTGAGCTGTGGATCGGCGCGCAACCCACCGAGATCGCCGTCGACCCGGGGCAGTTGGCCGCCATGTCGGTCGCCGACCCGCAGCGGGTACGCGCGGACGCGGCGCTGGTCCGAGCTCTCGTGGGCACCGACGCGGCCTTGACCGTGCTCGGCCCCGACGAGGCGCCCGACCTCACCGACGGCGTCGGCGCGGTACTGCGCTACGTCGACCCCAGCACACCGGGGCGCGGCAATGGTTGACCGAACGGTTGCGGACGTCGTGGTGGAGCGGCTCCTGGCCTGGCGGGTGCCCCGCGCCTTCGGGTACCCCGGCGAGGCGATCGCTCCACTGGTCGACGCGCTGGACCGCACCGGCGGTGAGCCGGCGTTCATCCCGGCCCGGCACGAGGAGACCGCCTCGTTCATGGCCACCGGGCACGCCAAGTTCACCGGCGGCATCGGGGTCTGCCTCGCCACCCAGGGCCCCAGCGCCGTCCAGCTGCTCAACGGCCTCTACGACGCCAAGCTGGACAGCAAGCCGGTGGTGGCCATCGTCGGGGAGGACATCTCCGGGCCGCTCGGCGGAGCGCACCAGGAGATCGGGCTGAGCCGGCTCTTCGGGGACGTGTGCAACCAGTTCGTCCGGTACGGCCGCAGCCCCGATGAGGTGGGAACGCTGCTGGACCAGGCGTTCCGTACGGCGGCGGCGACCCGCAGCCCGACGTGCGTGGTGCTGCCCCGACAGTTGCAGGAGGCGCTGGTGCCCGACCTGCAGTCGTACGGCGCCGGGGTGATCACGGCGACCCCGGGCGAACCGCTGGCCCGGGTCCTGCCGCACGAGGTGGACCTGGACGCCGCCGCGCAGCTGCTCGGCGGCGGCCAGCGGACCGCGATCCTGGTGGGCCAGGGTGGTCGGGACGCAGCCGCCGAGATCATCGAGATCGCCGACCGGCTGGGCGCCGGGGTCGCCACCTCGCTGCTCGGCAAGCCGGTGCTCGACGAGCGGCTGCCGTTCCACACCGGGGTGCTCGGCGAGGTCGGCACCCCGGCGGCGGCCGAGCTGATGGGTGGTTGCGACACGCTGCTGATGGTCGGCACCAACGACCCGTGGACCGACTACTTCCCCATGCCCGAGCAGGCGCGCACCGTGCAGATCGACATCGACGGCCGCCGGATCGGCACCCGCTACCCGGCCGACGTGCCGCTGGTCGGTGATGCCGCCGAAACGCTGCGGGCGCTGCTGAGCCGATTGCGCGGCCGGTCCGACCAGCAGTGGCGCGCCACCGTGGAGAGTTCGGTGGACCGCTGGCGGGAGGTCGCCGCCGAGCGCGCCGCAGCCGCCGCGGACCCGGTCAACCCGCAGCTCGTTCTGCAGGAGTTGTCCGCCCGGATGCCGGGCACCGGCGCGGTCGCCGTCGACGTCGGCTCGGTCCTCTACTGGTACGCCCGGCACCTCACCCTGCCACCGGGGGTCAACGCGCAGCTGTGCGGAACCCTCGGCTCGATGGGCTGCGCGCTGCCGTACGCGGTGGCGGCCAAGCTCGCCGCGCCCGACCAACCGGTGGTCGCGCTGGTCGGTGACGGGGCGATGCAGCTCAACGGGCTCGCCGAACTGATCACCGTCTCGCACCTCTGGCAGCAGTGGCGCGACCCGCGACTGGTGGTGCTGGTGCTCAACAACCGGGACCAGAACGGCATGGGTGGCGGGCGACAACTGTCGTCCGACCCGACCCGCCGCCGCCCCGACGTGCCGTACGCCGGGTGGGCCCGGCTGCTGGGGTTGCACGGGGTTCGGGTGGACCGTCCGGAGCTGGTCGGCGCGGCCTGGGACGAGGCCCTCGCCGCGGACCGCCCCTGCGTACTGGAGGCGGTCGTCGACCCGACGGTGTCCCTGGCGCCGCCGGAGCCCGCCTTCGCCGACCTGCGGGGCCTGTACGCCGACGGCGCTCCGGCCCGGAAGGTCCGCGAGCAGGTGGAGGTCAGCGCGAACGCCGACGACCTCGTTTAGCCACCTCGGACCAGGGCATGAGTAGCGGCCCGACGACGCTGGAGGTCCCATGTCCGAGCCCGCCGACCGCCGCTACGGTCCGGCGCCCCTGCCGATGGCACGGGGTCCGCTCTCCGCAGCGGCCGTGGAGGCTCTGCGGCGCTCGCCGCACGACCTGCCGGCCGATCTCGGCGTCGGCCTCTACCCGGCGGACCCGATCACCGACGAGGACCTGCAGCTGATGCTGTTCCTCTGCTACGAGCTGCACTACCGGGGCTGGCTCGGGGTGGACGAGTCGTGGGAGTGGCAGCCGACGCTACTGGCGCTGCGTGCCCGCTGCGAACGGGTCTTCGAGGCGGCGCTGCGGCGGCTGGTCGGCGTGCCGTCGGTGCCCGCCGCCGGGGTGGCGGCCGGCCTGGCCGAGCTGGTCGCGGCCGACGACGGTCCGGCGCTGGCCGCGATGCTGCAACGCCGCGCCGATCTCACCCAGTTCCGCGAGTTCGTCGCCCACCGCTCCGTCTACCACCTGCGAGAGGCGGACCCGCACAGCTGGGCGCTGCCCCGCCTCGGTGGCCCGGCCAAGGCCGCGCTCGTGGAGATCCAGTCCGACGAGTACGGCAACGGGCGGCTGGACCGGATGCACGCCGAGCTGTTCCGGAGCACCCTCGACCGGCTGGGCCTGGACACCGGTTACGGCGCCCACATCGACGTGGCGCCGGCGGTGACGTTGGCGACCAACAACCTGATGTCACTGTTCGGGCTGCACCGACGGTTGCGCGGCGCGCTGCTCGGGCACCTGGCCGCGTTCGAGATGACCTCCTCGCTGCCCAACCGTCGTTACGGCAACGGCCTGCGGCGGCTCGGCTTCGACGAGGTGGCCACCCACTTCTACGACGAGCACGTCGAGGCCGACGCGGTCCACGAGCAGATCGCCGCGCACGACATGTGCGGCGGCCTGGTCCGCGTCGAGCCGGCCCTCGCCCCCGATGTGCTCTTCGGCGCGGCGGCCGGGCTCGCGGTGGACCGGCTGTTCGCCGCGCACCTGCTGGACAGCTGGGCCGCCGGCCGCAGCTCGCTGCGCGCACCGGCCCCGCCGGCCGTGCCGCCCACGGTCTCGCTTGTCGCGTCGCCCGAGGTGGCCCCGCCCGCGTTCGTCTGATCCGAAGGGCTTGTCAGAGGGCGTGCCGCCCCCCGGTGGGGCCGTGCCGCCCCGGGTCCGCCCTTTGCTCTGCACCCGCCCACGCACCACACACGGTCCGTAACTGGCGCGTGGGCGGGTGCAGAGCAAAGGGGACGTGCCTCTGGTGCGGCCCCTCCGCGCCCTCTCGCTGCGTGACGCGACGCGACGACGTGGGGTCAGCCCTCGCGGGTGGTGCCCGCGCGGAAGTTGATCGCCTTGTGGGTGCCGTCGCAGAACGGCTTGAGCGCCGACTTGCCGCACCGGCACAACGCCACAGTGCCCCGCCGCGCGTCGATGCGCTCGCCGTCCGGGGTGACCAACGCGAAGTCGCCGCGGACCAGCAGCGGTCCGTCCTCGTACGGGGTGATCGTGGCGGCGGCTGGCTCGCTGGTGTCGTCGGTGCGCATGGCCCCGGAAGTGCCCGTCCTGGCCCTGGCGAAACCCGCGCCGCCGAACGCCGGTGATGACCGGGGCACCCCGCTGAGCAGCGGAATGTGCCGCCGGGAGGGTGATGCCCCGTTTGAACCCCATCGGGACGGGAAGCCGGGCCGCGTGGTGAGCGAACGAGGCAAGGTGGGGCCGGTGCACAAGGTGCACAAGGGGCTCACGGCCGATGGCGCCGGTCTCGCCGGCGACCGGGTCGTGGCCGCGGGCAGCTCCGCCCGGGTGCTGGTCGCCGCCACCGCCCGGGCACTGCGCGGGGTCGACTGTGCCGACCTCGGGCAGACCGGGCCGACGTCGCGGTTCCCCGGTGCCCCCGAGCCGGTACGCCGTGCCGCGGTCACCCGCGCCGCCGGCAAGGTCGCGCTCACCGTGGCCCAGATCGACGAGGTGGACGCCGCGAGGGTGGCCCGGTGGTTCGTCGACCAGTACCCCCGCCGGCGCTACCCCGGGGTGCTGATCGGATCTCCGCACGGCGCGGCCGCACACCTCGCGGTGGCCCTCGGCGTGCCGTGGCTGCCGGCGGGCTTCGAGATGACCGTGCATTGGTCCGACGGCGGGGTGGACCGCCCGGCGGACGCCGCGGAGCACGGCGCGGCACTCGCCACCCGGTTGCTCGCGGGCAACGCCGACCTGCACCTGCGCCAGGTGCACTGCCCGGCCAGCCATGGCGCGCTCGCCGGGGCGACCGTGTCGCTGACCGCCGCGTGGAGGGCCCTACCAGCCGCGTACGCGCGGTTCCTGGCCGACCGGCTGGTGCCGGGTGCCCCCGTGCTGCTGGTCCGCGACGCGCGCACCTGGCCGGTCCTGGAGCGCGGGCCGGGGCACAGCTTCCAGGTCGGCTGCCCTGGCAGTGGGCTGGACCCGGTGGACTTCCACCCGGACAGCCACGCGTTGCGGCAGGTGTTGCGCTCCGTCGGGGGCGACGCGACGCGGTGGGAGCCGCCGGAGGTGTCCGTGCCGTCGGCGTACGCCGAGCACGGCGTCGACTCGGGCTTCGAGTTGGCCGCGGGGGACTGGTCCACCCGGAATCAGCACCCGCTGCACCGGGTGTTGGTGCCCCGGCCGGCGGCGCTGAGCGCGGGCGTGGCCGACCTGTACCGGCGGTGGCTGCGGCGCGCCGGCAAGACCGGTGACCGGTTGGTGGTGGAATGCGGTCGACTGCTCGACCCGTGGCAGGTGGTGCGGGCGGGGCTGGTGCCGTACTGGTGTGAGAACGCCACCCGCCGCAGCGTCGACGAGGCCGAGTGGTGGCTGGCCGGCAGCGAGGCGTTCAGCTCGGTGGACGTGTTGCCCGAACCGCCCGGGGTGCGCTCACCCGCGCTGGCCGGGTTGCCGCAGTGGCTGGCCGTCGCCGGGTTCGGCCGACGGCGTCGGGCGTTGGACCGCACCACCGCGCGGGGTTACCCGGTCACCTCGGTGCCCACCCGCCGGGCCACCGAAGTGCTGCGCGCCCAGCCGTACGACCTGCCCGCGCCGCCCCCGCTGGGGGTCGCCGAGGCGCTGGCCGTGCTCCGCGACAGCGGCGGCCACCAGGGGTTGTTGGTCTCCTGAGACGGAGGACGCCGAAACATCCTCGCGAACCCGGGGTCCCGTGATTGAGTACCTACGGAGCGGGAACATCGCTGGCTGCGACGGCCTAATTGCGCTGCGTAGAGGCGGTGTCGCCCGCTGGCATCCCAGTCACTGACCCACTTTCCGGCCCGGTGCGTGGCTCGACCACGCGCACGACCGGTTTCCCGATCCGGGCGGGGGACCTTCCTGAGGGAGGCGCGGATGTTCGGACAGACGAGCACGACCACGACCACGACCCCACCACCACCCAGCGATCGCGGTCTGGAGGACCTCGACGCGGCGGCGATGGCGTACGCGGCCCGGATCGCCGGGCTGCCGCCGGAGCGGCGGGGGGAGGCCCGGGACGACCTGGTGCGCTTCGCGCTGCCGTTCGCCGGCCGGCTGGCCCGCCGGTACCGGGGACGGGGGGAGCCGCTGGAGGACCTGGAGCAGGTGGCCCGGCTGGGCCTGGTCAACGCCGTCGACCGCTATGACCCCGAACGGGGCTCGTTCACCGCGTACGCCGCGATCACCATCGTGGGCGAGATCAAACGGCACTTCCGGGACCGTACCTGGGGCGTGCACGTGCCCCGCCGGCTGCGGGACCTGATCCTCGAGGTGGGGCAGGCCACCGCCGCACTCACCAGCGAACTGTCCCGGGCCCCGTCGGTGGCCGAGCTGTCGGCCCGGCTGGAGACCCCGGAGGAGGAGATCCTCGCCGCCCTGGAGTCGGCGGCCGGCTACAGCCCGGCCTCACTGAACGCGCCGGTGGGTGGGGAGAGCTCCGCCGAGTTCGGGGACCTGGTCGGCGAGTCGGACAACGCGTTGGAGTCGGTCGACGACCGGGTGACGGTGAGCGGCCTGCTGCACCGACTGCCCTGGCGTGAGCGACGGATCCTCGCGATGCGCTTCTACGGCAACCAGACCCAGGCTGAGATCGCCGCCCGGTTCGGCATCTCGCAGATGCACGTGTCCCGGCTGCTGTCGCGGGCGCTCACCTGGCTGCGCCAGGCGATGCTCGCCGACGCGCCGCCGCCGTGGCAGAACGGAGCCGCCGAACCCGACCCGGGCAAGACCCGGATCTCGGTCAAGCAGAACGGCGACTCGGTGGTGGTCGAGGTCGGCGGCGAGATCGACCGCGACGGCGCGGACCAGCTGCGCCGGGCCATGCTGGAGGCGGTCACCGGCCAGCCCAGCGAGGTGGTCGTCGACCTGGTCGGCGCGGGTGGCTTCGACGCCGGTGGGATCGCCGCCCTCATGGCCGGTCGGGACGCGGCGGAGCGGACCGGGGTGCCGCTGCGGCTGACCCGGGTCCAACCCGCGGTACGCCGTTCGCTCACCGCCGCCGGCCTGGCGCCGGCCCGGGACTGACGCACACGGACAAGCGAAGGGCCGACACCCCGCTGGGTGTCGGCCCTTCTGCGCGTACCCCTGGTCAGTGCTCTTCGGGGTTGCCGTCGCTGTGCGGGTGCCGCCAGCGCTCGTGCGGCTTCGGCGCGTCCTCGGCGTCCTGCGGCGGGTCGCTCTGCTCGAAGCTCGGCCGGCGGACGCCCTCGGGCTCCGGTACGTCCACCGGGCGGGCGCCGGAGCGCGGCGCCGGCTGGTAGTCGACCGCGTCGCGTGCGCCGTGCGCGCCCTCGGCGGACGGCGACTCCGGGGCGTGGTGCTCCATCCGGAACTCCTCGGCGAGGTGCTGTGGCGGCTTGGTGACGCGCTGCGGCAGGTCGCGGCCCAGATCGGCGACGAGGGGGCCGTACTTCAGGTCGAACGCCGGACGTTCGGAGCGGATCCGGGGCATCCGGTCGAAGTTACGCAGGGGCGGCGGGCAGCTGGTGGCCCATTCGAGGGAGTTGCCGAAGCCCCAGGGGTCGTCCACCGTCACCATCGCCCCGTACCGCCAGGACTTCCAGGCGTTGTAGATGAAGAACAGGGTGGACAGGCCGAGGATGAACGAGAAGATCGTGGAGATGGTGTTCAGGGTGGTGAAGCCGTCGGTGGGCAGGTAGTCGGCGTACCGGCGTGGCATGCCCTCGTTGCCCAGCCAGTGGTGCACGAGGAAGGTGCCGTGGAAGCCGATGAACATGGTCCAGAAGTGCGCCTTGCCGAGCCGCTCGTCGAGCAGCCGCCCGGTCATCTTCGGCCACCAGAAGTAGTAGCCGCCGAACAGGGCGAAGACCACGGTGCCGAACACCACGTAGTGGAAGTGCGCCACCACGAAGTAGCTGTCGTGGGTGTGCCAGTCGACCGGCGGGCTGGCCAGCAGGACGCCGGTGAGGCCACCGAGCAGGAAGGTGACCAGGAAGCCGATGGCGAACAGCATCGGCGTCTCGAAGGTGAGCTGACCCTTCCACATGGTGCCGATCCAGTTGAAGAACTTCACACCGGTGGGCACCGCGATCAGGTAGCTCAGGATGCTGAAGAACGGCAGCAGCACCTGGCCGGTGGCGAACATGTGGTGCGCCCAGACCGTCATCGACAGCACGGTGATGGCGATGGTGGCCAGCACGATCCCGGTGTAGCCGAAGAGCGGCTTGCGGGAGAAGACCGGGATGATCTCGGTGATGATGCCGAAGAACGGCAACGCGATGATGTACACCTCGGGGTGGCCGAAGAACCAGAACAGGTGCTGCCAGAGCATGGGGCCGCCGGTGGCCGCGTCGTACACGTGCGCGTTGAGCAACCGGTCGGCGGAGAGCGCCAGCAGCGCGGCGGCCAGCAGCGGGAAGACGAGGATCACCAGCACGCTGGTGAACAGCATGTTCCAGGTGAAGATCGGCATTCGGAACATGGTCATGCCGGGGGCGCGCAGGGTCAGGATCGTGGTGATCAGGTTGACCGCACCGAGGATGGTGCCGAGCCCGGAGACGACCAGGCCGAGCACCCACATGTTCGCGCCCACTCCGGGGCTGTTCTCGACACTGCTCAGTGGGGTGTACGCGGTCCAGCCGAAGTCCGCCGACCCCTGCGGGGTGAGGAAGCCGCCGACCACCATCAGCCCGCCGAAGAGGTAAAGCCAGTAGGCGAGCGCGTTGAGGCGGGGGAACGACACGTCCGGCGCGCCGATCTGGATCGGCACGATGTAGTTGGCGAACCCGAACGCCGCGGGCGTGGCGAAGAGCAGCAGCATCACCGCGCCGTGCGAGGTGAAGAGCTGGTTGTACTGCTCCGGGGACAGGATCTGCATCCCCGGGCGGGCCAGTTCGGCCCGCATCACCATCGCCTCCAGGCCGGCCAACAAGAAGAAGGCGAAGGAGGTCAGCAGATACAGCAGGCCGATCTGCTTGTGGTCGGTCGTGGCGAGGAACTTGATCAACGAGCTGCCGGGAACCGGTGCGCGTACCGGTCCCGGGAAGCCCCCGAAGCGGGCCGGTGCCAGGATCGCCGGGCCCCGATCTCGACCGGGTTCTGTGGTTACCCGCTTGGGCATGGCTGCTCACCCCGTCGTGACGGCAGAAAGGACGGGCGTGCTCTACCCACCCTCACACCATGTAACCAGCCAATGACGGTAATTTCGGGCAGATCGCCAGGACCGGTGCAAGCACCTCGAACGCTCAGGTTGCTGGCAGCATCGCCCAGACGGCCTTGCCCTGACCGGCCGGCACGCTGCCCCACCGCTGGGTCAGCTCCCGGACCAGCATCAATCCTCGCCCACCCTCGGCGTACAGGTCCGTCCCGCCCGCACGGGCCTGGGCGCTGCTGCCGTCCACCACCGCCAGGTGCAGGTACGGCCGGCGCAGGGTCACCGTCACCTGCATCGGCGTGCCGGCGTGGCGCACCACGTTGCCCACCAGTTCGCTGAGCACCAACGCCGCCGGCCCGGCCGCGTCGGGCAGGTTCCACCGCGCGCACGCGTCGGTGACCAGCTCCCGGGCCCGCCGGCAGGCCCCGGCCACCGGCTCCAACCGGGCCCGCATCCGCAGCGTGGACGTCGTGCCGGCCAACCGGGTCGCCTCCGCGCAGTCCGCGGACACCGGGAGCACCCGGCACGTGGTCGACTCGGCCAGCCATCGTGCGGCGATCGGCGACGGGGAGCAGAGCAGCACCGGCACCGCCGGCCACTCCTCGGCCCGGCGGGCGGTCGCGGCGAAAACGGACAGCGCCAACCGGTCCTCCACGCTCACCCCGGCCATGTCGACCACCAGCGCCTCCGGCTGGTCGACCAGCGCGTCGCTGAGCGCCCGGTGCACCGAGCGCATCGTGCCGAGGTGCAGCGGACCGGTGAGTCGGACGACCGCCACCGGTGCCGTGGTACGCACCTCGCAGGTGATCCCGCTCGACATCGGCGCCTCAATTCGCTGCTGGGTCGGGATCTGCCAACTACCCGAGGCCCTTCCCGCTCAAACCGGACCGACGGCGGGGCGAGGCAGGTCACGCCCCGCGCCCCCAGGTCAGCGACGGAGCCGGCGGGTCAGGCCGGGGGTCGGCGGTCAGCGACGGGGCCGGCCGGTCAGGATGCCCAGTGCGATCATGCCGACGCCGAGCCCCAGGTGCAGCCAGTCGTCGGCGTCGTTGACCGGCAGCACGTTCGCCCCGGTGTCGTGGTCCACCGCCAGCCCGTAGAGCCAGAGCACCAGGTAGACCGCGCCGCCGCCGATCAGGAACGCCCGAGCGCCGGTGACCGTCCGGGCCAACAGCAGACCCGCCACCCCGTACGCCAGGTGCACCAGATTGTGCAGCACCGACACCTGGAAGACGCCGAACAGGTACGCGCCCGAGTCGTGGCCGGCGAAGCGCAGCGCGTCCATGCCGGTGGTGATCCCCGGCACGAAGCCGAGCACGCCGACCAGCAGGAACAGCACCCCCACCGTCGCCGCCGCGCGACGGACCGGCGGTTTGCCGTCGGCCGGGTTGGGTCGGGCCCGGGAGTGCGCCATCGGTCCGACCATTCCCGGCTCCTCGTCGCGCGGCGGGCATGAGCGCTGCCGGCTACCCGCTGGCGCGACCGGCAAACCGGGCCGGCCCCGCTGGCGGTCAGGCCGGCAGCAACCTCGGCGCGCTCGCGGACTGCCGGACCCGCTCGTACAGCTCGACGTAGCGCTGCGCCATCACCGCGGGCGTGAAGCGCTGCGCGGCCACCCGCCGGCACTCGTCGGGGTCGAGCAACTCGGCGGCGAGGACGAGGTCAGCCAACTCCTCCTCGTCGGCGGTGAGCAGCCCGGTACGGCCGTGCTCGATCAGCTCCGGCAGGCAACCCCGAGCGGTGGCCACCACCGGCGTACCCAGGGCGAGCGATTCGACGACCGCCGTGCCGCCCGGCTCCTCCCACCGCAGCGGGAACAGCGACGCGCGGGCGCTGGCGAGCAGGTCGTCGCGCTCCTGGCCGGCGACGGTGCCGACCCAGCGGACCAGGTCACCGTCGACGTGCGGCGCCACCTCGTCGAGGAAGAATCGCACGTCCGGGTTCTGCCGGGCCTCGTCGCCGGCGGCGGCCAGGTCGGCCGGCCGGTGGTACGGGCCGACGGGGCCGGCCAGCACCAGCGGAATACCGACCCGGTGCGCGAGTCGGGCACCCACGTCCTGCCCCTTGCCCGGGTTGATCCGGCCGAGGATGAGCAGGTGCTCGCCCTTGTCCGGTCGGGGCCGCCGGTCGGCGTCGACGGCGAGCGGCGTGGACAGGTGCACGTGCCCCACCGAGTGCTCGCGCAGCGCCAGCGGGGCGCGGGCCAGCTGCGACGCGGAGACGCCGTTGACCCGGACCCGGTCGCCGCCGTCCAGGGTGCCGTAGAGCGCCGGGTGCTTGGCCAGGTCCCAGTGCAGGGTGTGCAGGGTCGGCGGTCCGGCCGGCCCCATCGCGGCGAGGGTGGCCAGCCCGACCGCCTCGACGTGATCGTGCACCAGGTCGATGTCGTCGCGGGAGTGCAGCTCCCGGACCACGCCGGCCAGGTGCGCCTGGGCGATCCCGCAGACCTGGTTGTACGGCCGCTGCAATGCGGCGAACTGCCCGTCGGGGAAGACCGAGATCTGCTCGTCCACCGGCAGGGTGCTGCTGCCCACCGAGGCGAGCACCACCCGTACGCCGAGTCGCCGCAGCTCCGGCACCAGCGTGGCGATGACGTTCTCGATGCCGCCGTAGCCGGGCGGTGGCACCGACAGCCACGGGCCGGCGTTCATCAGCACCGTGAGACTCCTCGCGCTCATGCGGCGGCCACCCGGCGGCGGGGCACCCGGTGGCGCAGTTCGGCCAACGGTGGGCGCTCCTCGATGGACACGTCGCTGACCACGATCTCGCGGTCCAGGTTCGGCAGGGTGTCCGAACCACCGCGACGGAACTGGGTCAGCAACGCCTCCGGCGCGAATCCGGGGGTCGCCCAGCCGCGCCGTTGCAGCCGGGACCACGCGGTCAACATGATCTGCGCGGACATCCGGCCCAGGGCCGCGGTGTCCTGGTGGCGGTGCTTGCGCTCACCGAGGTCGACCTGCGCCAGCGCGTCCAGGCCGACCAGGTCGAGCAGGTCGATCATCATGGCCGTCTCCACCCCGTACCCGGAGACGAACGGCACCTGGGCCAGCACGTCCCGGCGACCCGCGTACTCGCCTGCGAGCGGCTGCACGAAGCCGGCCAGCTCGGGCCAGAAGAGGTTGAGCAGCGGTCGGGCCATCAACTCGGTCACCCGGCCCCCGCCGTCCTGCTCCACGCTGGCGGTGCCCACCAGAGGTCGGTGGTAGAAGCCCTTCACGAAGTCGACCGACGGGTCGGTCAACAGCGGGCCGAGCAGCCCGCTCACGAAGTGCGGCCGGAACTCCCGCAGGTCGGCGTCGATGAACGCCACCACGTCTCCCTCTGCGGCGGCCAGCCCGGCCCAGAGCGCGTCGCCCTTGCCGGTGAGCCGGGGCAACCCCCGGGTCATCGCGTCCTGACTGACCACCTCCGCGCCAGCGGCACGGGCCACCTGCGCGGTGCGGTCCGTCGAGCGGGAGTCCACCACGATCAACTCGTCGACCAGGGCCACCCGATCCATCAGGTGCTCCCGGATGGTCGACACGATCGCGCCGACGGTGGCCTCCTCGTTGCGGGCCGGCAGCACCACGCTGACCCGGGTCTCACCCTTGGCACGCAACAGCCGACGGGCCGGCCAGTCCGCCGCAGCCGTCGTCCGGTACGTGGCCCACGCCTCCACCACCGGTGACACACTCGATGTCGTATCCCGCACGGGCACCCCCTCCGTTCGTGCGTGGAAAAACCAAAATTGGTTGTTCCCATTCCTCATCACGCGCTAACCGCATTCTGGGCAACAGCTTGATCACAGAGGTGACGACAATCCGTTCCCGGGGGATGAACGTTTGATTGCGCACAGCTCAGGGGACTGCTCCCAGCGCAGATGAAAAGCCTTCGAAGGGGTGTCGGAATGCGGAAATGCCGGGTGGGTCTGGTCGGAGCCGGTGGCGTGGCACAACGCCACGCGCGGGTCCTGGCCGGGTTCGACGACGTCGAGCTGGTCGGCGTCACGGACGTCGCGCCGGAGGCCGCGTCCGCGCTGGCCGAACAGCACGGCGGGCGGGCCTGCGCCGACGTCGCCGAGCTGCTGGCCGCCGAGCTGGACGCCGTGTACGTCTGCGTGCCACCGTTCGCGCACGGCCCCGCCGAGGAGGCGGTGATCGAGGCCGGGGTGCCGATGTTCGTGGAGAAGCCGGTCGCTGTCGACCTGAGCACCGCCGAGCGGATCGCCGAACTGGTCGCGCGGCGTGGGCTGCGCACCGCCGTCGGCCACCACTGGCGCTACCTGAGCGTGCTCGACCAGGCCCGCGACCTGCTCGCCGACCGGCCGGTGCGGATGGTCAGCGGCGCCTGGCTGGACAAGGTGCCGCCGGTGGCGTGGTGGTCGCGGCGGGACCGCTCCGGCGGCCCGGTGGTGGAGCAGGCCGCCCACGTGCTCGACCTGATCCGGGTTCTGGCCGGCGAGGTCACCGAGGTCACCGCGTACGGCAACGGCACCCCACCGCCGGTCGACGGCGCCGACATCGACTCGGTGACCACTGCCGCGCTGCGCTTCGCCGACGGCGCGGTCGGCACGCTCAGCGCCGCCTGCGTCCTCGGCTGGAAGCACCGCGCCGGCCTGGAGATCCTCGCCGACGGGCTGGCCCTGGCGATCACCGAGGACGGGCTGTCGATCCGCGACGCCGACGGCGAACGACACGTTCCCGCCGACCCGGAAGCCGCCCGGGTGGCGGTGGACCGCGCCTTCGTCGACGCCGTCCGCGGCATCGGCGACGACGTGCGCGTCCCGTACGCCGAGGCCCTCGCGACCCAGCGCCTGGCCCTCGCGCTGGCCGACTCGGCCCGTACCGGCGCCACCGTGCGGCTCGCCACCGCGACCGCGCCGACGGTGCTCGCCAACGGGGTGACCGTCGATGCGTGACAAGGTCGTGGTGGTCACCGGCCCCGGCCGGGTCGACCTCGTCGAGCAGGACGCCGCCCCGTTGCGCCCCGGCACGTTCCGGGTCGAGACGCTGTTCAGCGGTGTCTCCGCCGGCACCGAGCTGAGCTACGTCAAGGGCACGAACCCCTACCTGAACGTCACCTGGAACGCCGACCTGGGCCTGTTCCAGCCGGGCGCGGCCAGCACGCCCTACCCGGTGACCCGACTCGGCTACATGCAGGTCGGCCGGGTGGTGGAGAGCGAGACCTCGGCCATCGCGGTGGGCACGGTCGGCGCGATGACGTACGGGCACCGCACCGGCTGGCTGGCCGACCCGGTCGCCGAACGGTTCGTGGCGCTGCCCGACGACCTGGACCCGCTGCTCGGCGTCTACGTCGCGCACATGGGCCCGATCTGCGCGAACGGTCTGCTGCACGCCGCCGCCGATCTGCACGGCACCGACGTCCGAGCGCTCGGCGACGGGGTACGCGGCCGACGGGTCGCCGTCGTCGGCGCCGGTGTCGTGGCGCTGCTGACGGCGTTGTTCGCCCGGCGTAACGGTGCCGCGTCGGTGGTGGTGCTCGACCCCACCCCGCAACGCCGCCAGGTCGCCGAGGCCCTCGGTCTGGAGACCCTCGACCCCGACGCGGACGACCCGGCGGTGGTGCTCAAGACCCGTTGGGCGCACACCGCCGGCGACCGGGGCGCCGACGTGGTGTTCCAGTGCCGGGGGCAGGCGTGGGCGCTGCACCTCGCCCTGCGGCTGCTGCGGCCCCAGGGCACCGTCATCGACCTCGCCTTCTACCAGGGCGGCGCGGACGCGGTCCGCCTCGGTGAGGAGTTCCACCACAACGGGCTGTCGCTGCGCTGCGCCCAGATCGGCCGGGTGCCGCGCGGGCTCGCGCCAACCTGGGACCGCGAACGGCTCTCCGCCGAGACCGTCGACCTGCTCAGGACGTACGGCGACACCATCCGCAAGCACCTCGTCTCGGCGGTGGTGCCGTTCGACGAGGCGCCCGCCCTCCTCACCGACCTGGCCGACCGTCGCCGCCAGGAGCTTCAGGTGGTGCTCGCGACCTGACCCGCGTTCGCCGCGTGCCGGGGGCGGCTACCGTTCGCGACATGAGCACAGTGCAGGACCGGCCGGTTTCCGGCGACACCTTGACCGACCGGCCGGTCGGCGGCAGCCCCGGGGGCCGGTCGGTCGGCCTGGCCGCGTTGCTGCCGTACCTGCGGGAGCACCGCGGCACCCTGGTCGTGGTCGGCGCGCTGTCGCTGATCGGCTCGGCGGCGTCGCTGGCGCAGCCGCTGCTCACCCGGTCGGTCCTGGAGCGGATCGGCGCCGAGCAGGGCGTCTCCCAGTTGGTGGCGGTGCTGGTGGCTCTCGTGGTGCTCGGCGCGGCGATCGGCGGGCTGCGTGACTACCTGCTGCAACGCACCGCCGAAGGAGTGGTGCTGGGCACCCGGCGTCGGCTCGCCGGCCACCTGCTGCGGCTGCCCATCGCCGAGTACGACCGCCGACGCACCGGCGACCTGCTCTCCCGGGTCGGCTCGGACACCACGCTGCTGCGCGCGGTCGTCACCTCCGGGCTGTTCGAGACGGTCACCGGTGCGGTGACGGTGGTCGGCGCCGGCACGGCCATGGTGCTGCTCGACCCGCTGCTGTTCGGCGTCACCCTGCTCGGGGTGGCGCTGGGGCTGGCCTTCGCCGCCACCTTCGCCCGCCGGGTCCGGGCGCTGGCCCGGGTCGCCCAGGAGCGGATCGGCGAGATGACCTCGGCGGTGGAGCGGGCCATCTCGGCGGCCCGGACCATCCGGGCCAGCCGGGCCGAGACCCGGGAGACGGAGACCGTCACCGGCAGCGCGCGGGAGGCGTACGCGGCGGGGCTGCGGGTGGCCCGGGTGCAGGCGCTGGTCGGCCCGATCGGCTCGGTCACCGTGCAGGGCGCGTTCCTGCTGGTGCTCGGCATCGGAGGCGCGCGGGTCGCCGCCGGGGCGATCTCCGTCGGCGACCTGGTCGCGTTCGTCATGTACCTGTTCCTGCTGGCGCTGCCGTTGGGTCAGGTGCTGCGGGCGTACACCCAGTTGCAGTCCGGCCTGGGCGCCCTCCAGCGGATCGAGGAGATCCTCGCGGTGCCCGCGGAGGGCGCGGACGACCGCCCGGCTTCCGCCGCCGCGACGGCAACCCCGCGTCGCCCGACCCCGATGATCGAGTTCGACCGGGTGGGCTTCGGCTACCCGGGCGGCGAGCCGGTGCTGCACGAGGTCAGCTTCGCGGTCCCCGCCGGCACCCGGACCGCCCTGGTCGGTCCCTCCGGCGCCGGCAAGTCCACCCTGCTGGCCCTGGTCGAGCGCTTCTACGAGGTGAGCGCCGGCGCGGTCCGACTCGACGGCACCGACGTACGGGACCTGCCCCGCGACGCGCTGCGGGCCCGGCTCGGCTACGTCGAGCAGGAGGCTCCCGTGCTGGCCGGCACGCTGCGGGAGAACCTGCTGATCACCACCCCGGACGCCACCGACGACCGGTTGCGCGACGTCCTCGACGAGGTCAACCTGGGCCACCTGGCGCAGCGCACCCCGCTGGGCCTCGACGTGCAGGTGGGGGAGGGTGGCGTGCTGCTCTCCGGAGGTGAGCGGCAGCGGCTGGCCATCGCCCGCGCGCTGCTCGCCGGCCCGCCGGTGCTGCTGCTCGACGAGCCGACCAGCAACCTGGACTCCCGCAACGAGGTCGCGCTGCGCCGCGCCATCGACGCCGTGGCCGTCCGGCGGACCCTGTTGATCGTGGCGCACCGGCTGGCCACCGTGGTCGACGCCGACCAGATCGTCGTCCTCGACGGCGGCCGGGTGGTGGCCGTGGGCACCCACGCCGAACTGACCGCCACCGACCCGCTGTACCGGGAACTCGCCAGCCACCAGCTGCTGGTCGGCTGACCGCGCACCAGGAAGGCCAACTTGCCGGGCGGCCGGGCCGCGCGCGCCGCCCGGAATCGCGTACCGTTGCCGCTCATGGGTGTGTCGCAACGGTTCAAGAGCAAGTTCCGGCGGTTCCTCCAGCGCCCCGGCTCGACCGTGGATCTTGCTCCGCTGGAGAAACTGCTCCCGGCGATCGAGGCGCGCGAGGCTGAGCTCACCGCGCTCGACGACGCCGAGCTGACCGCGGCCGCGGGTGCCGCCGCTGGTTACGAGGAGATCTGCGCCGTCGGCCGTGAGGCCGCCCGCCGTGGCCTCGACCAGCGGCCGTACGACGTGCAGCTGCTCGGCGCGATGTCGCTGCTCTCCGGCAAGGTCGCCGAGATGGCCACCGGTGAGGGCAAGACACTGACCGCCACGATCGCCGCGTACGGGCACGTCCGGCTCGGCAACGGCCCGGTGCACGTGCTCACCATCAACGACTACCTGGCCCGCCGCGACGCCCAGTGGATGGAGCCGGTCTACACCCTGCTCGGCCTCACCGTCGGCTGGGTCAACGAGGCCTCCACCCCGCAGGAGCGGCGCGACGCGTACGCCTGCGACGTCACCTACGTCTCGGTCAGCGAGGCGGGCTTCGACTACCTGCGCGACCAGCTGGTCACCGACGTGGAAGACCGGGTGCAGCCCGCGTTGACCACCGCCATCGTCGACGAGGCCGACTCGATCATGATCGACGAGGCCCGGGTGCCGATGGTCCTGGCCGGCGCGGTGCCGGGCGAGCAGGACCCGGTGCACGCCGCCGCCGCGCTCGTTCGTGGCCTGCGCAAGGGCAAGCACTACACGGTCGCCGAGGACGGGCGCAGCGTGGCGTTCACCTCCGCCGGCCTGGCCGCCATGGAGGCCAAGCTCGGCATCGACCTGTACGACGAGGAGCACGTCGCGCAGCTCTCCGCGGTCAACGTGGCGCTGCACGCGCACGCCCTGCTGCACCGTGACGTGGATTACATCGTCCGGGACGGCTCCGTCGAGCTGGTCGACGAGATGCGCGGCCGGGTGGCCCAGCGCCGCCGCTGGCCGGACGGTCTCCAGGCCGCGGTCGAGGCCAAGGAAGGGCTGGACGCCACCGCCGAGGGCGAGGTGCTCGGCACCATCGCCATGCAGGCGTACATCGCGCTCTACCCGAAGGTGTGCGGGATGACCGCCACCGCGGTGCTCGTCGGCGACCAACTGCGGGAGTTCTTCAGCCTCGAGGTCGCGGTGATCCCGCCGAACACCCCGTGCATCCGCGAGGACGAGCCGGACCGCATCTACGCCACCCGGGCGGAGAAGGACGAGGCGCTCGTCGACGAGATCCAGCGCGCGCACGCCAAGGGGCGGCCGGTGCTGATCGGCACCCTGGACGTCAAGGAGTCCGAGGGGCTCGCCGCCGGGCTGAACGCCGCCGGGGTGCCGTGCGTCGTACTGAACGCCAAGAACGACGACGAAGAGGCCGCGATCATCGCCGAGGCCGGCGCGTACGGCGCGGTGACGGTGTCCACCCAGATGGCCGGCCGTGGCGTCGACATCCGCCTCGGCGGCAGCGACCAGACCGACCAGGAGCGGGTCGCCGAGCTGGGCGGGCTCTACGTGATCGGCAGCGGCCGGCACGACAGCCGCCGGGTGGACGACCAGTTGCGCGGTCGGGCCGGCCGGCAGGGCGACCCCGGTGGTTCGGTCTTCTTCGTCAGCCTGGAGGACGACCTCGTCGTCCGGCACGCCTCCGACTCGGTGCCGGCCTCACCGCGGATGAACGCCGACGGCCTGGTCACCGACGAGCAGGTCGACTACGCGGTGGAGCACGCCCAGCGGGTCGCCGAGGGCGTCAACCACGAGATCCACCGCAACACCTGGCGCTACAGCGTCGTCATCGAGCAGCAGCGCAAGGCCCTCGCCGCGCGCCGGGAGCGGCTGCTGACCAGCGACGTGGCCGCGGTGATGCTGCTGGAGAAGGAGCCCGAGAAGGCCGGCGAGATGGACGAGGACCTGCTCGCCCGTGCCGCCCGGTCGATCGCGCTCTACCACCTGGACCGGCTCTGGGCCGAGCACCTGGCCGAGCTGTCGGAGGTCCGCGAGGGCGTGCACCTGCGTGCGCTGGGCCGGCTCGACCCGCTGGACGAGTTCCACCGGGCCGCGGTGCCGGCGTTCAACGACCTGATCCCGGAGATCGAGGCCCGCACCATCGCCACCTTCACCGAGACCGAATTCGATGAGGACTGGCAGCCCGACGACGGCACCCTGGTCCGGCCCACCGCCACCTGGACGTACCTGGTGCACGACAACCCGTTCGGGTCCGAGCTCGATCGTCTGATCGCGTCGATCGGGCGGCGGCTCAGCGGCGCCTCGCGCTGACGTACCGACCGTCGGGGCTCCGACCGCGCCTCCGCGCGCGACCGGGGCCCCGATTTACGCCGTTTCGACCCAGGTTTCCCAGGGTAGTAGGGCTGGTCGGTCGAGTCGGGAGAGAGCAGACGATGACACAGGTGACGATGCGTACCGGGCAGGCACGGGACGGCACGGAGGCTGCGAACCGGTGAACCTCGACACGCGGGAACCGGTGGTGCACACCCTCGGCGTCCTGGAAGCAGCCGCCCTGTTACGGGAGCTGACCGCCGGGCTGATCGCTCTGACCGACTTTGACGAGGCGCTGCTGGCCCTGGTCCGGGTCACCCGGGACGCCGTCGCCGGGGTGCGCTGGTGCGGGTTCACCGCCCTGCGGGCCGGCGAGCCGGCCGGGGTGGCCGCCTCTGACGAGGGGCTGGCCGGGCTGGACGACCTGCGACACGGGCCGGACACACCGGCGATGAGCGCGGTCCACCGCCGCGAGATGATCCTCGCCGCCGACCTGACCGGTGAGCTCCGCTGGCCGGCCTGGACGGCGCACGCCCGCGACCTCGGCGTACGCGGTGTGATCTCCGCACCGGTCGACATCGACGACCAGGTCATCGGGGCGATCAACCTGTACGCCGCCGCGCCGGACCTGCTGACCCCGCAACACCAGTTGACCGCCATGCTGCTCGCCGAACACGCCGGTCTGCTGCTCGCCGCCGTCCGCGACCGCGGCCGGCAGATGACCCTCGCCGGGGAACGGGACGCCTCACTCCTGCACGACGGGGTGGTGGGCCAGGCCGTCGGTGTGATCATGACGCAGCGCGGATGCCCGCCGGCCGAGGCCCTCGACGTGCTGCGGACGGCCGCCTCGTCGCTGGACATTCCGCTGCGCGAGGTGGCCGAGCGCCTTGTCCGGACGGTCTCCCGCCAACGCGACAACTGACCCCGGCCGCTAGGGCCGCGTGGATCGCGGCGGCCGCTGGGGTCGCGTGGGCCGCGGGTCGCGTCGGCCGCTGGGGTCGCGTCGGCGGTGTGATCCACTCGGGTTCCTGGAAATCGCGGTGTCACGGGTCGGCGGACGCCCCGACTTCCTGAAACCCGAGTCGATCAGCCGGCGGTCTGGCCGTCCGGCCTCGGCGGGCGCGGCCACGGTGCCCGTTCTCCCTGTCGGCGGCGAGTCGGGCGGCATCGTTTCGCCTCGACCGGCCCCGGGTAGCACTCTGGTCAGGTGAGCTGCGCCGACCTGGGGGAGGACCGATGCAGAGCAGGCTGCGGGTGCAGGGGCACCCGATCCAACCGATGCTGGTGACGTTCCCGCTCGGGCTCTTCGTCAGCGCCACCGTCTTCGACCTCACCGACGTGATCGGGGGGCCCGCGTTTCTCGGCGAGGTCGGCTACTGGACCAGCGTCGCCGCCCTCGTCGCCGCCGCGCTGACCGCCGTGGCCGGCATGGTCGACCTGTGGGACGTGCCGGGCGACCGTACCCGCCGCACCGCCGTCGCCTTCAACCTGGTGAACGCGGTGATGGCCGCCATGTTCCTGCTCACCTGCCTGGTCCGGTCACACTCCCCGCAGCGCGGCGCGTCCGCCGCGATCCTGGTCACCGAACTGGTCGCGTTGGCCGTCGGCGGGGTCGGCGTGCACCTGGGCGCCCGGCTGATGCGTCAGTTCGACAGCGGCCGCGCCGAGTCCGGCAGCCTGGACGCGCTGGCTGGCTCCACCGGCGAGATCGCCCGCCCCTGACCCGCCCTGCCGGCGGGTCGGGTCAGCGGGCCCGCTCGGTGGGGTGCGGTCAGGGCCGAGTCCAGATGGTCCAGTCAGTGGGGCCTGCTCGGCCGGTGGGGTCAGAGACTGTCCCTTATACACATCT
>NZ_QGSY01000275.1 GCF_003857035.1 Micromonospora arida
CTATCGTTCTGGCGTGCAGATCCGTTTTGACGTCCCCGCCGATCCCGCCTACCCGAGCCGGGTGGCCGCGGCGCTCGGCAACGTCCGGCTACGCAGATTCGGCTACATCGGAGCGGTCCTGACGGCGGTCGGGGTCATCGGTCTCGTCGTCTCGCGGGGGTTCGGGTGGGGCGAGCGGAGTTCGCCGCTGTGGACCGCGCTGGTCGTGGCCGGCGTGCTGTCGATGCTGTACCGGCCGTGGGTGCTGGCGCGCGCCCGACGCCGTTCCGGTAGCTACGCCGTCGAGGGCGCCTACGACATCACCGAAGACAACATCATGATGCGCAGCGGCTCGGAGTCCGGCGGCATCGCCTGGGACGGGGTTGCCCAGGTGCGGGACGCCGGAGATTTCTGGGTCGTGTACGTCGGCCGAATGCCGGCGACCGTGATCCCCCGCTGGCTGATGTCCGCCGAGGATGCCGAGACGTTGCGCGCCTACATGACCGAACGAGGGCTGCTGCCCCGTCGCTGAACTCGGCTGCCGCACGCCGCCGAGGATCGGGTTACCGCGTCCTAGCCGGTCACGAGGGGGCGCCGAGGAGTACCTCGTACTGGTGGAGATCATCGTTGCTGCCGGTGTGCCGGAAGCCGGCACGTTCGAGGGTCCGCCGGGAGGCGACGTTGTCGCCGGTGGTCTCGGCGACAACGCGGGACAGCCCGTGCGCGGTCGCGAGGTCGAGCAGGGCGGCGAGTGCCTCCGCCGCGTAGCCGTTTCCCCGGGCTGACGGGGCGAGGCCGTAACCGACCTCGATGCGTCCGTTCTCCGACCGACCCTTGAAACCGATTCCTCCGATGGCCTTTCCGTCGGCGGTGCGGGTGATCCGGTAGTGCCCGAACGGACGTCGGTCGCCGTAGGCGGCGGCGGCGGCGAGAAAGCCCCGCACGCCGAGGACGTCGCCGTCGAAAGGGAAGTCCTCGGCCCAGTCGTCCCCGGCCCCGGCGCGTCGCCCGACGATGCGTTCACCCTCTGCGGTGTCGATGGGGTGCAGGCGCAGTCGCGGCGTACGAAGCTCGGTCACGGGCAACAGCGAAGCAGCCCTCAGGAAACAGTACAAGCCGATTTACGCGCCCGGCACAGGCCGGCTTCGCGGAATCGAACCTCCGTGTCGGCGTCCCAGCCCCTAATCGTCTGCGGCTACCTATCCTCGACGGAGATGCACCGATCCGAGTAATGGCCGTCGGCCCGACGGCTCACAGGAGGCCGTCATGAGCACCAAGGATCGACCTGAGGGGATCAGCCCCACAGCTGTGGAGTCAGCACCAGGGCTGTGGCGGATCGATCTGCAACGGCACGACCTCAGCATCCCCGGGCGAGAGGTCATTCAGACCCGGGTGGAGTTCACTCCGGATTCGCCACCGTTCAAGCATTTCCACCCCGGCGAGGAAATCATCTGCGTTCTGCAGGGAACGCTCGAATATCGGCTGGAGGGGCAGCCACCCGTGGTGTGCAATCCCGGCGACGCGCTCACGGTCCCCTACGGTGTGCATCACCAGGCGCGCAATGTTGGCGAGGGTATCGCCGTCGAACTGGCCACGTACGTCGTCGAGAAGGGGAAACCACTTCTCACCAAGGTGAAGTGAGATCTCCACGGGCGGCCGTTGATCGACGGGTGCGGCGCTCGCGCCAAGGCCGCCCGCCCTATCAATGCCAGCGCTTTACACCAACCGCCCAGTGCCAGGAGCACGGGGGTACGGGGAACAGCGGCGGCGGCACGAACCTTAAAGTGAACGGATGTCGGTCAAGCAGTTCCAAGTGACTTTCGACTGCGCCGAGCCTGTGCGCGTCGGTCGTTTCTGGTGTGAGGTGTTGGGGTACGTCCCGCCGCCACCCCCGGAGGGGGTCGCCACCTGGGACGATGTCAGTTCCGAGCAGGGTTCGTGGTTCGCGGGCAGTGACCCTTCGGGGGTGGGTCCGCGGCTGTATTTCCAGCGGGTGCCCGAGGGGAAAACTGGTGAACCAAGAACCGGTCGCCCGGATGCATCTTGACGTCATGTCCACCGACCGGAGTCGCGATGACGCGGTTCCCCGGTGAGCGGACGAGTAGCCCGGCGTCGTCCGCGATCGCCCCGGCCGACCGGGCCGCCGAGGCAAACGGGGGCACCCCGGGCGGCGCGGGCCAGCCTGCTCCGGGCGGGATCGGCGACCCGGGCGGCCGGGGCGGCGGGGTCGGTCGGCATCCGCGCCGTGGCGCACCTGATACCGGCGGCGCGGGCGGCCCGCGCGAGCCTCGCCACCAAGGGCCGGTCACTGTCGCGGGACAACCTCGCGGACGCTATGCGCGACGACGGGCACGGCGTGTCCAACGCACGCGCGTCACTCCTACTCAAGATCCTCAAGGCAGAGCACGACGTGACTACCATCGGCCCGGTGTCCGTCCGGCCCCGTCGGCAAGAGCCGGAACCGCTGTCGGAGGTGGTGGCGTAGCGTCGGCCGTGAGGCGTCGATAGCGAGGGGCCCCACTGGCCCGTCAACGGTCCGCCGCCAACGCGGAGGATCGCGCAGGGGAACGCAACGACACCGGGGGTGCCACCGAGATCCGGTGGCACCCCCGGTGTCGTTGTCCATGATCGCGGAAGCCTTTGCGTCGCCAGGTACGTTGGTTTGGTGACCGCGCGCACTGCCGTCCCGGACGGCAAGACCTACGAGGCCCTGATCTTCGACTGGGATGGCACCCTGGTCGACTCCCGCGACGTCTGCTTCGGTGCCCTCGCTCGTGCGATGGGTGATGCGGGGGTCAAGCTCGACCCGGATTGGTACTGGCCGCGCCAGGCGATTGCCTCGCCGGACATGCTGATCGTGTGGGAGCAGGAGTTCGGGCCGCTGCCCGAGCCGATTGACGAGATCATCGGCAGGTGTCGCTTTTACGTGCAGGCTGCTGCTCCTGACCTGAAAGTAGTCGAGGAGATCGCGCGGGTGGCTCGTGCTGCGCGGCGTCGCGGTCAGCGGCTTGGCATCGGCTCGAACGCGTCCACGAATACCGTGTGGGCAGGGCTGGAAGCCACGGGTCTTGATGCCCTGTTCGATGTTGTCGTGACGTGGAGCGATGTTCCGCAGGGCAGAGGTAAACCTGAGCCGGACATCTTCCTACTGGTGGCACAGCGACTCGGTGCCGATCCGGCCCGCTGCTTGGTGTACGAAGACGCCGAAGTGGGAGTCACGGCGGCCCTCTCGGCTGGCATGACGGCCTACAACGTGCAGACCGGTGTTCTCCACAGGCCGGTTGGCAGTCCGATCAGTGCCGCTCCGGTACATCGGCCCGCGTTCGCGGCACCAAGCTTGGCTGATTGATGAGCCTCGCTCGCTGTATGGAATCCTTGCGTAATGCGTTCTGTGGACGAGGTTCTGGCGGCTTTTTGCGCTGACGACATCCGGGCCGCTGAGCTGCCGGTCCTGGCTCGCCTGCCCGAGGGCGGCTTGATGGACAGGGCCGCTGCGGCACTCAACTCGGTGTGTGCCCGGATACTGCGGGAGAACAGCGGTGGAGTCTACGGCCGCCGTGTCGTGATGCTGGTTGGTAGCGGCAACAACGGAGGCGACGCGCTTCTTGCCGGTGCTCGTCTTCAGCGTGGCGGTGCGCAGGTCACCGCCGCAATGGTCGGAGGCCACGCCTATGAGCGTGGTCTCCGAGCGTTCGTCGGTGCTGGCGGCCGAGTCATAGATGCACGGGAACCCGCAGGTGAAGACCGGGTAAGCCGCCTTCTCGAACGAGCAGAACTCGTGCTCGATGGGATTGTTGGCATAAGTGGTCGGCCTGGCCTGAGCGGGGTGTCGAAGCGACTGGCAGCGGCGGTTCCACGCGCAGCTACGGTCGTCGCAGTGGACATGCCCAGCGGTCTTGACCCGGACACCGGCGAGATCCATGGGGACTGCCTGGCCGCCGATGTGACCGTGTCCTTCGGCACGTTGAAGCCTTGTCTCCTCCTGCCACCAGCGGCCCACGTCGCTGGACGGCTCGTGCACGTGCCGGTCGGCATTGACGAGGGTCTGCCGTCTCGGCCGTACGTGCGCCGGTTGACCGACGCCGGTGTGGCGGCGCGGTGGCCGGTGCCGAACCACGCCGGTCACAAGTACACGCGGGGTGTCCTCGGCGTGGTGGCGGGCTCGGACGCCTACCCCGGCGCGGCCGTGCTCGCCGTGCTGGGCGCGCAGCGGGCGGGCGTCGGGATCGTGAGGTTCATCGGCCCGCGCCAGGTGACGGACCACGTGCTTCGCGCCGTGCCGGAGGCGGTGCCTGGCAAGGGCCGCGTTCAGGCGTGGCTGTTGGGCTCGGGTGTCGAGTCGGACACCGACCAGGACGAGGCGATCGATCAAGCTCTGGCATCTGGCCTTCCATGCGTCGTGGACGCGGGGGCACTCGCGGCGTGCGTCAGGCAGCGGTCCGGTGGAGTTCGAGCCGCCGAGGCGGACACCGTACTGCTGACTCCGCACGCCGGCGAGGTCTCGCAGATGCTCGGGCAGTTGGGCACGCCGGTCCCGCGCAGCGAGGTTGAGGCTCGGCCGGCCTTCTACGCAACGCTGCTGGCCAAGCAGGTGGACGCGACGGTCCTGCTGAAGGGACCGACAACGCTGGTTGCCAGTCCAGAGGGCTGGCTATCGAGTCAGAATGACGGGCCGTCGTGGTTGGCGACGGCGGGAACGGGCGACGTGCTGGCCGGGATCGCTGGCGCGCTCATGGCACAAGGGGTCGGGGCGATGGATGCTGGTGCGATGGCGGCCTTCGTCCATGGGCGGGCCGGTGCTCGGGCGTCGGCGGGCGGCCCCATCGCTGCGGGCGACGTCGCGGCGGCGACTCCGGCGGTCATCGCTGGCCTCCTGACGAGCCGCTCGTCCGGCACCGATGGCTGGATGCGAGGTCATCGTTTCAGTTCGCTGGGATGAGGCCAACTCGTTGGGCGAGTGCGCGCACATGTGTCCGTGCTCTCGCCCTGTCCCGGAAGATCAGTTCACGCAGGAGTTCGCGCACCAGTGTCGAGTCCCGTACCTCCTCCTGCGAGATCTTCTCCGCGTCGAGCAGAACGAGGATTGCTGACTCGTCCTCGCCTCGGCGGACGAAGCCGCGAGCGGTGTTGATCAGCGCGGCGGCCCGACGCTCGACACTTGGTATGTCATCGATGTGTAGACGCGCGGAGTACTCGACGACGTCATCCGCCCGACCAAGTTCGGCGCTGATGGCCAGGCCATGGATGTCGACGTTGGCGGGACCGAAGGCGGTCCATGGATCGTAGTGACGGCCGATCGCGCGGGCGGCTTCCTCGGCGACTCGGTGGAATGCCCACGCGCGCCCGTCGTCGTCGGACTGGGCGGCGCTGATGGACGCGGCTAGGTGAAGCATCCCGTAGTCGGCGAGCAGCTTCGGATCGGGCGCAGATTGATCAATGTGCGCCCTCAGTTCGTCGGCGGCGGCGAGGCACAGGCGGGTGGCCTCGTCTTGTTGCCCGGCCCGGCGATAGGACGCCGACAGCGCCCACGCCCCGATCGCGATCAAGTGGGGATCGTCGGCTTCGCGTGCGGCGTTCATGGCTCGGTCGGCGGCGATCCAGGCGAGGTCTCCGTCTGGGATGTGGTGTAGCCACTGCCGGGCGACCTGGTACGTGCCAGCGAGGTTGCGGGCGGCCGAGCGGCGGTCCTCGGCGGCGCGGTAGGCGGCGACAGCGTCGACGATCAGGCCGGGCAGCACGCCGCCCAGGATGGTGTGCGCGGTCGGCGAGCTGTGCCAAATCGTCCACGCCGCGATTACCCGTTCGCCGATGTTTGGCACGGGCTCGGCAACTCGGGGGAAGGCGGCGGGTGCCGCTGCCCGCATGATCGCTTCTCGGACGGCGGCTACCGCCTCGCCCGCGGGGCGAGGTCCGGGAACGAGGTTGTCCACGGAGCGGCCGATCAGGTCCTCGATCGTGCACTGCACGACCTGCGCGATCCGAAGCAGGTCGGTAAGCCGCTCCGCGTGTCTGCGGCCCTGCTCCACAGCCGACACCCACTGGACCGACTTGCCGATCCGTGACGCGAGTTCCTGCTGCGTGACCCCGGCGGCACGTCGGTGAGCAGCGATGTTCGCCCCGATGCCGCGAATGAGGCTCGGCTCAATATCCATATCCACCACATTCCATGACCATCACGATACGGACACTGCTACCGATGTAGTAGTTCCGGTGCGCGACAGCTCCATAACGTCAGGTCACATAGATCGACGCCGTAAATCGGCGGCAACCAAGGTGGTCGCCCTGGCCGGGCGTGACAGGAGCCTCCGTCCGGCTGGGTGCCCTCACGGTGAGAGGGGGGAACAAGAGATGACAGAGATCGCCGGGAATGGAGCGGGCGCGGTCGACGCCAACGTTCGGTGGGCGATGCAGGCAGTGCGAACTATTGCCCGATCGAGTGGCCGGAATGCAGCCGCTGCTTGAACTGTCACGCGCGGTTCCCCTGCGCTACCTACGGGTGGGCCTTCGACGTGGCTGGTCAACGTCGGATGGAACGCCAGCCAGATTGACGCTCTGGATGCGAGGACAGGCCCATGGTCGTGATCATCGAAGCTGATAAGGCGCACGCCGACGAGATCGCCGACGCGCGGTCGGTCCTGCTGGTGCATCGGGCGGAGCCCGATGGGCTGTGCTGGGGATGCCATGAGGTGTCGTGCAGGTTCGCCTGGTTTCCGTGCCCGCAGGCTCGCTGGGCGCAACGGGTGCTCGCAGCGGACGGGGGTGATGGGCGGTGAAAGCCTTGAGCGCCAACGTGTTGACCGTGGCGAGCGTTCCGCGTCAGCGCATCTATGACGCGCTGCTCGCTGAGCCGGGGCGGGACTGGACGGTCAGCCAGCTCGCCGCGCTGCTGCACGACGTGTCGGTGGAGGCGGTGCGCACGACGGTGCACCTGCTGCTCGGCGACCACCTGATGGAGATCGTGCCTCGCACCCGAGCCCTGACGGTGCGGTTGACCGGCGAGGGCCGGGCCACGGTCGCCGAGATCCGGTCCCGGTGGGCATCAACCCAGACACCGCCTGGCGAAGGAGGATCGTGATGGCGACGGCGACCGTGCGGGCGTCGGTGAACGGCAGCGCCTTGCATGGAGTGGAAGCGGCCCACAGCGTGATCGCTGCGCATCTGCGCTGCGATCGCGGCGGCCGGTGCCTTGCCTGCGGCGAGTTGGAGCCGTGCAGCCAGCGCAACACCGCGCACGTCGCGCTGTTCGGCCACGACCGGCAACTTCCCCGCAGGCGGCCCCTGCAACTGATCGGCCCCAACGGTGACTTCACAGCCGCCGACCGCACACCGTTTCACGCGTTCGGCGCTCCCGCCGATCGAGAGGCTTCCGGCCGTTGACGCCTCGCCAAGGCGGCCGGATGGTTGCCCGCGCGGAGCTGCGTACCGCGCGGGCAACCCACAACCCCTAGTTCGATGCCGCCGACGTGGCGGCAGGAAGGACCACCGCGATGAGAACCCCAACCCTGCCCAGGGTGGTCGCTCCGCTGTTCTCGCCCCCGGCGCTGTTGCCGATGGGTGAGCCCGGCGGCGTGGCCTACCCGATGTCTCACATCCCGGGCGAGCTTCGGCCGTATGCGGCGAGTCTGGCTGTGCCGATGCCGCTACAGGGCAAGCACAACACCACTTCCACCTCGCCACGGACTTCCATGGCGACCGAGACGTCTTCGGACGGCAAGGTGTCCCGCGACAGCCAGACCGACACCGGCTCGGACAGCTAGGAAGCGGGGGCGACGGCCGTGAACACCAAAGACACGATCCTGGTCCTGACCAGCGCTGACGACCCGACAGCCGACGCTGTGGCGGCTGCGTTGGCCCACGCCGGAGGCAAGGTCGTGCGACTCGACACCGGCGACTTTCCGATGGAGCTGCGGTTGTCCGCGACGACCACGGCGGAGGGCGGCTGGGCCGGCATGTTGAGCACCGCCGCGGACACGCTCGATCTGGAGCGGGTGCGCTCGGTGTTCTACTGGCGGCCAACCAGCTTTCGGCTGCCTGCCGGGATGTCACCGGCCGATGAGGTGTTCGCGGCCGTCGAGGCCCGTCACGGCCTCGGCGGGCTTCTGGCCAGCCTGGATGCGCTGTGGGTCAACGACCCGGTCAAGTCCGCCGCTGCCGAGTACAAGCCGCTGCAACTGACGCTGGCCGCCCGGTGCGGGCTGGCGGTGCCGTGCACGCTGCTGAGCAACGTGGCCGCCGATGTGGCCGCGTTCGCCAAGCGGGTCGGCGGGCAGGTGGTGTGCAAACCGCTGTCGTCGCTGGTGTTCACCGAGGACGGCCACCAGGCGACCAAGCCCTACACCACGATCATCGACCCCGCCGACATCTCCGCTGAGGCGTTCGCGGCGACCGCGCACCTGGTGCAGGAGTATCTGCCGAAGGCGTTCGAGGCCCGGGTGACCGTGGTCGGCGTGCTGCCGATCGCGGTCGCGATCCGCTCGCGCTCGCAGGCTGGACGGGTGGACTGGCGGGCCGACTACGACTCGCTCACCTACGAGCACATCGACGTGCCGGAATCAGTCGCAACGGGCGTGCGCCGCTTCCTGGAACGGCTGGGGTTGAGCTACGGCGCGTTCGACTTCGTTATCACCCCCGAAGGCCGCTGGGTCATGCTCGAATGCAACCCGGCAGGTCAGTGGCTGTGGCTGGAACATGAGACCGGTGCGCCGATCGCTGCGGCACTGGCCGATCTGCTGGTGAAGGGAACTCGCGCATGAGTAGGTGGCAGGACCACGCGAACGCACTGGTTGCCGAGCTGACCCGGCGGGATGTGCTGGCTCCAGGCTGGCGGGAGGCGTTCGCCGCGACGCCCCGGCACGTGTTCGTGCCGCACTTTTACGACGACGACAACGAGCGGGTCAGCGCCGACACGCCCGAAGGGTTGGCGGCGGTATACGCCGATGAGTCGCTGGTCACCCAGATCGCCGAACACCCGGGCGGCGGCTTCTGCTGGCCGACCAGTTCCTCGACCCGCCCAAGCCTGATGGCGCAGATGCTCACCCTGCTCGACGTCGATAGCGGAATGCGCGTGCTGGAGATCGGCACCGGAACCGGCTTCAACGCCGCCCTGCTGTGCCACCGCCTCGGCGACGCGAACGTGACCAGCATCGACATCGACACGATGCTCGTGGAGACCGCCCGAGCGCGGCTGGCTGGCCTCGGCCACCGGCCGTTCCTGGCCGCAGGGGACGGGGCGCTCGGGGTGCCGGTCCGCGCGCCGTACAGCCGGATCATCGCCACCGCCGCCGTCGCCACGATCCCACCGGCCTGGATCAGCCAGCTCGTGCACGGCGGGCGCATCGTCGCCGACGTGCGAGGCGAACTCGCGTCCGCGCTCCTGGTCGCCGACAAGACCACGCCCAGCTCGGTGCGGGGCCGCTTCCACGACACCCCCGGCCACTTCATGTGGCTGCGCTCCCGCGCCGACCACCCGCTCCGCGACGGCACCGACCCGGACACCAGCTTCGACTTCACCCAGCCGACGCAGACCACCAGCGACATCCCCGCCGACGCGTTCGACGAGCGCGAGCTGCGGTTCCTGCTGCAACTGGCCGTGCCCGGTCTCGGCCCGATCAGCAAGAACCTGCCAGATGGCGGCGAGGGCATCTTCCTGCACACCGAGACCGACTGCTCGTGGGTGCAGTACCGGCCCGGAACCGACAAGGCCACCGTCACCTACGGCGGACCCCGCGCCCTGTGGCCCGCCATCGAGGACGCCTGGCAGCGTTGGAACCGCTGGCAGCTTCCTAGCATCCGCCGCTTCGGGATGACCGCCTACGACGACGGACGCCACCACATCTGGCTCGACCACGACCAATCGGTGATCCTCACCGGCGAGCCGGTCGCCTAACAACCTAACCCGGCCTAGACAACACACGACGCCCCGGCGGGCGGCACCCAGCAGGCCCGCCGGGTGCCTCACCCTGGCACGCCCACACACTCCGCGCGGGCGGGGCTAGGAGAGGGGCCCGCGCACCGCTGCGGAGTGCGCGTACCGCTCGCCTAGCCCGTGCCTGCCACCACAACCACGCATTTCAGGGACGGATGTACACAGTGGCGTATCAACCGGGGCCGAACGAACTGCTGCGCAACGCTCGGCGGGCGCGGCGGTCCCCATCGGGGTCGGGTCGGCCGATGTCGCGGCAGGAGTTAGCCGAGGCGGTCAACGCCTATCTGTACGAGCACGCGGGACGACACTTCGCCATCCATGCTGGCTACATCGGCAAACTCGAACGTGGCGAGCATCGATGGCCGGCGGCGCACACCCGCACCGCGTTGCGGGCGGTGCTCGGCCGGGACACCGATGCCGAACTTGGGTTCTACATCATCCAGGGGCACGCCAGCGACGCGCCGACGGTCGAACCGGACGCGTCCGGCGAGGCTGGCCCGGCCGAGCCTGGCGCGGCGACGACGGGCGTGGGCATCGCACCGCCCGCCGCGCCGGTGGCCGAGGCGCTTGCCGCCCTCACCGGGGCGGACGCGGACGCCGGGGCGGCGGTGCAGGTGGACGTGAGCGCGGAGGCGGGAACGGCGGTCACGGTGGTGTGCCAGGACGGCGCGGCGGGCCGGGTGGCGGTGCTGGCCGGTGGGGTGTGGGTGCTGATCGACGCGTCCGGCGCCGGTCCGGCGAGCCTCACCGCGGCCGTGGTCGACTTCCCGGCGGTTGCGGGTGGTGCGCAGGTGTACTCGCTGGCTGAGCGGCGGGCGCGGTAGCGGTGGCGGGTACTCAGCTCACGCGGCCGGGCAGGATGGCCCGGCAGGTACCCGGCAAGCCGCGCCGCCTCGGCGCGGCGGGTGGAATCACCCCGGGTCAGGTGGCCGAGGCACGCAAGGATCTCGGCCGGCACTTGGCCGCCTGGCGTGGCGTCGCTGGGATGACGCAGGTCGAGCTTGCCAAGCTCATCTGCTACTCCCGCAGCCAGATCGGCAACGTCGAGATCGGCCGGGAGAGCACCACCCGCCGGTTCTGGCAGGGCGCCGACGCAGCGGTCGGCGCGGACGGAGCCCTGTTGGCCGCGTTCGATCAGGTGGACGCGCTCGTGCGGGACTTCCATGCCCAGGAAGTACAAGCCCGCGAACGGCAACGCCGGCACCACGCGGCGCCGCCGGCCGTGCCCACTGCGGAAGCGGAGTGTCCGGGTGAGTGCGGGTGCACGCCGATGGTCGTCGGCCGGTGGACCGGGCGGGAGGTCCGCGCGTTGCGCGAGGCGCTGCGGATGAACGTCCGCGCGTTCGCCGAACACCTCGGCGTGACCACGGCGACCGTCTCTCGCTGGGAGCACCGGAGGGCGCCCGCACCGCCGAGGGTCGCGGCGCAATCGGCGCTGGATCAGGCACTCACGCTCGTCGACACCGACTCCAAAGCCCGGTTCCGGCTGCTCCTCACCAGTGCTGACGACACCACACCTCGCGCGCACGGTGGCCGAGCCACGAAAGGCAGGTCCACCGTCACCCCGATCCACCAAGCGGACCGGACACGCCCCGCCTCCTGACACCCCAGCGACGGCCGCGACGAGAGGAACGGGGGCCGCGATGCATCGACCGATTCCGACCTTGCGCGGCACTCTGACCCACGCAACAGCTGTGGAGCTGTACCAGCGTCACGAGGGCACAGCGGCTGAGGCGTGCGCGAGGTGTGGCAGACCGACGCCGTGCGCGGTGCGGGCGTTCGCCGCAACGGTCATCGCGGCGGCCGGGGAAGACCCCCGCTGGTACGACGGCGGACGCGCTCTCCCTGCACCTGCCGGACCGGTAGCCGGTCAGAGGCTCGGCAACCCGATCCCATTCCGGCGACCGATCAGGACCGGGGGCGGGCGCAACCGGAGTACGGCGGCTATGCGGTCGGCGGGCGTAGTGCGCCGTTGGACGCCGAGAACTTGCTGTACGAGCGGGAGCACTGATGATCCGCCACGGCAGACACCCGGAGGCGATGCATGAGCGTGCCTGGGCACTGGCCGAGTGGGATGCCGTAGCCGTCCACACCGGTCGAGCGCTTCATACCTTTGCCACGGTCGACCGGGGAGCGGCCGGCCCGGTCCCCACCACATGGGGCCTTGGTGATCGCGCCGTCAGCGCTGACGTCTGCCAGGTCGAGGCCGATCATGCGGTCATAGGCGTCCAACGCGAGTTCGTGGAGTTGTTCGCCCAGCCCGGCCTCGGCCCACAGGTGCAGGCGTCGGCGGATCGTGCGGTCCGAGCACTGGTCGGTGGCTACCCGTTCGTACCCGGATCCATGGACCAGAGAGGCGATGAGCAGTTCGAACACGACCCGGTTCGGGATCCGGCGGCGGTGGCAACCGAGGGGATGGCCCGGGTCGAACCCGGGTTGCTCGGGACACAACGCGGCGAACTGGAGGAAGATCGGTTCGAGCAACGATGATGGCAGCGCAGGCACGGGACGCCATCGGTCACAGAGCGTAGAGAACTCCGATGATCGATGGACCCGTGCCTGCTTGCTGCCTGCGGGTACCCGCCTGTCCGGATCTTGGACCTATTGCCGGTCGCTCTTACTCGAAAGTGAGCATGTACTCCTCGGGCTGGCCGAGTCCGCACACGGAGGGTGGGCGCGACGCCTACCATACGGTTATGTCGCCCTCGACCAGGGAACTCAGCCGGGAGCGGGAGGTCTTCTTCAGGGCCTTGCCGTCGCGTGCGGGCCGCGTTTTGCCCGGTTGGGTGGCCGGCACGTTGTTGATCAGGGTGGAGTACGCTGACAACGCGGAGCTGTGGCGGTTCATCATGCGCGACCGGGCGGTGGCGTTGGACCACGGCGTGGAGCCGGCTGAGGCGACGTTGGCGGTGCCCGCCGCTCTTCTTCATCAGCTGATGGCGGGGAGAGAACAGGTGATCGCCGCGCTGTTGCGGAACGAGGCGACTCTGGTCGGTGACGTCAGGCTCTTGTTGGCCTTCAGGCGGTTTTTTCCCTCGGCACCGGGGTCGGGCGACCCGAGGGGCCGATCAGGTAGCAGTTGGTGGCGGGAGCGGATGAATGAGACCGTCGCCCGCGGTAAGCCCGCGGAGGGGTTATGAACCCTTTGGTCAACATCCTTGACGGCAACACGTTTCTGGTCAGCGACCGGCAGGGAGATGTCGATCCCTCGCCCGTCTTTCCCACGGGGCTCTTCTCCTACGACACCCGGTTCTTGTCGGTGTGGCAGCTGACCATCAACGGCGACCGCCTGACCGCCCTGTCGGTGGATGACCTGCAGTACTACGAGAGTCGGTTCTTCCTGGTCCCTGGTGAGCCGACCCACTACGTTGACACGGAGATCTCCGCGATCCGTCATCGCAGCATCGGCGGGAGTTTCGTTGAGGATCTCGCGGTTCTCAACGAGGGTAACGAACCGGTGGACTTGGTGGTCAGAGTAGAGATGGGTGCGGACTTCGCGGATCTGTTCGACGTCAAGAACCCGACAAACAAGGTCGCCCCGATCAGCGTTGTTGTCCAGGACGGTCTTCTCTGTTTCGCCTACCGTCGCGGCAGCTTTCAACGCGAGACAGTGGTGTCCAGCAGCGTTGCCGGCGATGTCGACGAGCACGGCATGACGTTCCGCATCCGGATCCCAGCGCACGCCGAGTGGCGCACCCGTTTCCATGTGGCGACGAACATCGTAGGCGCGCAGGGACACGACTTCCGTGACAGCCTGCGTCTGCATCGCCCCCGGTCCGCGACGCAGATCGGCGAGGCGCTGAGCACCTGGCTGAGCGAGACGCCCCGGCTGATCAGCGACAACGAGTCGATCACCACCGCCTACCGTCGCAGCCTCACCGACCTGGCGGCGTTGCGCTACACCTCCGTCAGCACGGGCACCCAACTCGTCGCCGCGGGCCTTCCGTGGTTCATGACCCTGTTTGGCCGTGACAGCCTGTTCACCTGCCTGCAGTCCCTGTCCTTCCTGCCGCACCTCGCGCCGCCGATCATCACCACGCTGGCCCTCACCCAGGGCTCTCGCTTCGATGACTTCCGGGACGAGGAACCGGGAAAGATCCTCCACGAACTGCGGTACGGCGAGTCCGCCGCTTTCGGGGAGCAGCCCCACTCGCCCTATTTCGGTTCCGCCGACTCGACAATGCTCTTCGTGATCCTGCTCGATGAGTACCACACGTGGACCGGTGACGATTTGCTCCCGCAACGCTTCGAGATGGAGGCCAGGGCGGCGCTCGACTGGATCGACACCTACGGCGACCTGCTCGGCACCGGCTACGTGTGGTACCAGACGAGGAACCCCGACACAGGGCTGCAGAACCAGTGCTGGAAGGATTCGTGGGACTCGATTTCCTACGCCGACGGCCGGCTACCCGGCTTCCCGAGGGCTACCTGCGAGTTACAGGGCTATGCCTACGACGCGAAGATGCGCGGCGCTCGGCTCGCCCGTCTCGTGTGGAACGACCCTGCCTACGCGCAGCGACTTGAGCAAGAGGCAGCCGACCTCAAAGCCCGGTTCAACCGGGACTTCTGGGTTGATGACGGACGATACTACGCCCTGGCCCTCGACGCGGAAGGCCGGCAGGTAGACGCCCTGTCGTCCAACATCGGGCACCTGCTGTGGAGCGGCATCGTCGATGAACAGCGGGCATCGGACGTCGCCGCCCACCTGCTCGGACCCCGGATGTTCTCCGGCTGGGGCATCCGCACCCTCGCCACCGGCAACGGCCGCTACAACGGGTTGGGCTATCACGTCGGGACGGTGTGGCCATTCGATAACTCAATCATCGCGTGGGGCCTGTGGCGGTACGGGTTCCGGGAGGAGGCCGGCGTCATCTGCCAAGCGATGTTCGACGCGGCCCGTTACTTCGAAGGCCGCCTGCCGGAGGCATTCGCCGGATACGATCGTGAACGAACGAAGTACCCGGTGCAATACCCGACAGCCTGCAGTCCACAAGCATGGTCCGCCGCAACCCCTCTTCTCCTCATCCGGGTGATCCTCGGGCTGCAACCCCACGGAAATCACCTCGTCGTTGATCCCGCGCTGCCCAGCGGCACCGAACGAATCGAACTGCTCGACATCCCAGGCCGGTGGGGAAGGGTGGACGCCCTCGGCCGTCGCCGGCCAGACACCAACCACAACGAACGCGGTATCGCCTCAGCCAACTGAAGGAAAGCCCGAACACGGGCGAAGGAGGCAAGGGATGAAAACAGCAAAAGAGATATTCTTTTTCGAACTCGCGGCGATGCAAGACCTCGAACGCGAAGCGATATCCATCCTCGGGCTCCTTGTCCGATCTCGGGTCCGCGACGACACACTCAAGCAAATCCTCGGCGATATGGTCAGCATGAGTGATCGACACTCCGCCAGAATCGACACATGCCTGCGCCACCTCGGCGTGACTCCCTTGCATACCCGGTCGGGACCGATCCACGGAGTGCGGGAGGACTTCCAGAATCTCCTGCGGATACCTCACGACGACGCGGTTCGCGACCTATTCGCGCTGAACTCCGCACAACGCATAACCAATCTGGCCATCGCAGGCTACGAACACCTCACCGACTGGGCCATCACCATCGGATCGGTGGCCTGCACGAGGTGCCTGATCAAAAACCTGGCAGAGAGGACAAGAATCGCGCAGCAGTTAAGAGAACGGAACCAGACCCTCAGCGAAGAACTGCTTACCAGTCACACTTGACCCTCCGGCCGGGCTCCGGCCGGAGGGGCGAATCTCGTATGCCCAACATCGGCCGGTTCCGCCGAGCGCCCTGTGGTCGGTGTAGAGCCAGGTGGGATGCGGCACTGGCTCGACAACCCACCAAGAGCCGCCCCACCACCCGGTTCCACTACACCCGCGACGTCGACAACGACCCTCTCTGTCGGCTCCGTGCACTTCGATGGACGCCCCAACGGGGACACCCCTTCCTCTGGGGATCAACATCCAGTCTCAGGGTGTCCACATCTCAGAGGGAAGCCCAGGCCGTCGACTTCCCCGACGACAAGGACATGTGCATCAGCCACGAGGCGATCCAACAGGCGCTCTACATCCAAGGACGCGGCGCGCTCAAGCGTGGGCTGGTGGCCTGCCTGTCAATCCTCTGGAATCGTGGAGGGCTCTGTTGCACCGCTGGTTCGCTGGGTGGGACGGTATCGGGGGCCGTGGCGGAGGTGGCAGGCTGACGCATGTGAGCGACCATGACGCTGATCGGCGCGCCGGGGCGGCCGTGCCCGTCGAGGGGGGTGAAGCGGCGCGGCGGCTGGCCGAGCGGCGGGCGTGGCGTATCGCGCGTAGCGCCGAGTTCGCGCTGGAGCTGGCGATTCTGCCGGGGCGACGGTGGGAGTCGTCCAAGGGGGCGACCTTGGCGTTGATGGCGCGGGTCAGTGCGGTCCCGGCGATCGAGGAGGCGGTGTTCGCGGTGTGGGACCTGGCGCGCGAGGACCCGCCGCCGGGTCGTGATCGCGTGTACGCCGCCCGTGGGGACGAAGCCCCGATCGTGGTGGGGCACGCCGAGTCGGCGACGCTGGTGGCCCGATCTGGCGGGCCGGTGCTCGTCGTGGCGGACGCGCTCGGTCGGACGGTGTGGCGGGTCGAGGCTGATCAGATGTGGGCCGAGGACTTGGCGGAGATCTTCCGCGAGTTGTGGGAGGTGGCTCACGGCCGACCCGCCGTGGACGAATCCGCGGTTCCGGCTATGCCCCCTCTGCCGTGGCAGCAGGATCGCGTCTGACGGCCTTGGCGCGCCCACTGGCCGGGCGGCGCCCGGCGATGCAGTAGAAGGCGGCGATGGCCTCCTCGGTTCGGCGGCGGCGTTTGTAGGCGGCATCGACGCTCAGGCCGAGGTCCGCTGCGGCCTCGGTGAGTTGTTGCCGGTCGAGCAGGGTGCGGGCGATCAGCTCCAGACCTTGGGGGTCGAGACGGCGGCCGGCGGCGGTGAAGTCGTCGGCCATGCCTTGCACGGCTTCGGTCCAGTTGTGCGGGCCAGTGCCGGGCGTGGCGGTGGGGTCGGGCGCGTGGAGGGCGTACTCGACGGGAAGGTGGGTGCGGCGGGCCTTGCGGGCCTTGCGCGCGTTGTACCTTGCGGCGTCCACAAGCCTGCCCGCGATGTTGGGCCTGCTGGTGTCGACGGTGGCCAGGCGGTTGAGGAACCCTTCGAGCAGGTCGGCGTGGATGTCGCCGCGCTCGTCCACGGTCGCGGCGCGCATACGTCGGTCCACGGCCCGCAGTCGTTTGAGCGCGAGCCCGCACGCCAGCAGCTGCCACACCCGCCCGGCCTCGCCGGGCTGACGCGCTTGGGCGATGACGGCGGTCCATAGGTCGTCGGTGGGCTCCTTGTCGTCGGTGCGGCGTTCGAGTTCGGCGCGCAACAGCTCCGGGGTGCAGTCGGTCGGCGGGAAGTCGGCGGTCAGCGCCAGGGCCGGGATGTGCACACGCTGGGCGAGGGTGAAGAAGACCGGGTCGAGCCAGCCCAGGATCGGCCGCTCGGCGACGAACACCGGGGCGACCGCGACAGGCTCCACAGCTCTCGATTGTCGCGGCGACAGGCTCGCCACAGAGCACCCGCCGTGCCGCTGCCAGGTGGGCGTTAGACGTGAACTGGATCACACCTTGTCCAGAGACGCGGGTTTCGGTTGCCCAAGAGGGGTGCCAGGCGAACCTGTCAGGCCGCACGCCGCACCCCCGCTGAGCTGCGTTGTCAGGTCGCATCCGGCCGTGGTCAGGTCGGGTCAGGTTCGGGTGGCGTTCGCCAGACCGGACAGGCCGGGTACTGGAGTGCAGCGACGCTCTACTCGACAACCCGCCCCGCGCCAATCCGCCGCGCCCCGCCCCGGCGAGGCCATACCGAAGGAGGAACCCGCAACCGAGCCTATCGTTCGACCGCGTCCGATCGCAGACCAGTCCCCGTGAGGATGACGGACCCGACAGCCGCGACGACCACGCCGAACCCCACCCACGGCTGTCGGCCGCTGCACACAGCGGCCCTCGCCCGTGCCACCCAGCACCGCCGCACCGCCGTACCCGGACCGTCGAGGCGCGGCCGGGAGCGTCGGTCAGCGGACATGAGTCCCGGTCCCGTCCGTCCGGTCCTCGGTCGCGTCCAGTATGGCGCGGACACGGACGAGACGGCCGAGGACTCGTCACGACCGTCCGCACCCGACCTGTCAGCACCTCGACCGGAGCGCTGACAGGACCTCGACCGGCGCATCACGCTTCTGCCGGACCCCGCAAGCACCACGGACATGCCCATCAGACAGATGTCTGGCTCTCGAAAGGCTTCACCCGATGAACATCGTTCGCTATCTCACCCACCATGCCGACAAGCTCTTCCCCACAGACCCGGATGCCTTGTGCCGCTTGGCGTTTGCTGCTCGCGGTGCCGGTGTCCGTGGCGGGGTCGGTGTTGGGCTCCGTCCGGCCGTCCGTCTTGACACCGACCCCCAAACCGACCCCATCAAACGCCTAACAGTGCAGGTCGGGCCGCCCAACAGCGGTCCGCGAAGTATCCAGACAGACCCTTCACGGGGTCTCTCCCCCCAGGGGTGTACGTGAACACATCCAGTAGACGAGCAACGCTCGTGCCACCGCTGCTGCGGCTGCAAGCCTCCATCACGAACCGAGACGATCGCCTGCTCGCCTGGCTCTACGACCACGGAGTCCTGACCACCGACCAGATCGCCAAAGCCCTGTTTCCCTCCCTCGACTTCGCCCAACGCCGACTCCTGCGCCTGAGCACTCTGGGCGCGGTGGCCCGCTTCCGGCCGAACAAGCTCGACGGAGGTTCCTACCCCTATCACTACGTCCTGGCCCAGCTCGGCTACGAGCACGTCATGGGCCAACGCGGCGAGGGCTTGCCCCGCCGGGACCAAGCCCGCCGCCGCTACCAATCGTTGATCTCCCGGCCGGATCTTCCGCACCTGCTCGGCGGGAACAGCGTGTTCATCGACCTCGCCTTCCATGAGCGCACCCACCCCGGCGCGAGGCTCGCAGTGTGGCGGCCGGCAGCGGCGTTCCACGAGCCGGGGGCCTTGTTCCGCGACGGCTCCGACCACAGGCTGATGACCAAGTTCCTTGGCCTACCGCGCCCGGACGCAGCGGGCGTGTGGGTCGAGGACGGGCGGGCGGTGCCGTTCTTCGCCGAGTACGACACCGGGAGCGAGCGCCTCGACCTGCTCACCGAGAAGGTGAGCAAGTACGGGCTGCTGTTCGCCTACGCCAAAACGTGGGGCTGGCCCGTGCTCTTCGTGCTGCCGACCGTGCTGCGTGAGCAGCACTGGCATGACCGGCTCCGCGTCGCCTACGCCGACCGGCCTCCGGCGATCGTCGCCACCACAGCCGCCGACTACCTCACCGGCACCGGCAAGACTCCCGCCGAGGATGTGTGGCACGTCTTCGGCAGCACGACCACCGGGCGGCAACGCCTCATCAAGCTGCCCTACATCGACCCCGACCACGACGCCCGCTGGAACCCGACAAACAAAACAGTTCATCGATGAGTCCAGGCCAAGCCTTCCTCCAACCCGCAACCCACCTTCTGCACACCGAGGGTCCGAGCCTTCCGCCGCGACCGTCGCGGCGGCCACGAAGCGCCCCCGAGGCGCAGAACAGGAGAACCCCGTGAACGCAACACCGAGCCCCAGCCAGACACACACATTGATGGAGCCGTATGGCCGAAGACGTCCCGGCCACTGACGCCGGAACCCCAACCCCTCAACGCCAGGCACTGCCAGATCCACAGTCCGCATCCCACCCGAGCGCCGCAGCGCCCACCGTCGCCGTCGGCGCTCGGCCCGATGCGAGCCACGCGACCACACCCGAGCCGCAGGAGCCATCGCTGGTCGGCCGGCAAGCAATGCGGGTCTTCCGGTCCGCACGCCGCCGCAGGCTGGCGATGCCTGCCGATCAGCGACCCCGGCTCAGCCGCGGGCTGATCGCCGAACTCGTCGCCCGCGGCTGGGACGTCCCCGCCGAGCTACGCCCCGTCGACACCACCTCGCCAGCAGACAGCGAGAATCCCGAACCCGGATGACGTCACGTCGTAGCGTCAGCCGCCAGGCCGGGCGTGCAGCGGCTTCCGCCAGATGACCTTCACCCGGTCGGAGTCGAACCGCTGCAACCCCGGCCTGGCGCGCTCGATGACCACCTTCTCGATGTAGTCATCGATCACCTCACGTCGCTCGTCCAGCGTCATCACGGCCCAGTCGGCCAGGATCGCCGCCGGATCACGACCCTTGCCAGCCGTAGGAAGCCTGCGAAGTTCGGACTCCAACCGATGCTGCTCAGCATCCAGAGCAGAACGCGCCTCAGCCCACTCGACACCGGTCAACTGCTTCAACGCCCACATCCGAGCGAGGTCCTTGCGCTGCTCATCCACGTCGTTCAACGCATTGTCGAGTTCGTCGCGCCGAGCACCGACGGCCCCATCGTCAATCTGCTGATCGTCCTTGCGGCGCCTGATCTCATCGAACAACTCGGCAACCACAAACTCCTCGGTCGGAATCGCCATGATGCCGACGCAAGACTTGCCGCCGGTCTTCGGATGACAGAACAGGTACGGCACGGTGTAGACGCCCCGAGACTTGTTGCGCAGCTGCTTCTCCGAGCCCACCAGCTCGGCCTTGCACACGCCGCACCGGGCCTTCCCGCCGGTGAGCAGGTACCGGCGGCCAGGAGCCCGGCCACGATGACTGTCACCGATGACGTACGTGCGCCCCTTGACCGTCGTCACCTGCCGGTCGCCGCCCAGCTTCGCGCCCACCAGACGCCACGTGGACCTGTCGAGGATGGGCGTCCAGTTGCCGTCGCCGACCTCGACGTCCCTGCGCACGTTGATTCCGGCGACCGCCCGGTTGGTGAGCATGCCCTTCACCGTGGCGCCGGTGATCTCCGATGGGCGAGTGACCGGCCGACCGGTCTCGTCGGTGACGACCTCGCCGTTCTCATCGCGGACCTTCACCCGGTGAGCGCCACAGACACCCCGCTTCCGCAGCCGTCGCGCGATGTTCTCCAACGACCAGCCATCCAGAACCAGCCCGGCCGCCTCGCGAATCACTGCCGCCTGATCCTCCACGATCACGTACGTCCGGTCGCCGTTGTCCAAACGACCGTGTACATACCCGTAGGGCCGCGAGCCGGGCGGAACGCCACGAGCCGCCTGGGCATCGAACTTGTCCGCGATGCGCTTCTTCATCTTGCGGACCTCAGACGCCGCCAGCACCGCCTTGATACCAGCCACCTCGTCCTGAACCCGCACAACGCCGTCGCGGTGCGTGTGCAGCAACTCGATACCCACCGAGTCCAGCAGCGCCGCCATCTGAAACCACGGCACCTCCCGCCGCTCGATGCGAGTCTGCTCCACCGCCCACAAGTGCCGCACCAACCCGGCCTTGATGGCCTCCTTCAACGCCTCATAACCCGGCCGATGAACATCGTCGTCGAACGCCGACAGGTCCGGATCGGAGTACACCACCACCGGCACACCCGGCCACATCCTGTCGGCATACCTCCGCCCGATCGCTTCCTGATCGAAGCAACTCTCGGCGTTGCCGTACTTGTCCTTACTGATACGCGTGTATAGCGCGACGTGGGGATACGTCACGCCGATCGGGGCCTGGGGATCGATCGCTGCCACAGGATCAGCATACCCATCGGTTCTTACCGAATCTAGGTTGCCCGAGGGCAAAATCGTCAAGAACCGGGTGCACCTCGACGTGCGGGTCGGCACCGGGCTCGTGGGCGAAGAGCGACTGGCCGCCCTTGAGGCCGAATGCGCGCGGTTGATCCCGCTCGGCGCCGTACGCGGGCAGCTGTTGCTTGCCGACGGCGAGAACGAGTCGTGCCTCAACATGCAGGACGTCGAGGGCAACGAGTTCTGCCTCGACTAGGGCCTGGCTCCAGCCGAGGGGCGCTAGTCTCGGCCCTCATGACCTGGCTGCCCGAGGAGTTCGTCCACCCCGTCCACGTGCCGGTGCCCGGCACCGCGTTGCATCTTCGGCCGATCCGCGAGGCGGACACCCCGCTCGACTACCCCGCCGTGATGGGCTCCCGTGAGCGCCTGTGGGAGATCTTCGGTCCGGCCTGGGCGTGGCCCAGCGAGACGATGACATACGAAGAGGACCGCGTCGACCTGCTGCGGCACGAGATGGAGATCGCCGCGCACCAGTCGTTCAACTACGCGTTGCTGGACGAGGGGGAGACGGCGATCCTCGGCTGCGTCTACGTCGACCCGCCGGAGCGCACCGGCTCCGACGGCGAGGTCTCCTGGTGGGTGGTGGACGACCTGGTGGGCAGCGAGGTGGAGGCCGCGGTCGACGCGCTGGTGCCGCAGTGGATCGCCGCGGACTGGCCGTTCCGCCAGCCCCGCTATCTGGGCCGCGACATCACCTGGCAGGACTGGCTGGCGTTGCCGCGCGTCCCCTGAGTGCGACCGAGCCTGATGGGGGCCAGGCGAGGTCGCCCGGCCCCCCTTCGGGCTCGGTCAGCCCAGGTACTTCTCCCACGGGCCGGTGATGGCCAGGGTGAGGCCCGGGTCCTGCATGTTGACGAAGAGCACCTTGCCGTCCGCGCTGAAGGTCGGCCCGCAGAACTCCGAGTCGTTGAGCTGGTTGCGGGCGATCGCGTAGGTGGGCCCGCCCGGGATCGTGCTGAGCACGTGCGAGGCGCCCGAGCCGTCCTCGGCGAGCACGAGGCTTCCCCACGGGGTGACCGTCACGTTGTCCGGGCCGTCGAAGGTGATGTCGGTGTACTTGACCGGCGTGCCCTCCTCGGACTGGGTCTGGTGCGGGAAGTACGTCACGAGCTGGATGGTCTGGTCCTTGAAGTTGTAGAACCAGACCATTCCGTCGTGCGGCGCCGCGTCCGCCGGCAGGTCACCCTCGTCCCAGGCGTACGAGTTGACCACGTACACGCCCTCGTCGGTGGCCCACACGCCCTCGAACTTGCGTCCGCGGGTGACCTGGCCGTCGGCGAACTGCTCGCGCACCGACCTGGTGCGCGCGTCGCGGTCCGGCACCTCGATCCAGCGGACCGGGAAGGGGCGGCCCAGCTGGGCGGAGGTCAGGTAGGCGACGTCCGGCAGCACTGAACCGTCATCCATGATGATCTGCATCGCGGCGAGGACGCCGGCGTTCGGTGCGAGGCGGGTGAGCACGCCCGGGCCCAGCTTGACGCCGTGTGGCGCCGTCCAGCGGTAGAAGAGGCCGTTGGGCTCGTCGGCGTCCTCGGAGAGGTAGATCCGAGTGCGGTCCTTGTCGACGGCCACTGCCTCGTGGGAGTAGCGGCCCAGGCACTTGATGGGCTTCGGGTCGGCGCTGCCGTCGGCCCACACCTCGAAGACGTAGCCGTGGTCCTTCTGGTAGACGCCGGACCGGCCGCCCTCTTCCCACTTGTCGCCGGCCCGGTCCTCGGTCTCCTCGCAGGTGAGCCAGGTGCCCCAGGGGGTCGGCCCGCCGGCGCAGTTGGAGATGGTGCCGGAGAGCGCCACGAACTCACCCAGGTTGCGGCCCGCGAGGTCGGTCTTGATCACGGTGCAACCGCCGGCGTCGACGGCGCCCGCGTCGTAGACAGTGCCCTTGACGTGCGGCACGCCGAACTCCGCGCCCGGGTCGATCTCGTGGTTCTGGATCAGGGTGTACCGGCCGTGGCCGGCGTCGTAGACGGCCATGCCGTCGTGGTCCGACGGGGTGGTGCCCTGACCGCGGTCGAGCCGGGTGACACCGGTCCGGGTGATCACGGTGTAGCTGAAGCCCTTGGGCAGGGCCAGGATTCCCTCGGGGTCGTCCACGAGCGGCGGGAAGGGCACGTTACCGGGCTTCACCGGCGGGTGCGGCCGGGCCGGGCTGGCCTGGGCCAGGGACGGCAGGCCACCCGCGACGGCAAGGCCGACGCCGGCGGCGGCGCCACTGGCGAGGAAGGTACGACGAGAGGAAGGCACGTGGATCAGCTCCTGGTCAAGACAAGTGCGACGACTGGCAGCCAACTCCTTCGGGCGAACAGCGACACGTCACCCGGGGGATCGCGCGGTGACATCGGAGTGAAGAGTTACCTGCGGTCCCAACCAAAGCCCGACTGAGGCCGGCCGCATCGGCGCTTGACCTTGACGCTGCGTCAACCCTCCATGCTGCTGCCATGAGCAATTCGCACACAACAGCTCAGGCCGAGCAACCCGCGATCCACGTGCACGGCCTGGAGAAGTCGTTCAAGCAGCTGAAGGTGCTGCGCGGCGTCGACATCGCCGTCGCGCGGGGCAGCATCTTCGCCCTGCTCGGCTCCAACGGTGCCGGCAAGACCACAGTGGTGAGGATCCTGGCCACGCTCCTCGGGGCCGACGGCGGGACAGCCCGGGTCGCCGGCTTCGACGTGGCGACCCAGGCCGCCGACGTACGGCAGTCGATCAGTCTCACTGGGCAGTTCGCGGCGGTCGACGAGATCCTCACCGGGCGGGAGAACCTGATCCTGGTCGCCCGGCTGCGGCACCTCAAGGAGCCCGGTGCGATCGCGGACGACCTGCTGAGGCGTTTCTCGCTGACCGAGGCGGGCGCCCGGAGGGTGCGGACGTACTCCGGCGGCATGCGTCGCCGTCTCGACATCGCGATGAGCCTGATCGGGGACCCGCCGGTCATCTTCCTCGACGAGCCGACGACGGGGCTGGACCCGGAGGCGCGCATCGAGGTGTGGCAGGCGATCAAGGAACTCGCCCGTGGCGGCACGACGGTGCTGCTCACCACCCAGTACCTCGACGAGGCCGAACAACTCGCCGACCGGATCGCGATCCTCCACGAGGGACGAATCATCGTGAACGGCACCCTCGACGAGCTCAAGCAGCTCCTGCCACCCGCCGAGATCGAGTACGTCGAGAAGCAACCGACCCTCGAGGACGTCTTCCTCACCCTCGTTGGCGCCAAGACCGAGAAGGAACAACGATGAACAAGCACTTTGTCGGCGACACCACAGTCCTGCTGGGACGCTCACTGCGCCACATCGCCCGCAGCCCGGACACCATCATCACGACCGCCGTCATGCCGATCGCCTTCATGCTGCTGTTCGTCTACGTCTTCGGCGGCGCGATCGAGACCGGCTCCGACTCGTATGTGAACTACCTGCTCCCCGGCATCCTGCTCATCACGATCGCCTCGGGCATCTCGTACACCGCCTTCCGGCTCTTCCTGGACATGCAGGGCGGCATCTTCGAACGGTTCCAGTCCATGCCGATCGCGCGATCCTCGGTGCTCTGGGCGCACGTGCTGACCTCGCTGGTCGCCAACCTGGTCTCGTTGGTCGTCGTCGTCCTCGTCGCTCTGCTCATGGGCTTCCGCACCGGCACGAGCGTGCTGGGGTGGCTCGCCGTCGCTGGCATCCTGGTGTTGTTCACCCTGGCGCTGACCTGGATCGCCATCATCCCCGGCCTCACCGCTCAGTCTGTGGACGGCGCGAGCGCCTTCTCGTACCCCCTGGTCTTCCTGCCGTTCGTCAGCTCGGCCTTCGTGCCCACCGCGTCGATGCCCGGCCCGGTGCGCGCCTTCGCCGAGCACCAGCCGGTGACCGCCATCGTCAACGCGATCCGAGACCTCTTCGCGCAGGAGCCGGTCGGATCGGGCATCTGGACCGCCCTCGCCTGGTGCGTCGGCATCCTCGTGGTGGCCTACCTCTTCGCCAACCTGACCTACCGCCGCAAGATCTCCTGAGCTGGATTCGAGTGGGGCCGAGCGACTTGAGGGGCAGGATCAGGGCATGCTGACGATCAGTCAACTCGCGGCGTACGCCGGCGTCACGGTGCGGGCGGTACGGCACTACCACCAGATCGGCCTGCTGCCGGAGCCCGAGCGGGACGCCTCGGGTTACCGGCGGTACAGCGCGGGGGCGGTGGTGTCCCTCATCCGGATCCGGATTCTCGCCAACGCCGGCGTGCCGCTGTCCCAGATCGGTCAGATGCTGGAGGCCGACGCGTCGACCTTCGCGGCCGCGGTCGAGGAGATCGACAGGCAACTGGGCGACGAGATCGCACGACTGGAGGCCAGCCGGAAGCAGATCGCGCAACTCGCCGCCGGGGATCGGCTGGCGCTCGCACCAGAGGTGATCACCTACCTCGACCGGCTCCGGGACATCGGCGTCTCCGAGCGGGTGGTGGCGGGTGAGCGAGACAGCTGGATCCTGATGTCGGCTCGCTGGCCCGATCGCGTCCGCGAATGGATGCCCGGCAAGATCGCGCAGCTCGACGACCCGCAGCTCGTTCGGCTCTACCGGATCCTGTCGGAGATCTTCGAGAGCGACACCGGCGACGACGCGCTTCTGGTGGAGGCCGCCGACATCCTGGCGAGCCTCGCCGAGCAGGCATACCGCTCTGGTGAGATCGACCTCGGTGAGGTGGCGCAGGACGATCTACCGTTCGACCTTCTGGACGCGTTGGCCGTCGAGTCGGACTCGCGGGTGCAGCGACTGCTGGATCTGATGCGCGAGCGCGGCTGGGATGGTCTGGCGCGGCTGGAGCGGCTGGCAGAGCCGTCCACCTGATCGACTGTCAGCTCTGTTGGTAGTTGACCGCGGCGAACCCACAGGGCTGGTGCAGGTGCAGGTAGTAGGCGCCCTCGCCGAACTCGTCCAAGTCCGCGCCGCCGATCAGGCCCACGTAGTCCATCGGCTCCCCGCACCCGGGGCAGTCGGCGTGCTCGGCGTCCTGGATCCAGTCCGGTCGGCCGCCCAGGGTGGAGCCGCCCTGGTTCCAGGCACTGGCCTGGTACGGGCTTGCCAGGGCCGGCCCCGCAACCGGGAGCAGGGTCGGCGGGTCCTCCGGTCCGGTATCGCCGCCCAGGTAGCTCGGCCGGGTGTTGTCGGCCCACCAGGTGGTGGCACCGGCCGGCGTGACCCGGCTGTACAGCGTCGTGTAGCAGGCGCAGAAGTGGCAGGTCTCGACGACCAGGCGGCCGGACCAGCCGGTGTGGGCCAGCGCGGCGCCGATGGCGGGGTCGGTGGTGTCGAGGTCGGCGGCGACCCAGAGCGGGGACGCGCACCAGGGGCAGGCGGATCGGTCCGCGGACGCTGGCGCGTCCCGCATGACCCACCGGTGCGCGACGTCAGCGCACAGGTCCCGTCGGTTGCCGTCCGGGCCGATCGTCCAACCGCCCTCGGCCGCGTAGCTCAGCACCCCCACGTGCAGGTCGTCAGCACCGGCTGGCGGGTGCGTCGACCAGCGACGCAGGGCGTCCTCGGCGAGCGGGTGAGCGCTGTGGGCCAGGATGAGGAGCAGATGGTTGAGTCGGTCCGGCGTCCGCCCGCCGTCGACCTGCTCGATGACCCGGCCGACCACGTCGGCGCCCGCCGCCCGGTACAACGTCGCCGGCCACAGCAGATCGAGGTCGAGCAGGGCCCCGTGGTACGGCGACAGTCTCTGCGGATCGGCGGCGGCGATCTCGCCCAGCTCCTCGATCGCGTCGTCGTCCTCGTCCGCCGCTCTCCTGATCAAATCCTCGATCACCAGCGGATGTTAGCTCCCAGCTCCGACGCTCAGCATCCCGCTGCCGGGGCCGGCTGAGGTCGACGATCTGTGGGCGTGTCGGGTGTGTCGCGCCACCAGCGGCGGGACGCCAGCGCCGCCAGCCCGGCGCCGGCGGCGTTGAGCAGGACATCGTCCACCGACGACACCCGGTCCAGCCGCAGGACGTACTGGGCGGTCTCCACCAGGACCGAGCAGCCGGCCGCGAGAGCCAGGACGCGCGGCACCGATGCCAGCGCCGGGAACCGCAGCGGGGCGAAGAACCCCAGGGCCGCGAAGACCAGCAGGTTGCCGACGACCTGGACCGTCGCCGTCAGCGGCCCCCCGTCGGAGAAGATCGTGAACAGGTCGCGCAGCGGCACCACTGTCACCCGGCCGGGGACTGCGCCGGCCTGGTCACCCGGCAGCATGATCATCCATACCCAGGGGATCGTGCCGTAGACGATGCCGACATCGGCCAGCGACGTGCGCCATGCCGACGTGGTGCCGGCGGCGCGTCGGCGGCGGGCCAGGGCCCACACCGCCAGCACGGCCAACGGCAGGACGATGACCGTGATCAGGACGACGCCGTTGAACGTACCGAACCAGCCGTGCCAACCCTTGACCATCCGACCCCCGCCATTCGCCCAGCCCCGAAACCTACCCGGCCCGGGTGGCGGGCGATCGCCCGTTTGTGGCACCCGCGCGCCGGGCACACACCAGCGTGGCGATTGAACGAGCCCCGCAGATCCTGTTCATCCAGGGTGCCGGTGCCGGCGTATACGACGAATGGGACAACAGGCTGGTCGACAGCTTGCGCCGTGAGCTCGGGGACGGGTTCGAGGTCCACTACCCGCGGATGCCCGACGAAGCCGACCCGGGCTACGCCACCTGGGGCGTAGCCATTCGGCGGGAGATCGCGGCGCTGGACGACGGCGCTGTCGTCCTGGGTCACTCGGTGGGCGGGACGCTCCTCGTCCACACGCTCGGCGAACGGCCACCGGAGCGGGCGCTCGGTGCGATCGTGCTGATCGCCGCACCCTTCGTCGGTGCTGGCGGCTGGGCCGGTGAGGAGTTCGAACTGCCGCCCGATCTGGGCGCAAGACTGCCGCCCGGAGTGCCGGTGCATGTGTTCCACGGCCTCCAGGACGACACGGCGCCACCGTCACACGCAGATCGGTACGCCGCAGTCATCCCGCAGGCGCACCTGCACCTGCTCCCCGGTCGCGATCACCAGCTGAACGACGATCTGAGCGAGGTGGCGACGGTGATGCAGCGCGATCTGGCGACCGCAGCGGATGGTGCCCTGCTGCGGCTGCCGCTCGTCCGACCCGAAGCTGGTGTTCAGCGCATCACGGGCTCATCGGTTGACGTTGACAGGGACCGCTCTTTTCGGGATGCGGCGACGGGCGAGGTGCCTGATGCCGGTAACGGCGGCCGCGATCACCGTGATGAGGATCGCCAGGGGTAGCGGCTGACCGTCGAAGTGCTGCATCGCCGTGTTGACGAGCAGCGGGTCGGGGATGAGCCATCCGGCCAGGAAGCCGGTGAGTCCGACGCCGACGATCACGGCGGGCCGGTGGCGGCGGACCGCGAAGGCGGCGGCGACAGCGGCGGTGGCGGCAGCGAGGATTCCAATGACCGCCGGCACGGCGTCGAGAACGTAGACGCCGTGGCGTCCCCACTCACCGGTGCCTTTCCAGGCGAGGACGCCGAGCGGGACGAGGGCCCACCAGAACAGGCGCGGCCGGGGCGCGGTCCACCGCTCGCGGGCGGCGATCGCGAGCAGGACGAGGGTCGAGACCGGTACGGCGTACGTGAGGAGTTGTTGGCCGGGGTTGGTGCCCATGGCGGTGCCGTTGAGCACGTCGATGACGAACCAACCAACGGTGACCGTCAGGAACATGGCTTGCAGGGTGAGGGCTGTCCGGTTCGCGCCGCACAGCCAGGCGATCAGCGGTGCGAGGGGCAGCAGGCCGAGAGCGACTATCTGCGGCCAACTGGAGATGACGGCCGGCATGTCGGTGGCGAGGACAGCGCCGGTGAACAGGTCCAGGGTGTCACCGGCGGGCCGGGTGCCGGCGGCGACGAGCAGGGCACTGAGTCCGGTGGTGAGGGCCGTGCTGGTGACGGGCGTGGTGAGTCGCAGCCTGATCGCCAGGGCGATGATGTTCAGCGCCTCGTGCGGGCTCGGGTGTCGGCGGCCGTGGTCGAGGTCCAGCAGCAGCCCGAGCAGTTCCTCGCCGCGGGCGGTGCGGTGCGTGGCTGGCAGCAGGCGCAGCAGCCGTCGATATCGTCGTTCCAGAGGGCTCATGCCCGGGCCCATCAGATGGCCCCGAGGCGCGGGGCGTTGCGGGCGGCACGCTTGTTGAGGCGCTCCTCGGCGAGCCGGACCGCGGCGGCCATCCGCTGGCTTTCAGCGCGGATGGCGTCTGCCCCCGCGTCGGTCAGTTTGTAGAAACGGCGCAGCCGGCCCTTCTCCACCTCGTCGTGGTCGGGGGCGATGAGCCCTTGGGTGACGAGGCGGTCGAGGGCCCCGTAGAGGGTGCCGGCGCGTAACCGGATCCTGCCGCCGGTCATTTCGTCGACCTCCGTCACCACGGCGTAGCCGTGCCGAGGTTGGTCGGCGAGGGCGGAGAGGATCAGGAACGTCTGCTCGCTGATGTCCATGCGCTATATATATCGCATCACGATATATATAGCAAGGATGTCCGCGTTGACACGGCGGGGCCGTGATCGGTGCGAGAGGCCGCCGGTCGTGCCGCCCCCGGGAAGCTCGTGGGGTCGGCACGACCGACCGATCGTGGGGTGGTCAGCTGCGGGTGGACCACCGCTGGTTGGTGCCGCCGTTGCAGGCCCAGAGGATGAGCTTGGTGCCGTTGGCGGTGCCGGCGCCGTTGGCGTCGAGGCAGAGCCCCGATTGGACGCCGGTGAGGGTGCCGTTGGAGTTGAGGTTCCACTGTTGGTTGGTGCCGCCGTGGCAGTCCCAGAGCTGGACCTGGGTGCCGTTGGTGGTGCTGCCGTTCGGTACGTCGATGCAGCGGCTGGACTGGGCGCCCACGACCTGGACGTTCTGTTGCGGGTTGCTGCCGCCGGCCGGCGCGTAGGCGGCGGCGTTGATGTTGGCCTGGACGGCGTTCTCGGTGGCGGCCGTCGGGTAGCCGGACGTCAACACACCCTCGAAGAAGGTGCCGCGACCGGTGATGCTGTTGTCACCGCCGATGCCGAGCAGGATGGCGCCTTCCTTCTTCATCGGGTGGTAGCCGTTGGGGCGTGGCCCGTCGAAATAGGTCGTCAGGCTGCCCGACTGGGCGTTGCCGCCCCGGATCGCCCAGTGGTTCGGCTCGCCCTTGACCATGGCGGTGACGAAGCGGTGGTTGATCGACGCGATGTTGTTGTAGCCCGCGTTGACTCCGGAGAACAGCCCCCACTCCAGATCGGCCATGATCCAGGGGCCGGCTCCTGCCCCGTAGCCCCACTGCTTGTTGGCGCCGAAGTAGACGGTCTCCATGATGGCGCGTTCGTCGGCGAGATTGTTGGTCTGCGCGTTGCCGTAGTCGAAGCAGCACCACTGGTTGTAGTGCGTGCCGTCGACGACCGCGTAGATGCCCTCGGGCTGGTCGCCGGTCGCGACACCGTTGGTGTTGTTGTTGCGGTAGCCGGTGCCGGGGGCGATGTAGACGCCGTACGCCTTCTGGCCGCCGACCGTGACCGGTGCCGCCTTCGCGTCGGCGAGGTTGTCCCATCCGCCAGGGGCGGGCCCGGCGAAGCCGCCGGGGGGTGCCTGCGTGAGGCGGTTGTTACGGCCGGACTGGTCGTAGATGATCGTGATGACGCAGGTGGTGTTGACGCAGAACGTGTCCTGGGTGGCGGCGTTGGCGTAGCCGCCGCCCTCGCTGAGCACGCCGACGTCGCGGGTGGTGTTGTCCGACGATCGTCGGACCTGGTAGAGCGGGCCGTTGTAGGCGCCGTACAGCGCGCGGGTGGTGCTGTGGGCGGCCACGCACGGCGTGCCGCCGGAGGCGTAGATGTCACACGGGCCCGTGCCGGCGGCGTGGGCGATGCCCGGCGCGTCCGAGACCACGTAGGCGCCAGCGCCGACGACGAGGACGAACAGGGTCCCGGCGGCGGCCATCAGGCGACCCAGTTTTCTCTTCACTTTCATCGGATCCTTTCGGGTGCGTGATGGAGGTGGGTGCGGCGACATTGACGTCACACGTCATACCTGTGACATTAATGGTCGTCCATCGATTAGCGCTAGTTGGCACGCGTTGGTCATCGATCGATGAGCCTGAGGACAGATATGCTGGTCGGCAGAGCAAGGTGCGTCCCCGTGTCGGGGCAAAAATCGATTCGAGGGCGACTGATGAATATCGGGGAAATCGCCCGCCGGGCGGGGGTGTCCCGCAGCACCGTCTCCTACGTGCTCAGCGGAAAACGCAGCGTGTCGGAGGCGACCCGGCAACGGATCCAGTCGGTCATCGACGAGTTGGACTACCGGCCGAACGCCAGCGCCCGTGCTCTCAAGGAGGGGCGCACCCGCACCCTCGGGCTGGTCATCCCGCCCGCGAGTCAGCGGTTGACCGACATGCAGCTGGGCTTCGTCGCCAGCGTCGTCGAGGCCGCCGCCCGCCACGACCTCGACGTGCTGCTGTCCCCCTCCGGTGGCGACCATGACCGGTCGTTCGAGCGGATCGTCACCGGACGTCGGGTGGACGGCGTGGTCCTCATGGAGATCCGGTTGGCGGACGACCGGGTGACCCGTCTGACCAAGGCCGGGCTGCCGTTCGTCACCATCGGCCGGACCGCCGAGCCGCACGGGATGAGCTGGATCGACATCGACTACGCCGGGCTGATCGCCCGGTGCGTGCAGCACCTGGCCGACCTGGGGCACCGGCACGTGGCACTCGTGAACCGGTCCGCCGAGTTGGTGGCCGCCGGGTACGGCCCCAGCCATCGCGCGCTGACCGGCTTTCGTGCGGCGGCCGTGGAGCGGGGGTTGACCGGCGTGGAGGTGTGCAGCGGCGACGACACCGCCTCCGGCGAGGCGTGTATGGAGCAACTGCTCGCGACGCACCCGGAGGTCACGGCGGTGGCCACCATCAACGAGGCCGCACTGCCCGGAATGCAGCGCGCGTTGACCGGCGCCGGGTTGTCCGTGCCACGCGACTTCTCCGTCACCGGAGTCGCCGCGCAGCACTGGGCGGAGGATTTCCGCCCGCCGCTGACCGCCGCCGACGTGCCGATGGTCGAGATGGGCGCCGAGGCGGTGTCGCTGCTTCTGGAGATCATCGCGGCTCCCGGCGCCGTGCCACGACACCGCCTGTACAGCCCGCCCATCTCGTTGCGTTCCAGCACCGGCCCGGTCCGGGGCTGCTGATCCGACCGGCTACCCGCCCCTGACCCGCCGCTCCTCCTGGGCGGCGGCGAGGATGAGATAGCTGCTGGCGGTCCAGGTGTAGGCGCGGTCCCGCAGCCCGGTGCCGGTCTCGGCGTCGAAGTTCTCCGCGAAGCCGGACTTCTCGCACAGCGCGAGGAACCGCCGACTGATGTCGTCGGCGATCCTGGTCTGCCCGGCCCGGCGCAGGCCGTCCTCGACGAGGACGGTGGAGGGCGCCCAGATCGGGCCCCGCCAGTAGCCGTCGGCGAGGTAGTGGGCCGAGTCCGTCGGCTCGGTGGCCAGACCGTGCGTGGTCAGGTGGGTTTCGACGCCGCGCGCCAGTGCGGCGGCGACCGGGGCCGGGAGGTCGGCCCCGAGTGCGACGGGCATCAGGTCGAGCAGGCTGCGGCTCCTTCGTCGGTGCCCGGTGCGGGGGTCACGGGCGGTGAAGCGTTCGCCGTCCCACAGGTCGCGCAGCATGGCCCCGTGGATCCGGTCGGCCTCCTGCCACCAGCGGTCGGCGGGCTCACCCAGCTCGGTGGCGAGGTCGGCGAGGCAGCGAAGCTGCGCGACCAGGAACGCGGCGAGGTCGGCCGTCTCCAGGACCCGGTTCTCGTCGAAGGTGGTGGCGTTGTCCCAACCGCTGTCGTTGCCGTGCTGATAGTGCGGCAGGTCGTGGCCGGGGGCCCGCCGCGCGTCCAGCCAGAACTCGGTCCAGCGGGCGAGCCGGTCGTACGTCTGCGCCAGCGCCAGCCGGCTCGGCGGCTGGGGAAGGCGTCGGCGCAGGTGACGGAGGGCCCAGCCGTGGATGGGGGGCTTGACGTAGTTGTGCAGGACCTCCGAGTGGGTGACCGAGTCGGGGAGGGCGCCGGTCTCGTCCTGGTGGTCGAAGGGCAGCTGGAACTGGTGCCAGGCCAGCTCCGGGTCGCCGGCCGCCAGGGCGATCGCGTTGAAGCAGTGGTCCCAGCTCCACACCTTGTCCATCCAGTGCTTGGACATCAGGACGGCCGGCCGGGTGACGAAGCCGGCCGGGGCGACCGTGGCCGACCACAGGACGTACGCGGCCAGCTCGGCGGCCGGGGTCTCCGGGCCGCGCCAGGGCGCGATCGCGTCGACGAACGCCGTGAACTCCGCGAACCGGTCGCGGCGCAACTGCTCGAAGGCGACGGCTCCGACGTACGGGCGGCGGGCGGTGGCGTACTCCTCGATCGCGATCTCCCAGGGCTGGTCGCCGGGAAGGTACAGGGAACGGTCGGCGGTGCCGAGCGCCTGCGCGCCGTCGGTCCGCGGCAGAGCGCCGGAGAGCACCGTGATGCGGTAGCGGCGACCGGTCTCGTACGAGGTGAACACGTGTGATCCGTCGACCGGATCGGCGTACAGGTAGGTCCCGCTGAACGGGGTGAGGGTGTGCGCGGCCGCGGCCACCCGCAGGCCGAGCCGGTGGCCCCGGATCCGCAGGGTGTCCGGCCCGTCGTAGACGGCCTCGATTCGGTCGGCCCCGTTGCGCCAGGTCAGCAGCGCGGGCGTGGCGACGACGGTGGTGCCGGCGACCGTTGGGGTGAGCCGCAGTACTGGGTGCAGCCCGGTCTGGTGGGAGACCAGGTGCAGGTCGTCGGCGTACGTCTTCTCGGCTACCACCGGGGAGATGTTGAACCAGGATCCGCGGTAGCTGAAGGGGATGTCCTGGATTCCGAACTCCGGACCGGACGGGGCGACGGTCATGGGTGGCGGGTGCCTTTCTGTGGTGCGGGTGGTCAGTCCTCGACCGCCGCGGATGGTCAGTCCTTGACGGCGCCGGCGGTCACGCCCATCGAGACGTACCGCTGGGCCAGGATCAGCAGCGCGGCGGCGGGGATCGAGGCGACGACGGCGGTGGCCATGATGGCGTTCCACTGCTGGTTGTTGTTGCCGATGTAGTGGTAGATGCCGAGGGTGATCGGCTGGTGGTCGCCGCCGCCGGCCAGGGTCGAGGCGAAGATGAAGTCCGACCAGGACCACAGGAACGCAAAGAGCGACACCGTGACGATCGAGTTGCGGCTGACCGGCAGCACGACCGACCAGAAGGTCCGTAGCCGACTGGCGCCGTCGACCACGGCGGCCTGGAGCAGTTCCTCGGGGATGCCGGACATGAAGGCCGTGAAGATCAGGACAGCGAACGGCACTGCGAGTGTGGTGTCGGCCAGGATCAGGCCGGGCAGCGTGTTGAGGACGCCGAGGGTGAGGTAGATGGCGTAGAAGCCCATCGCCATGATGATCCCCGGGATCATCTGCGCGATCAGCAGCAGGAAGCTCAGCGCCGGGCCGCCGGGTGGCCGGAGCTTCGCCAGCGCGTAACCGGCGGGCGCGGCCAGCGCCACGGTCAGCGCCACAGTGCCGAGGCCGACCAGGAAGCTGGTGCCGAGGTACGGCAGTTGTTGGTCGAGCACCGCCCGGTAGCCGTCCAGGGTGCCGTTGGTGGGGAACAGGTGCGGGGGACTGGCCCGCATGTCCTGGTCCCGGGTGAAGGAAACATTGATCATCCAGTAGACGGGGAAGAGCATCAGCCCGGTCAGCACCAGGCCGACGCCGGTCTTCCACCAGGCCCGAGGCGTCGAGGTGGTCATCGCAGCTGCTGCCTCCGCTCGATCCGGATGTAGACGAGGCCGGCGATCAGAGCCAGCACGATGAGCAGGTTCCCGATGGCCGCGCCCGGGCCGAACTCGGGCAGCAGGTTGCCGAAGCCGAGCCGGTACGACCAGGTGGCGAGCGTTGCCGAGGAGCCGGTCGGGCCGCCCTTCGTCATGATCCAGATGATGTCGAAGACCTTCAGCGTGTAGATCAGCCCCAGCAGCAGCGTGATCAGGGAGACGGGACGCAGCAACGGGAAGGTGATCCCCCAGAACCGTTGCCACCCCGTCGCACCGTCGAGCGCGGACGCCTCGTACATCTCGGTCGGGATCGCCTGTAGGCCGCTGTAGAGCACCACCAGGTTGAACGGGATGCCGATCCAGACGTTCGCGATGATCACCGAGGTGAGTGACCAGCCCGGCGAGGTGAGCCAGTTGACCGGGTCGATCCCGACGACGCCCAGCGCCGCGTTGACCAGCCCCGAGTCGCTGTTGAGAAGCCACGACCAGGTCGACGCCGAGACGATCAGCGGCAGCAGCCACGGTACGAGAATCAGCGCCCGCAGCGTGCGCGACAGCGGGAAGTGCTGGTGGAAGAAGAGGGCCAGGGCCATGCCGATGGTGAACTGGAAGGCGAGCGAGGTCGCGGTGAAGACCACTGTGTGCGTCAGCGTCGGCCCGAATGCGGGGTCGGTCAGGACCGTCCGGTAGTTGTCGAGGCCGGCGAAGGGTGCCCCGCCCTGCACGAACGAGCGGACGGTGTACTCCCGCAGGCTCAACTCGACGTTGCGGTAGAGCGGGTAGGCGTAGAAGGCAGCCAGGTAGATGGTCACGGGTGCCAGGAAGCCCCACGCCCACCATCGGCTGGGTCGGCGGGCACGGGACGGGGGAGGCCCGGGCGGGGCGGCGGTCGCCGCCCCACCCTGGTCCCGTACGGCGGTGGAGGTCTCTGTCGTGGAGGGCATGGTGTCGGTTCGGATCGCTTACCTGGTCGTGGCGGCGGTCTGCGCGGCGGCCAGTGCCTCCTGTGGCGACTTTCCGCCGCTGAGGGCCGACTGCACAGCGGTCCACAGCGCTTCGGAGATCTTCGGGTACTTCGTGCCGAGGTCGTCACCGGTGCGGCCCTTGGCTGCCCGGACCGCCTCCACCCAGACCTTGAGCTTGGGGTCCGCGGTGGCCTGTCGCTCCTGTACGGCGGCGACGGGCGCGACGTAGGAGAGCGTGGTGTCCGTGGTGAGGAGGTTCTCGGCGTTCGTCAGGCAGGTGACGAGCTTCTGCGACGTCTCGTACCGGCCGGTCTTCTTCTGCACCGGGATGGAGACGAACTCACCGCCGGTGGGCGCCGGGGCCGGGCCGCCCGCGCTGGCCGGGATCGCGATCGTGCCGTACGAGAAGCCGAGCTTCTCCGCGTTGGCCAGCTGCCAGGTGCCGTTCTCGGCGAACGCGTAGTCGCCGGTGGCGAACTCCTGCCAGCTCGTGGTCTGGGTGTTGTTGATGACGGAGTTCGGGGCGTGGCCCTGCTTGAGCCAGTCGGTCCAGAGCGTCAGCGCGGACACCGCCTGCGACGAGTCCAGACTGGTCAGTTGGGCACCCGATCCCCAGAACCAGGGCAGGAACTGGAAGCTGCCCTCCTCGGTGCCGATCGCGGAGAAGGTGATGCCCTTCTTCCCCTTGGCCTTGACCTTGGTCAGCGCCGCGGTCAGTGAGGTCCAGTCCTTGACGGCGGCGGGATCGACGCCGGCCGAGGTGAGCAGATCCTTGTTGTAGTAGAGGGCGAGGGTGTTCGCCCCGATCGGCACCCCGTAGGTCTTGCCGTCGCTCTGGCCGGCGCCGAGCAGGTTCTTCTCCATGGCCGAGACGTCCAGCTTGTTGTCGTCGGTGGTGGTGAGCGCACCGGCTTCGGCCAGAGTTGAGATGACCGGGTTGTCCACGATCAGCACGTCGGGTGAGTTTCCCTGCTGGGCGGCGAGCAGCGCCTTGTTGGTGAGGTCGGTGGTGTCGTAGCCGGTCCGCTCGACCGTCACCCCCGCGGAGGTGCCGCACTTCTTGAGCAGCGCGACCCACTCGGAGTCGTCGGCGAACTGCGGATACGGGTCCCAGACGAGGTAGGCGCCACCGTCGGCGGGGCCGTCGGCGGACGACGAGCAGGCGCTGCCCGTCACTGCGGCGAGAGCTATCACGGCGACGGCGGCCAGGCGCCGCCGACGACTGAGTCCGGTCATGTGGTGCCTCACTTCAAATCGATCGTCAGGTGGGGTGTGTCGGTTGATCGTCGCGGGTTGGACCAGTCCAACCATGAGGCGAATCGATTCGACGAATCGGTTCGCCCGAAGATAGGTCTGGCCGTACCCGGGGGTCAAGGGTCAGTTGGTCGAGCCGGGAGGATCGCTGGGAAACGAGGACGTCACCGCGTGGTCACTTCATTGACATGGTTCAGTTCCCGGTCCTACGATCCGTGCGAATCGATTCGCAAGTGCTGCCCTCCGGAGAGCGTCCCCCGCGCCCCACCAAGGAGCCGCCCGTGAAAACCCCGTCCCGCAGCAGGTCAGGACGAGCCCGCGTGTTCGTGGCCCGACTCGTCGTCGGCCTGCTCGCCGCCGCTGCCGCCGTCACCGTCGTCCCGCCCTCCGCCCAGGCCGCGGACGAGTCGATCAGCGTCAACTTCGCCACCACCAACGGTGCGCCGACCTACCGCGCCTCCGGCTGGATCTACGGCATGACCGAGAACGCCAGCGGTCCGGCCGACCACTTCTACCGGGACGTCAAGTTCCAGTACATGCGTGCCGGCGGCGCACAGCTCCCGGGCAGTGGCTGGGTCGGCGGAACCTACGACCGTCGCTGGAACTCCACACTCGCCCAGGCGCGTCGGACCACTGCACTCGGCGGGAAGTTCATCATCCTGCCGCACGACCTCTGGGGTGCCGACGGCGCCGGAATCTCCCGCTTCCCCGGTGACAACGGCAACTGGACCGACTACGACAACTTCCTGACCCGCCTGATCAACGACGTCCGGGCGTCCGGCCTGTCGGTGCAGTGGGACATCTGGAACGAACCCAACATCACCATCTTCTGGAACCGGCCGATCTCCCAGTACCTCGAACTGTGGCGGCGGACCTACCAGCGCATCCGGGCGGAGTTCCCCAGTCAGCTCATCGTCGGGCCGAGCTGCGCCTGCGTACCGTCGACCACACACACGTTCTGGAACCAGTACCTGGACTTCGTCCGCTCGACCAACACGGTGCCGGACATCATCAGCTGGCACTCGCTGCCCGGTGATCCGGTCGCGAACGTCGCCGCCGCCAACGCCACCCTCGACCCGCGCGGCATCGCCCACCCACGTCCGTACCAGATCAACGAGTACGGCGCGCCCGACGAGCAGAACCCGGCCGACGGCGCCTGGTACATCGCGCGCCTGGAGCGGGCCCGGGCCGACGGCCTGCGGGCGAACTGGGCCAGCGGCGGCAGCCTGCACAACGACCTCGGCAACCTGTTGATCCGTAACTCGGCCGGCCAGCACCAGCCCAAGGGGGAGTGGTGGAACTACCGCTACTACGCCTCCCAGGTCGGGGAGATCGTGGCGGTGACCCCCAGCCAGTCGTACGACGCTCACGCCACGAAGGCTGCCGGGGTGGCGAAGGTGCTGGTCGGCGGTGGCCGTACCACCGGGAACCTGAGCGTCAACCTGCAACGTCTGGACACCACCAGCGGCATCGTGCAGAACAGCCAGGTCCGGGTCCTCACCCAACGCATCCCGCACAACGGTGGCGGCGCGGTGGCGGGGCCGGTCACGGTCTCGAACAACGTGGTCGGGGTGTCCAACAACAACGCTACGGTGACCTTGCCGTACACCAACCAGAACGACACGTACACCGTCACGCTGCTGCCCCCCTCGGACGGTGGCTTCCAGTCGGTGGCGGTGGCCCAACACTCGCAGCAGTGTCTGAACAACGCCGGTCTGAGCACCGCCGACGGCAACGTCCAACAGCAGAACTACTGCGACGGCGGTGACCAGCAGCTCTGGAACTTCGTCCCGGTCGCGGGCGTTGCCAACACCTACACCGTGGTCAACCAGCAGAGTGGCAAGTGCCTCGACGTCAGCGGCGTGTCCACCGCCGACGGCGCGGCGGTGCACCAGTGGACCTGCCTCAACAGCTCCAACCAGCAGTTCGCTCTGCGCAAGGTGACCTACTCGGGCAACGACTCGCACGACTACCAACTCGTCGCCCGGCACAGTGGCAAGTGCGTCGATGTCAACGCGGTCTCCACGGCGGCCGGCGCACTGGTCCACCAGTGGACCTGCAGGGCGGTCAACCAGGGCAGCCCGTTGAACCAGACGTGGCGGCTCCTGGGGCGGTAGGCCTCCCGGGGGAGGTGGGTGCGCTGGCGGTCCGCCCAACGGTCAGCGCACCACCCCGCTACCGCATTCATTGACATGAATTAAATAAAGGTCATACGATTCGCTGCGAATCGATTCGCCATCGCCACCACCCCTCCCGTGGCGCGTCGACAATCCCCCGCGCTTCCACGACTCCGAGGAGCCACCTCGTGCGAAATCCGTCCCCCGTCGGGCCAGGAAAGGCCCCTGATCTCATCCCGAGGCGTCGGCGCGCCCGCCGTCTGAGCGCCCTGGCGGGTGCTCTCGTCGCCGTCCTTGTCGGCATCGGCGCCACCCCCGGTGCCCCGTCACCGATCGCCGAGGCCGCCGCCGCCCCGATGGCGGCCGCCATCCAGCCGGGGCAGAGCACCCCGATCGTCGGTACGCCGTCCGGCCGCTGCCTCGAAGTGCCCAACTCCAGCACCACCAACGGCACCCAGACGCAACTCTGGGACTGCAACGGCAGCGCCGGCCAGACCTGGACGTGGACGTCGACCAAGCAACTCCAGGCGTACGGCAACAAGTGCCTGGACGCCTCCGGCCGCGGCACCGCCAACGGCACCCAGGTGATCATCTGGGACTGCAACGGCCAGAACAACCAACAGTGGAACGTCAACAGCAACGGCACCATCACCGGCGTACAGTCCGGGCTGTGCCTCGACGCCAACGGCGCCGCCACCGCGAACGGCACCAAAATCATCCTCTGGGCCTGTAACGGCGGCGCCAACCAGCAGTGGGCCTCGCCGACCACCACCACCCCGCCGCCGACCAACCCGCCGACCGGCGCGCGTCCGTGCGACATCTACGCCTCCGGCGGCACCCCGTGCATCGCAGCGCACAGCACCACGCGGGCGCTCTACGAGGCGTACGCCGGCAACCTGTACCAGGTCCGACGCTCGTCGGACAACACGACCCGCAACATCGGGCTCACGGGAACCGGTGGCACCGCCAACGCTGCTACGCAGGACTCGTTCTGCTCCGGCACGACCTGCGTGATCACGGTCGTCTTCGACCAGTCCGGGCGCGGCAACGACCTCTGGTACCAGGGGTCGAGCGTCGTTCCGGGCTCCCCGCAGAGCAAGCCGGCGATCGCGACCTCGGAATCGCTGACCGTGGGCGGCGCGAAGGCGTACTCGCTCTACATCAACCCCGGTAACAGCTACTGGCGCGACGGGCACCTCACCGGCGTGCCGACCGGCGCGGCACCCGAGGGCATGTACATGGTGACCAGTGGGACCCACGTCAACAGCGGCTGCTGCTTCGACTACGGCAACAGCGAGACGACCAGGAAGGCCGACGCCGCCGGGGCGATGGACGCCATCAACTTCAGCAAGCAGTGCTGGTTCGGCGGCTGCTCCGGCAGCGGGCCCTGGGTGCAGGCCGACCTCGAGTGGGGTCTCTTCCCGGGCGGCAGCAGCTCCTGGAACCCGAACCAGCGCGCGTTCACCAGCAAGTTCGTCACCGCGACGCTGAAGAACAACGGCACGACCCGGTTCGCCATCAAGGGTAGCGACGCCCAGTCCGGCAGCCTCTACACGCTCTACGACGGCTCGCTCCCGCCGGGATACAGCCCGATGAAGAAGCAGGGCGCGATCATCCTGGGCAGTGGCGGTGACTGCTGCAAGCCCGACGGTGGCGCGAACCTGAGCGCCGGCACCTTCTACGAGGGGGCGATGGTCGCCGGCTATCCGTCCGACGCGACCGAGAACGCGGTGCAGGCCAGCGTGGTGGGCGCCGGCTACCGCTGACCCGGTGACGCCGGAACGGGTCGTGCGCCGGTCACCACCTGCGTGGTGACCGGCGCACTGTCTCGTCGACGCCAGCCTGGTCTTAGGCGATGGTGCAGGACGCGCCGTTGAGGGTGAACGAGGACGGCCGGGCGTTGTTGCCGTTGTGGGTGGCCTGGAAGCCGATGGTCACCGAGCCGTTGGCGGGGATGCCGCCGTTGTAGGCGACGTTGCGGGCCGTCACCTGCCCGGAGTTGGGGGAGTAGGTGGCGTTCCAGCCCGAGGTGATGGTCTGCCCGCTCGGCAGGGTGAAGACCAGGGACCAGCCGTTGACGGCACCGGTGCCGGTGTTGGTGATGGTGATGTTCTCGGTCAGGCCGTTGTTCCAGGCGTTGACGGCGACGCTCACCCGACAGGCGCCGTTGGTCGGCGGCGGCGTGGTGGGGTTGGTCAGGCCGAAGAACTGCACGGCGGCGGCGGCCATACCGCCGGAGGGCAGGCTGTGCCCGGCACCCTGGATGCTGTACGCCTCGACCTGGACGGTGCCGCTGGAGTCGGCGTACCGACGCCGGTTCCAGTTGGCCTGGGGCGTGTCGGTGGAGGTCGGTGTCTGGCTCAGGCCGAACACGTTCGTCCACTGCTCGATCGTCTCCTGCAACAGCGAGTACGGCACGAGCGTGTCGCTGGTGCCGTGCCACAGCTGCACCCGCGGCCGGGGTCCGGAGTAGCCGGGGTACGCCTGGCGCACCGCGTCGCCCCACTGCTGGGGAGTCCGGTTCATGTTCCCGCCGGTGCACTGGCTGCTGCCGGGCGGGTAGTCCGCCGCGTTGGCGAAGCAGTTGTACGGCACGCCCATGAATGCGGCGCCGGCCTTGAACACGTCGGGATAGAGGGCCAGCATGTGGTTTGTCATCATGCCGCCGGATGAGCTGCCGGTGGCGTAGACCCGCTCCGGGTCGGCCGAGTACTGCTGTTGCACGTACCGGATCATGCTGATGATCGACACCGGGTCGCTGCCCCCACCACGCCGCTTGGCGGCGTCCGACCAGGTGTCGAAGCAGTTGCCGAAGCCGGCCTGCTGGGTCGCGGACGGGTAGATCACGATGTATCCGTACCGGTCGGCCTGGCTGGCGAACTCGCTTCCGGAGTAGAACCCGGGGCCGGACCCGCCGCAGCCGTGCATTGCCACCACGACCGCCGGCCGGGCAGGGCGGTTGTCCGGCACGTAGACGTGCATGCGCATCCGGCCCGGGTTGTCGCCGAAGCTGGTCACCTCGGTCAGTGACGCCGCGTACGCGGGCCCGACCGTGGGGGCCACCAGGCCGGCCGCGACCAGTGACGCGGCCAGCGCGAGTAGCAGTTTCCTTCTGATTTTCACCGCACGACTCCTTCGATTGCCTGTGCAGGCTGGATTGGTCGTGCGATCCGGTTGCGGGTCTGCCCGACTCCCGCGGTGATCGCACGATGCCCGCTACCTGTGGCTCGCCCAGCCCGGCTTCGGATGGCGTCGCGTAGCAATTAGTGTTCCCTGCGGACCAACAAGTGTCAATCGAGGATGCTCTATTTGCAGCAGGTCGCGCCGGTCCGTCTACAGTCGTCATACCGTCCCCGAGGAGCACGGAGCGCCTGTGGCAAGCCTCTTCGACATCGACGAGATCTATCCGGACGACGGCGACCACCCACTCCGGCTGCCCCGCCGGCAGGTCGGCAACTCACCCCAGGGTGTCGCGGTGACCCTGTTGGCCGACTACACGCTGCGGACCCGGGTCGCCCTCCCGTCCGCCGCCATCGTCGCGCTGCTCGGGGAGACTGGCGTGACGACGGCCGGAGCGCGGACCGCGATCAGCCGGTTGGCCCGCCGTGGCGTGTTGGAGGGCAGCCGACTGGGGCGACGCAGCTCCTACCGGCTCAGCCGCGCCGCCGCCGCCAATCTCTCCGCCGGAGGGCACTGGATTCTCGCCTCCACCACCTCGACGGGCCGGTGGGACGGTCGCTGGACGATCGTCGCCTTCTCGCTGCCGCAGGACCGCAGTACGCAGCGCCGGGCCCTGCGGGCGCAACTCCGGTGGCTCGGTTACGCGCCGCTGTACGACGGTTTGTGGATCTCGCCGCAGGAGTTGACTCCCGCCGCTCGGGCCGAGCTCGACCGGCTCACCCTCGGCGCCGTGACGGTGTTTCGTGGGCGGCAGAGCGCGCTGGCCTCGGCCATTCACCGCGCGCCGATCGAGGCCTGGGACATCGAGGCGATCAGCCGGAGCTACGACGCGTTCCTGCGTCGTTGGACACCACTGTTGCCCGCCGTGGTGTCCGGGCAGGTCGACGGTGCCGCGGCGGTGCGGGCCCGGACCGAGGTCATGGACACCTTCCGACGTTTCCCGGTCCTCGACCCGCAGCTGCCAGTGGAACTCCTTCCACGGGAGTGGCTCAGGCGGCCGGCGCGGGAGTTGTTCGAGGCCGTCTACGACGGCCTCGCCGCACCCGCCGAACGACACGTCCGGGCGGTCGTCGAGCGGTTCGCCGACGCCGCGCAGCCCGGCATCGAGGCGCACACCACCGCCGACCTCGTCGCCGGCATACGCGCCGATGTCGAACCGGCGCAGCCGTCTGCGAGTGGCACGGCCACCGGGTGTTCGTGAGCCGCCAGCAGCCGCTGCCGGCTGACGACTGTGAGCGATAACAGGATTGCCCTCTGAAGCGATCCAGGTGGCACGGCGGTACGACTCGTCACCTGGTCGCGCGGCGGTTGAGCACTGTTGCCCCGGGCGTTTGGTACCGGGCGAAACGCGGCGTTCCGGGAGGTCGGCGTGAACGGCCCGTTACGTCTTGACGTACGGCATGTTATCGCTCACTCTCGATATAGAGGACGATCGTTCCCGTGGCTCACCGGGCGAGCCGCACGGGTCGTACCTCCGATCACGACGTCCGCAAGGGCATGCGGCCGTCACCTCGGGACCCGGCAGTTGCCGGCGACAGCTCTCTCGGACCGTGCGTGCTGATGCCGGGCGGCCAGGAAGACCGTCCCGATCGGTCGCCCCGAGTGAAGTGGCACATCACCACCACCGATGCAACCACTGAAAAGGAACGCCATGAAACCCATGAGAACGATGCTGGCGGCGGCGACCATGGCCGTCGCCCTCACCACCGGCATGACGGTCGCGCTGACCCCCGCATCCGGTGCCGGCACGACCCTGAAGGCGGCCGCCGCCGAGAAGGGCCGCTACTTCGGCGCGGCTGTCGCCGTCGGCAAGCTGTCGACCAGCGCCTACACGACCATTCTGAACCGTGAGTTCAACAGTGTCGTGCCCGAGAACGAGATGAAGTGGAGCTCGACCGAGCCGCAGCAGGGCACCTTCACCTACTCCAGTGGTGACCGCCTGGTCAGCCACGCGCAGGCCAACGGCATGAGCGTGCGGGGTCACACGCTGTTGTGGCACGCGCAGCAGCCGGGCTGGGCGCAGGGCATGTCGGGCAGCGCGTTGCGAAACGCGGCCATCAACCACGTCACGCAGGTCGCGACGCACTACCGGGGCAAGATCTATGCCTGGGACGTGGTGAACGAGGCGTTCGCCGATGGTGGCAGCGGTGGGCGTCGGGACTCGAACCTGCAGCGCACCGGCAACGACTGGATCGAGGCGGCGTTCCGGGCGGCGCGGGCTGCGGATCCGGGTGCGAAGTTGTGTTACAACGACTACAACACCGATGGGATCAACGCGAAGTCGACGGGGATCTACAACATGGTGCGGGACTTCAAGTCCCGTGGCGTGCCGATCGACTGCGTGGGTTTCCAGTCGCACCTGGGCACCTCGCTGGCCGGTGACTACCAGGCCAACCTCCAGCGGTTCGCCGATCTCGGTGTGGACGTGCAGATCACCGAACTGGACGTGATGACCGGCGGCAACCAGGCCAACATCTACGGCGCCGTCACCCGCGCCTGCCTGGCCGTCTCGCGCTGCACCGGCATCACCACCTGGGGCGTGCGGGACTGCGACTCGTGGCGTGGCTCGGACAACGCACTGCTGTTCGACTGCAACGGCAACAAGAAGGCCGCGTACACCGCCGTTCTGGACGCCCTCAACGGCGGCTCGACCCCGCCCACCACGCCCCCGCCGGGGTCCGGGGTGGACACCAGCGCCTGGTACGTGTTGCTCAACCGGAACAGCGGCAAGGCGCTGGACGTGTACGCCTCGGCCACCAACGACGGGGCGCGGATCAGCCAGTGGACGCGCAACAACGGCGTCAACCAGCAGTGGCAGTTCGTGGACTCGGGGGATGGCTACTACCGGGTGAAGTCCCGTAACTCCAGCAAGGTGCTCGACGTCAGCGGCTTCTCCACCGCCGACGGCGGCGCGATCGTGCAGTGGTCCGACCTCAACGGCACGAACCAGCAGTTCCGACTCGCGAACTCGTCCGACGGCTACGTACGCCTGATCAACCGCAACAGCAACAAGGCAGTCGAGGTGCAGGGCGCGTCCACCGCCGACGGCGGAAACATCGTCCAGTACGCCGACTGGGGCGGCAACAACCAGCAGTGGCAACTGGTCCGGATCGGCTGACGACCGCCGCCATCGACTGGCTGCCGGCCCTCTGAATCCGTCCGGCGCCCGCCCCGGCGAGGTGTGACCAGTGGCGGCCCGCCCCATCCGGGGCGGGCCGCCGTGACCGCCAGGTCGCGGCTGACTACGACCGCGCGGATCGATACGCCACCACCAGGACCCGGCACGCACGCCACGGCACGCGCGGGCGCTCCCGCTCGTGGGTGACCCCGATCGAAGGAGTGGACCATGAAAGCCCTCGGTGAGGCTCGTCCCGCCTCTCGACAAAGATCTCGCTGGCGGTCAGGGTTGGCCGCGGCGGCGGCCGCGGTCATGGCAGCCAGCGCACTCGTCGCGGTCAACGCGGCGCCCGCGGCGGCAGCGACAGTGGACACCAATGCCTCCTACGTGCTGGTGAACCGCAACAGCGGTAAGGCGCTGGACCTGTACGGCTCGGCCACCAACGACGGGGCGCGGATCAGCCAGTGGACGCGCAACAACGGCGTCAACCAGCAGTGGCAGTTCGTCGACTCCGGGGGTGGCTACTACCGGATCAAGTCGCGGCACTCGGGCAAGGTGCTCGACGTCAGTGGTTTCTCCACCGCCGACGGCGGCGCGATCGTGCAGTGGTCCGACCTCAACGGGACGAACCAGCAGTTCCGGCTGGCCGATTCGGACGGCGGCTACGTTCGGCTGATCAACCGCAACAGCAACAAGGCGGTCGAGGTGCAGGGCGCGTCCACCGCCGACGGCGGAAACATCGTCCAGTACGCCGACTGGGGCGGCACCAACCAGCAGTGGCAGCTCGTCGCCGTCGACGGTGGCACCACCCCTCCACCCACGGGTGGTAGCGGGTGCGGCAAGACACCGACGCTGGCCAGCGGCACGCACACGATCCAGAGCAATGGCAAGAGCCGGACCTTCATCCTTCGGGTGCCCGCCAACTACAACAACAGCAACCCCTACCGGCTGATCTTCGCTTTCCACTGGCGGGGCGGCACCATGCAGGAGATCTCCTCCGGCGGCACCAGCGGGACCGCCTGGTCCTACTACGGGCAGCAGGAGCAGTCGAACAACAGCGCCATCCTGGTGGCGCCCCAGGGGTTCGGCAACGGCTGGGGCAACTCCGGCGGTGAGGACATCACCTTCGTCGACGACATGATCAGCCGGATCGAGAGCAGCCTCTGCGTCAACCCGAGGCAGCGGTTCGCGCTCGGCTTCAGTTGGGGCGGAGGCATGAGCTACGCCGTCGCCTGCGCCCGAGCCAACGTCTTCCGGGCCGTCGCGGTCATCTCCGGCGCGCAGATCAGCGGGTGCAGCGGCGGTACGCAGCCGATCGCGTACTTCGGGCTGCACGGCATCACGGACAACGTCCTGAACATCTCCCAGGGCAGAGCGCTGCGCGACACCTTCGTCCGCAACAACGGTTGCACCGCGCAGAGCCCGCGCGAGCCGGCCGGCGGCAGTCGTACCCACATCACGACCGCCTACTCGGGTTGTCGGGCCGGATACCCGGTGCAGTGGGCCGCGTACGACAACGGCCACATGCCCGGCCCGGTGGACGGCACCTACGCCGAGAGCGGCATCACGACCTGGACCAAGGGTGAGATCTGGAGGTTCTTCGCCCAGTTCTCGTGACTCTTGTCGGCCTCAGCTGGCGGCGCCTGCCCCCCCGTACCTCGGGGGCGGGCGCCGTCCGTTGCCTGTGACGGTCAGCGTTCGAGGCGGACGGGGCTCCCCGAGCCACTGCGGCGGACCAGCCAGGCCTCGGTGATGTGGGTGAACATCGCCTCGGCGGCGCCGTTGGAGTCGTGGGCGGCGATGCGCTCGTAGATGCGTCGGTGACCCTGGTTGGACGCCACGCACAGCGCGCGCTCGGTCCGGCCCATGTAGCGGGCGGTGTTGATGACCTGGCTCTCCAGCGCGCGTACGACGCCCCGAGCGATGCGGTTGCCGGATGCCTGCATGATCGTGTCGTGGAAGGCCCGATCGTGGTCGTGGTAGGTGACGTGATCGTCGACGAGTTCGTCCATCCGGTCCACCATGGCCCGCAGCCGATCGATGGTCTCGGTGTCGGCGAGGCGGGCGGCGACGTTCGCCATGTCGGACTCCAGCACCCGCCGGGTGACGACCAGGTCGTCGAGGATGGCGAGGCTGTCGTCCACCGCGATGGTCGCCGCGAGGACCAGCTCGTCGAGCATGTCCCAGTGTGCTGGTGGGGTCACCATGGTGCCGGCGCCCTGGCGGACCTGCACCAGCCCCTTCTCCTGAAGGATCTTCACTGCTTCCCGGACGACGGTCCGGCTCACGCCGAAGGTCTCGCAGAGGATCGGCTCGGGGGGTAGGGACGACCCGGACGGGTGTACGCCGCGGACAATGCGCTCCACCAGTTCGGCGGTGACCGCCCTGGCGAGGTTGGTCGGCCGACGCACCCATGCCGGGGTCCCCGGGCTGTTCAGGGCTGTTTCCTGCGGTGGCGTCATGTCCCCCTCCGATGGCTCGCCGTGGCACGACGTCCGGATCAGTGTACGGCCGACCGTTGACGTAACACGTCATACGAGTTACCTTCCGGTCAACATTTGGCTAGCGGGGCACCCGCCGGCCACCCCCCATATAGAGGTGACAACTGATGAGACAGCGCGCGATGTGGTCGGCCGTCCTCGTTGTGGGCCTGGCCCTGGCCGGTTGTGGAAGTGCTAGCGATTCGGGCAAGTCGACCAGCTCCGATGGCAAGTTGGTCGTGTGGGACTGGAAGTCCGGCGAGCCATTCGCCAAATCCTATCTGGACAAGGCCAAGGCCGACTTCAAGAAGAAGCACGCCGACGTCGAGGTCGAGTTCGTCGCGCAGCCGTTCGACCAGTACTACACCCTGCTCGGCGCGGCAATCCAGTCCGGCAAGGGCCCCGACGTCATGATGTTCAACGGCGGTGGCCAGATCCGCGACCGGGTGGACGCGTTGGTGCCGATCACCGACTACGTCGCCGAGGACAAGCAGCGGCTGGCCGGATGGGACGCGTTCACCAAGGACGGCAAGGTCTACGGCGGCCCGGTGACGCTGCAGGGTTACCCGATCTACTACAACAAGGAGATCTACCGGAAGGCCGGCCTCGACCCGGCCAGCCCGGCCACCACCTGGGACAAGTTCGTAGCGGACTGCGCCGCCATCGCCAAGGCCAGCTCCAAGTGCTTCGCCCTCGGCAACAAGGAGGGCGTCGGCATTCAGTTCTGGATGTCGAGCCTGGGCTCGACCACTCTCACCGCCCAGGAGTACGACGCCTGGATCGCCGGCAAGCGCGACTGGAACTCCCCCAACGTCAAGCGGATCTTCCAGACCTGGAAGGAGGCCGGTGACAAGAAGATGAACACGGACGGGGCCAACTCGACCGCGATGTTCAACGACTCCTTCGCAGCCTTCCAGTCCGGCAAGGCCGCCCACGTCATGGGCCTCATGTCCGACGTCGGGCACTGGAAGTCCTTCAACGAGTTCCTCACCGCGGAGAAGCTCGGCGTCATGAAGGCCCCGGTCGTCACCGCCGGCACCACCCCGAGCCTGCCGTACGACGGTGGCATCGGCTACGCCGTGGCCAAGTGGACGAAGGACCCGAAGGTGGCCGCCGACCTGGTGCGCTCCCTCACCTCGGCCGACGCGTTGAAGGCGTTCTACGCCGACGCCGGCGCGATCGCCGCCGACATCACGATCGACGTCTCGCAGGCCGGCCCGGCTGCCTCCACGATCGTCGCCGAGCTGAAGACCGGCAAGCCGGCTCTGCACGTCGCGCTCTCCTCGAAGACGATCGACCTGATGGGGCGCCTTTCCCAGCAGCTGCTCAGCGGTTCGATCACCGTCGACGAGGTGGTGAAGCAGTTGGCCGCTTCCGACCAGGCGGGCTGACCTCGTGCCGATCGGAAACACGCAACCGTCGGTCCGCCTGGCTTCGGCCGGGCGGGCCGGCGGCCCGGCGGCCACCTCCCCCGCGCGCCGCGGTGGCACCCGTCCCCGTCGCACCCGTGGCGGCCTGGGGGCCGAGCGCTACGCCCCCTACATCCTGATCGCTCCGGCCGTCCTGATCATCGTGGCGCTGCGGCTCTACCCGCTGATCCTCGGGGTCAACTTCTCCTTCACCGGCGATGGTGACCAGAACGGAGAAGCGGTCGGGTTCGGCAACTACCAGGAACTGTTCGCTGATCCGCTGTTCCGCACCGCTCTGGGCAACGTCGGCCTGCTGGTGTTGCTGCTTCCGGTGGCGGTGGCGATCCCCGGCCTCCTCGCCACCTTCATCTTCCTCCGGGTGCCGGGCCACCGCTTCTACCGCAGCGTCTACTTCTTTCCGGCGGTGCTCTCGCCGGTCATCGTCGGGGCGATCTTCAACCTGCTGCTCGCCTTCGACGGCCCCCTCAACGCCGTCCTCGGGTCGATCGGTGTCGGTCCGGTGGACTGGCTCGGGGACCCGGACGTCGCGATGTTCATGGTGGTGGGCGTGCACATCTGGGCCACCTTCGGCATGGCACTGGTGGTGTTCCTCGCCGGCTTCGCCACGCTGGACGCCGCGCTGCTGGACGCCGCCCGGGTGGACGGCGCCTCGCTGCGCCAGGTCGTCTGGCACGTGATCATCCCGAGCCTCGCCCGGACCATCCAGTTCGTCTTCGTGACCACGATGATCGGGATGCTGACCTCGATGTTCGGGCTGCTCTTCGTGATGACCAGTGGCGGCCCGGAGGGCTCGACCTACCTGCCGGAGTACTACATCTGGATCCAGCAGGGCCAGATGAACCGCCCGGCTCTCGCGTCCGCCGCGTCCACGATCCTCTTCGCGATCATGCTCGTCGTGGGAATGTTGCAGATCAAACTGCTCGAACGATCGGGAAAGGTGGACTGATGTCCCGCGTCCGACTGGGACGGTGGATGATCGCCATCCCGATGTCACTGCTCGCGGTGGCGACGATCTACCCCCTGCTCTTCACCGCGAACGTCGCGTTGAAGACCCGCCGGGACTACATCCTGGACCGGTTCGGCCTGACCACCACTCTGCAATGGGAGAACATCAGCACGGCGTGGACCAGCGTCGGCATGGGCCGCTACTTCGTCAACTCACTGGTCGTGGTGACGTCGTCGGTGCTGCTGCTGCTCCTGCTCGGGTCGATGGCCGGCTTCGCGCTGAGCCAGTTGCGATTCCGTGGCTCGTCGGCGCTGTTTCTGGGCTGCCTCGCGGGGCTCTTCATCCCGTTCCAGGTGATCATGGTGCCGCTCGCCCGGATCATGGCCGACACCGCGCTGATCGACACGTACCCGGGTCTGATCCTCGTCTACGTGGCCCAGTTCCTGCCCTTCACCGTCTTCCTGATGACGAGCTACTACAAGGGCATCCCACCGGAGATCGTCGACGCCGCCCGGATCGACGGCAACACCGTGTACGGCGTGTATCGCCGGATCATGCTGCCACTGGGCACCCCGGCGCTGCTGTCGGTCGGCATCCTCAACGCCCTGTTCTGCTGGAACGACGTCCTCATGGCGTTGGTGATGATGCCCTCGGCCGAGAACCGGACGCTCATGATCGGGGTGACCTCGTTGCGAGGGCAGTACTCCGACAACATCCCCACCTTCGCGTCCGGGGTGCTGATCGCCGCCATACCCGTCCTATTGGTCTACCTGTTCCTCCAGCGCCAAATTGCCGACGGCGTCGCCGCCGGTTCCACGAAGGGTTGACATGCGGATCACGGGATATCGGACGCTCACCACGGTCCAGGAATGGGGGCGCCCCGTCGGCGACGCCAACGGCGTGTTCGCCGACGGGGTGGTCCCGGTCTCGATCGTCCTCGTCGACACCGACGAGGGCATCACGGGCGTCGGCCTCGGGCCGCACGTCGAGATCGAGCGGATCTTTCCAGCCATCGAGGGCGAAGACCCCCGTGCCGTGACGTCCCTTTACGACCGCATGTTGCGGCACACCTTCAAGGCCGGCCACGCCGGCCCGGTGTTCGGCACCATCGGCGCTCTGGACACCGCGCTGTGGGACATCAAGGCGCAGGCCGCCGGCGAGCCGCTGTGGCGACTGCTGGGCGGACGGGACCGGCGGGTCACCGCCTACGCCTCCGGCCTGGACATCGGGCTCACCGACGACGAACTCGTGGCCGAGTACGAGGTCTACGCGAGCCACGGCCTTCGGGCGGCAAAGCTCAAGGGCGGCCTCGACATCGAGCGCGATCGACACCGCCTCAGCCTGGTCAGAGAGGTTCTGGCCGAGGCCGGGCACGGCCGGCGGCCCGGCCTGATGCTCGACGTCAACGAGGCGTGGACCCGCAAGCAGGCCGTCCGACACGTCTGCGAGCTGGAACGCACCCTGGACCTCATCTGGATCGAGGAGCCGGTCCGGCGCTGGGACGCCGAGGGTCTCGCCGCGGTCAGCCGAGGCGTGTCCGCGTCGGTCGCCACCGGTGAGAACCTGACCGGGCTCGAACAGTACCGTCCGCTGATCGCCGCAGGTGCGGTCGACATCGTCCAGATGGCGGCCGTCTGGGGGGTCACCCACTTCCTGCGGGCGTCCGCCCTGGCCCATGCCCACGACCTGCCGGTCAGCCCGATCGGCAACAGCCCCGTCGGTCTGCTGCACGCCGCGACCTCGGTGCCGAACCACCTGACCAGCGAGTTGCAGGACCTGCACACACCCGTTGGTGTCTCCATCGACCTGCACGTCGAGGATGGCGCCTTCATCCTCGGCGACGCACCCGGTCTCGGTGTCCGGGTGGACGAGGAGCGGATCCGGGCGGTCAATCGCCGTCCGCAGGCGCAGACGGCCGACAGCCCCAACGTCCGGCCGGAGCGGGCCGGACGACGGCTGCTGGCCGGAGTCGACGCGGTGATCCCCACCCGCCAGGTGCCCGTCGTGTCGCTGAACTCCCGCAACGAGGTGTCGCCGACCGTACGGCACTGAGCTGAGCACCAGAGAAGGAAGGGCGTGGGTGCATCGCGACGGCGATGCACCCACGACCATGCCCGGTCGGCACGACCGACGTACCGACCGTCGAGACGGAGGAACGATGAAGGCAGTCGTCTACCGGGGAGCGCGACACCTCGGAATCGAGAACCGCGACCCGGAGCCACCAGGCCCCGGCCAGGTACGGATCGAGGTGGCCTACACCGGCATCTGCGGTACGGATCTGCACATCTACCACGGGGACATGGACGCCCGGGTTGGTGACTCCGCGATCATCGGGCACGAGATGTCCGGGCGGATCGCGGCCGTCGGCGACGGCGTGACCGGCTGGAACATCGGTCAGGCCGTCACCGTGATGCCGACCCGGCCCTGCGGACGCTGCGCCGCCTGCCGGCGGGGCAACTCCCACGTCTGCCACGCGATGAACTTCCTCGGCATCGACTCACCGGGTGCCATGCAGTCCTCCTGGACGGTGCCGGTGGAGCTGGTCCTGCCGCTTCCGGAGGAGTTGCCCCTCGACCACGCGGCGCTCGTCGAGCCGGTGGCGGTCGCCGTGCACGACGTACGCCGGGGGAACGTGACCGCCGACGACCAGGTGGTCGTGGTCGGTGGTGGGCCGGTGGGCGTCCTCATCGCCACCGTCGCCCGGGGCCGTGGCGGGCGGGTGCTCCTCGTCGAGCCGGACCCGTTCCGACGCGAGGTGGCGGAGGGGATCGGGATCGAGGCCGTCGACCCGCGAGCGACCGACGTCGTGGCGCTGGTCAACGACCGTACCGATGGCGCGGGCGCCGACATCGCCTTCGAGGTGTCCGGCTCCCCGGCCGGCGTCACCACTGCTGTCGACGTCCTCACCACTCGGGGGCGGCTGGTCATGGTGGCGATCCATCCTCAGCCCCGCGAGGTCAACCTGCACCGGTTCTTCTGGCGTGAGCTGGAACTCCTGGGTGCCCGGCTGTATCAGCGCGACGACATGGTGGAGGCGATCCGGTTGGTCGCCTCGGGTGCGATCCCGGCACAGCGGCTGATCTCCCGGGTCGAGCCGGTCGAGGCGGCCGGCGCGGCCTTCGAGGCGCTGGAGGGTGGCGGCGTCATGAAGGTGCTGCTCGATGTGCGGGAGGGAAACCAGTGACGGTGTTGTTCGACCTGTCCGGCCAGACCGCCGTCGTGACCGGGGCGCGGCGCGGTATCGGCCTCGCCATGGCCGAGGCCCTGGCCCTGGCCGGCGCCGACATCGTGGGGGTCTCCGCCCAGCTCGAAGCGGAGGGCAGCGAGGTCGAACGCCGGGTGCGCGCCACCGGCCGCCGGTTCACCGGGCTGCGGGCGGACCTCGGCGACCGGGCGGCCGTGCACCGGTTGGCCAGCGACATCACCGCGCTCGGGCCGGTCGACATCCTGGTGAACAACGGTGGCACGATCGCCCGGACCCCGGCCGTCGAGCACCCGGACGAGATGTGGGACCAGGTGATCGAGGTCAACCTCAGCAGCCAGTTCATCCTCAGCCGGGAGATCGGCCGGACGATGGTCGAGCGCGGCCGAGGAAAGATCATTTTCACCGCGTCGTTGTTGAGCTTCCAGGGCGGCATCACCGTCCCTGGTTACGCCGCCTCGAAGTCGGGCGTGGCCGGCCTCACCAAGGCGCTCGCGAACGAGTGGGCGGCCCACGGGGTCAACGTCAACGCCATCGCGCCCGGCTACATCGCCACCGACAACACCCAGGCGCTGCGCGACGACCCCGACCGCAACCAGGCGATCCTCGGCCGGATCCCGGCCGGGCGGTGGGGCCGGGCCGACGATCTCGGCGGTGCCACCGTGTTCCTGGCGTCGACAGCGTCGGACTACGTCAACGGCGTGGTGCTGCCCGTCGACGGCGGCTGGTTGGGCCGATGACGGGCGCGCAGGAGCCCGGGCAGACCGGGATCGTCGACGCACACCACCACCTCTGGGTCCGGGCACGGCACCCGCAGCCGTGGATCGACCCGGTGACCATGGCGGCCATCGACGCCGACTTCGAACCCGCCGATCTCGCGCCGCCAGCCCGGGCGGCCGGGGTCACAGCGACAGTGGTGGTGCAGTCCATCGCCTCCGACACGGAGACGGTCGACCTGCTGGGAGTGGCCGCCGAGGACACCCTCGTCCGTGGGGTCGTCGGCTGGGTGGACCTGACCGCCGCCGACGTCGCGGAGCACCTCGACGGTCTGCGGGCAGCCCGAGGCGGGGAACGCCTCGTCGGCATCCGCCACCTCGTGCAGTCCGAGACCGACCCGGCCTTCCTGGACCGTCCCGACGGACGTCGGGGGATCGCGGCGGTGGGCGCCGCCGGCCTCGTCTTCGACCTGCTGGTACGCCAACACCAACTCCCCATGGCCGCGCGCCTCACGCGCGACCTGCCCGAGGTCAGCTTCGTCCTCGACCACCTCGGCAAGCCCGCGCTCGGCAGTCCGGAGATGGCCGAGTGGAGCCGGGACCTGCGGTCGTTGGCGGCCTCGCCCAACACGACGGCGAAGCTCTCCGGGCTGGTGACCGAGGTGCCGCACCCGTACTGGACGCCGGCTGACCTTCGACCCGCCGTCGAGGACGCCCTCGACGCGTTCGGGCCGGAGCGACTGATGTTCGGCTCGGACTGGCCGGTCTGCCTGCTCGCCAGTTCGTACCAGCGGTGGGTCGACACCCTGGCGGAGCTGCTGGAGGGCCGGGACGGGGCCGACCAGGCGTCGGTCTGGGGTGGGACGGCACGCCGCGTCTACGGGTTGGAGCCATCATGATGGCGCGCGCACTGCCGCGCCGCCCGCAGCTACGACTCACCGAGCTGGGCTTCGGCGCGGCCCAGGGGGGCAACCTGTACCGGACGACGACGGACGAGGAGTTCGCCTCTGCGGTCGACGCCTCGTGGGAGGCGGGCGTCCGGTACTTCGACACCGCGCCGCACTACGGTCTCGGGCTGTCCGAGCGCCGCCTCGGCGCGGCGCTGCGCCAACGGCCGCGCGACGAGTACGTGGTGTCGACGAAGGTCGGGCGACTCCTGGTGCCGTCGCCCCAGGACGCGCACCTGCGGGACTCCGAGGGGTTCGACGTTCCCGCGACCCACCGGCGGGTCTGGGACTTCAGCCGCGACGGCGTACTCCGCTCGATCGAGGCCAGCCTGGACCGGACCGGGCTGGACCGGATCGACGTCGTCTACCTGCACGACCCGGACGACCACTGGGAGCAGGCCGCGCACGTGGCCGTGCCGGCCCTGGTCGACCTGCGCGACCAGGGCGTCGTGGGCGCGATCGGCGCCGGGATGAACCAGTCGGCGATGCTGGCCCGGTTCGTCCGGGAGACCGACGTCGACGTGATGATGTGCGCCGGGCGGTACACCCTGCTCGAACAGGGCGCCGCCGCCGACCTGCTGCCGGCCGCTGAGAGCCGGGGGGTGGGCGTGGTCATCGCGGGCGTCTACAACTCGGGCCTGCTCTCGCGGGACCGGCCGCCGGCCGACGCCGTCTACAACTACGAGCAGGCCCCGGCGGCGTTGATCGAGCGGGCGCGGCGGATCGCCACGGTCTGCGAGACGTTCGGGGTGACACTGCCGCAGGCGGCACTCGCCTTCGTCCGCCAGCACCCGGCCGTGGTGTCGACGGTGGTCGGTGTCCGCACCGAGGCGCAGGTCACCGAGACGGTACGACGCTCCGATGTCGCCGTACCCGAGGAGCTGTGGGACGACCTGGCGGCGGCCGGGCTGCTCACCGTGCCGCCCGGCCGGCTTCCCCTCGGTCCTGCCTGACTGACGACGACGTCCACCTTTGCTCTGCACCCGCGGATGCGACGGTGACGACGACGTCCCGGTCGGGACCGGCTCCGTTACTCGGACACCGGTCCCGACCGGGACGTCATCTGTTACCGCGACAGCCGCAGGGTCAGAGCGCGGTGAACCGCCACAGCTGGTTCGTCGCGTTGCTGCAGGTCCACTGCAACACCCGGGCGCCGTCGGCCGTGGAAGCGCCGTTGACGTCCAGGCAGAGCCCGCTCAGCACACTCTTCACCGTGTACACGCCGGAGGTTCCGGTCGCGGTGGCGGTGAACTTCTGCTGGTTGCCGTTGTTGCAGGTGGCCTGCTGGACGAAGGCACCCGCCGTGGTCGAGCTGCCGACGACCTCGACGCACTTGCCGCTGTGCACCGCCTTGAGGTAGAGCGCGCCGTTACCGGCGTCGACGGCCTGCCACTTCTGGTTGTTGCCACCGGTGGACGCCCACTGGGTGATCTGGGCGCCGTCGGCGGTGGAGACACCGCTGACGTCCATCAGCTTGTTGCTGTGCTGCGCCGTGACCGTGTAGGTCTTGCCGGCCAGGCCGGTGCCGGTGCCGGTGCCGGGTGTCCCGACGCCGTTGCCGCCGAAGGTGTGCGAGTCCAGATCGAAAGAGTTGTTGCTGTTCTTGAACACCATGTAGAGCGTGTGCGTACCGCCGAGGGCGGCGACGCTCACCGGTGTCGTGGACTGGTAGTTGTCCCAGCCACCCGTGCTGGGCACCGTGGTGGTGGCCAGCAGGGTGCCGGTCGGCGAGTCGGCCCGTAGCTCGACCGAGCCGCCGCCGGACGGCGACGACAGCCGGTAGCTGACCGTCGAGATCCCCGACAGGTTCATCGGGTTGAACGCGATCCAGTCGTTGCTGGAGATGTCACCGACGCGCTTGGTGCTCTCCGCGGCCGCCTGGTCGACCACCCGGATGCCGGACTGGCTGCTGAAGTACTCGGACTGCTTGTGCTTCGGTTGCAGGATCGCCTGTGCGGTGCCGGTGAGCGGGGACCCGCCGCCCGAGCCGCCGTTGTCGGTGTACCGCGCGTTCAGCACGTAGAACAGGTTGGCGCCATCGGGGTGCCCACCGAGCAGGTCGGTGGAGATGGTGCCCGAGCAGCCCGGGTACTCGGTGGTCTCGTGGGCGTGGTCGTCGTGACCCAGCGCCGGGTTGAGGAACACCTTCGAGCAGTCGACGGTTCCGCCGTCCGGATCGGTCACGGTGATCTGGTACGACACCTTGTCACCGAAGGTCAGCATGCCGCCGTTGCCCGGTGTGGTGATGGTGACCACCGGGGCGCTGTTGCCGACGGTGATCGGGACGTTGGCGAAGCCGGTCTTGCCGGCGCTGTTGGTGACCTTCAACTGGGCGGTGTAGTTGCCGTTGGAGGTGTACACCTTCGACGGGTTTGCCGCCGTCGAGGTGGTGCCGTCGCCGAACGTCCACAGGTAGCTCAGCGTGTTGCCGTCCGGGTCGGACGTGCCGGCGCTGCTGAACTGGACGGTCAGCGGTGCGCTGCCGCTGGTGGGCGTGCCGGTGGCCTTGACGATCGGTGACCGGCCGCCCTGGTTGTAGTCGATCCGGTAGAGCCCGGAGTCGCTGTTGCCGCCGCCGAAGTTGGTGCCCCACTCCAGCAGGTAGAGCGAGCCGTCCTTGCCGAACTCCATGTCCATCGGCTTGTTGAACCGCACGTTGGGCAGGAACGGGTTGGTGCGGGTGACCGCCGACGAGGAGTCGAAGTGCACCTCCTTGACGTAGTTGCGCGCCCACTCGTAGAAGAAGTGCACCCCGTCGTAGTAGGGCGGGAACTTCGTCGCGGAGGGGTTCGACGCGTCGTACCGGTAGACCGGGCCACCCATCGGCGCCGAGCCGCCGGAGCCCAACTCCGTAAAGGTCGGCGAGGTGCCGTAGCCATACCACATATTGGGTGCGACGACCGGCTTCAGGCTGGTCAGACCGGTGTTGTTCGGCGAGTTGTTGACCGGCGAGCTGCAGTTGAACTTGGAGCCGACGACGCCGGTGTCCGGGTTGAACGGCGCGTACGGCTGGTTGTCGCCGTGGCAGAACGGCCAGCCGTAGTTGCCGGCCTGCTTGATGACGTTCAGCTCGACCAGGCCCTCGGGCCCGCGGTTGGTGGTGGGCGGGTTCCGATCCGGTCCGTAGTCGGCCAGGTAGACCCAGCCGTTGGCCGGGTCGATGGAGAAGCGGAACGGGTTGCGGAAGCCCATCGCGTAGACCTCGGGCTTGGTCTGCGCGGTGCCCTGGGGGTAGAGGTTGCCCGTCGGGATGGTGTAGCCACCGTTGGCCGAGGGCCGGATGCGCAGCAGCTTGCCGCGCAGGTCGTTGGTGTTGCCGGCGCTGCGGGCGGCGTCCAGGTTGGACTTACCCGACCGCCAGTCCAGCGGGGCGTAACCCTGCCAGTTCGGGTCCAGGTTCGGCGGCGTGTCGTCGCCGGTGCCGATGAAGAGGTTGCCGTCCGGGCCGAACTTGATGTAGCCGCCGGTGTGGCCGGGCTCCGGGAACGTCCGGTCCCGGTACGCCGGAATGTCGATGATCGTCACGCCGCTGGACGTGTTCAGCGTGTCACCGCTGACCGTGTAGCGGGAGACCCGGTTGACGTCGGTGCTGCTGCTCGCCGGCGAGTGGTAGAGGTAGATGTAGCCGTTGGTGGCGAAGTTGGGGTCCAGCGCCATGCCGGTCAGGCCGTCCTCGCCGCCGGTGTAGACGCTGAGCGTGCCGGCGGTGACGGTGCTGTTGGTGGAGGGCTTGAAGATCTTCACCTGGCCGCCGCGCTGGACGTAGAAGACCCGGCCGTCCGGTGCCACGCCCAGCGCCATCGGGTCGACGGTGTTGTCGTCGAGGGTGCGCTTCTCGAAGTTGCCCCAGACGGTGCCGCCGCAGTCACCGGCGGCGTTACCGGCCGCCCACTTGATGCCACCGAGCACGTGATTCTGGAAGTTCGCCTCGCTGTAGGAACCGATCGCGTGGCCCATCGCGGTGGCCCACACCCGCCCGCCACTGGTGTTGCGGCACCAGGAGATCGGATGATCCGGGCCCATCGCCCGGGATCCCGGGTTGTACGTACGCTCGTCGGCGGTCACCAGCACGTGGACGTTGCCGCGGGGGTTGGCGTCGAAGTTGTACCACTCTTCGCTGCGGGTCCACCGATCCGGCAGGCTGGCCGTCGACGGGTGCTTCTTGTCGGCGACGATGGCGGTGCCCTGGAGTACGCCGGGGGAGTGCTCGGGCATGTGGGCGCCGCCGTTGATGGTCTGGTCCCACCACGGGTACTCGGACTCGATGCCCATGTCGAGGGCGTTGTGGATGCCCACGATGCCCTTGCCGCTGGCGAGGTAACCCTCCACCGCCTGGCGCTGCGCCGCCGAGGTCCAGACCATGCCGGAGGTCTGGAGCATGACGATCACGTCGAAGGTAGCCAGGTTGCTGGCGGTGAAGACGCTCGAGTCCTCGGTGGCCACCACCTCGAAGTTGTTCGCGGTGGCCTGCTGCTGGATCATGCTGATCCCGGCGGCGATCGAGTCGTGGCGGTAGCCGGTGGTCTTGCTGAACACCAGGGCGCGGAAGGCGGGGGCCGCCGACGCGGGTGGGGCGAGGCCGAGCGCCAGTAACAGGCCGGCGATCACCGAGATGAGCAATGTGTTACGACGCATGCCGTCTCCTAGGTTGGGCGGGCGTAGGGATTGCGACCACGGGCCCTGCGACGCGTCAGGTTGACCCTGGACACGTGCGGGGACACGGGCGCGCTTGTCTGCCTCATGCCGTTCGCCGCAACGGCAGTCAGACCTGCGGGACGTCACACAGCGTGATGGTGGCCGTGGTGCTCGTCCCGTGGTCCACGAGGTCAGGATGAGCTAGAGATCGAAGACTGTCAATGCACAAAGTAACGTCCGACGTCCTGCCCGGTGGACGGCGGTCGCGCTCGGCCCCTTTTGCTGCGGCACCGCCTGTCGATCGCGACCCGGCCTGCGGTCGGGCTTGATCGAGGATTGCGGACCCGCATCCAAACATCTATCTTCATACGTGTGATGTTTCGCGGATGTCAAGGGAATGTTTGCACCGCAAGAACGTAAGTCCTCGCTGTTGGCACGAAAGTTTGTTGTCCAGCGCCTCGAAGCCGCCGTAGTGTGGCATTTAATCTTGTCGATGACTACTGTCTGTGAGGGCTTTCGGGATGTCAGATCCGCCGCCGACGCCGCTTCTCACCCTTCGGGGCATCGGCAAGTCCTTCCTCGGAGTGCGCGTTCTCGACGGTGTCGACCTCGATGTCGCGCCGGGCGAGGTGCACGCCGTGGTCGGCGAGAACGGTGCCGGGAAGTCCACCCTCATGAAGATCGTCTCGGGCGGGTACGCCCCGGACGGGGGCACTGTCGAGTTCGCCGGTGCGAGACGTACGTTCCGTGGCCCGCGCGACGCGCAGCGGGCCGGCATCGGCATCATCCACCAGGAGTTCAACCTGCTCCCGGAGCGCACCGTAGCGGAGAACGTCTACCTGGGGCACGAGCCGGTCCGACGCGGGCTCGTCGATCGTCGGGGGATGCTCGACCGCACCACGCGGCTGCTCGCCTCGGTCGGTGAGACCACGTTGCCGGCCGACGCCCGGGTGGGGCAGCTGGGCGTCGCGCAGCAGCAGGTCGTCGAGATCGCCAAGGCGCTCGCCCTGGACGCGCGTCTGCTCATCATGGACGAGCCGACCGCCGCGCTGGCCGACCACGAGGTCGAGTTGCTCTACGGGCTGGTGCGCCGACTCCAGGAGCGGGGCATCGGGCTGCTGTACGTCTCGCACCGGCTCGCCGAGGTCTTCGACCTGTCCGGTCGGATCACCGTCCTCAAGGACGGCCGTCGGGTCACCACAGTGGACACCGCAGACACCACCGCAGACGAGCTGGTGCGGCACATGGTCGGCCGGGAGCTGTCCAGCTACTACCCGGACCGGGCCGCCCCCGAGGACCGGGGCCCGGTGCGGCTCAACCTTCGCGACGCGGGAAACCGGAAGCTGCGGGACGTCAACCTCCAGTTGCGCGCCGGCGAGGTGCTCGGTATCGGTGGCCTCCAGGGCTCCGGGCGCTCGGCGCTGGCCCGCGCGATCTTCGGGGTGTCACCGTTCACGACCGGCGACGTCACGCTCGACGACCGGCCGGTCCGACTGCGCTCACCCCGCACCGCGATGCGGGCCGGCATCGCCTACGTCACCGAGGACCGCAAGGGCGAGGGGATCGTCCCCCGGCAGTCGGTGCTGGACAACGCGCTGCTCGCCAGCCGGGCCGTCTTCGCCGCCCGGTCCGGTCGGGCGGCGAGGACCACCCGGGTACGCGAGTTGCTGGCCGCCGTGGAGATCCGTGGCGCCGGCGACGACCAGGAGATCCGCTTTCTGTCCGGCGGCAACCAGCAGAAGGTCGTGCTGGCCCGATGGCTCGCGCTCAACCCGCGGATCCTGCTCTTCGACGAGCCGACCCGGGGGATCGACGTGGGAGCGAAGTCAGCCATTCACGATCTCGTCCGCCGCCTTGCCCGTGATGGCGCGGCCGTGCTGATGATCTCGTCCGATCTACCGGAGCTGCTGGGGATGAGTGACCGGATCGTCGTCATGCGGGACGGCCACGTCGCGGGCGAACTGCCCGCCGGCGCGACCGAGGAGGAGGTCGTCGCGTTGGCGGTCGGCACCGTGCGGGAGCCGGCCCAGTGAGCGCGAGGAGTGAGCCGGGTTTGCGAGCCCCGCAGTCGCGAACCGAGGTGACCCAGTGAGCGCGAGGAGTGAGCCGGGTTTGCGAGCCCCGCAGTCGCGAACCGAGGTGACCCAGTGAGCGCACTGTCGCTGTTGCCGGCCCGGCGTTCCGTACCGGGCGTGTTCGTGGCCCTGACCCTGACCCTGACGATCGGCTGGCTGGTCGTCCTGCTCGACGGGGGTCAGCTCTTCAACCAGTCCACGACGGTGAGTCTGCTGCATGTGGCCGCCGGCCTCGGCCTCGTCGCGGTGGGCCAGACCCTGGTCATCCTGGGAGGCTCGCTCGACCTCTCGGTGGCGTACGTGATCAGCCTCAGCACCCTCGTCGCGGCCGAGACGATGAACGGCAGCGACGGCGCGGTGCTGCCGGCGATCGGCCTGGTGCTCGTCGTCAGCGCCGGCGTCGGGCTGCTCAACGGGCTGCTCGTCACCAGGTTCCGGGTCAACGCGTTCATCGCGACCCTCGGCGTCGGGCTGCTGCTCAAGGGTTACCTCGACAACGGCTACGACGGCCCGGCCGGCACCACCGCACCCTCGCTGGTGCACGCGCTCGGCTACCAGCGCATCGGGCCGCTGCCGGTGTCGTTCCTGCTGCTGATAGCGGTCACCGCGGCGGCCTGGTTCGCGCTCTCGCGGACCCGCTTCGGCCACCACCTGGTCGCCGTCGGCGGGGATCCGGAGGTGGCCCGGCTCTCCGGCGTCCGCAACGACCGGGTCCTCGTCACCGCCCACGTGCTGTGCTCGATGTGCGCAGGGCTCGCCGGCATCTACCTCGCCAGTCGGCTCGGCTCGGGCGCCCCACGCGTCGGCACCGAGGGCCTCTACGACCTGGAGTCGATCGCCGCGGTGGTGATCGGCGGTACCGCCCTCGCCGGTGGGCGCGGCGGCGTCATCGGCACGGTCGGTGGGGTGCTGCTGCTGGCCAGCATCGACGCCATCTTCAACCAGCTCGAGGTCGACGCCTTCTTCAAGCAGGTGATCCGGGGCGTCATCATCATCGCCGCGGTCGCCGTCTACGCCCGCCGGGCCATGCGAAAGGCGGCCTAGCCATGCAGACCGTCCAGCCCCGTTCCCTGCCGCTGCGTCTGCCGCGGGTGCGTCCCGGTGGTGTCCTGCCGATCCTCGCGATCCTCGCGGTGCTGTTGGTGCTCGTCGGCATCCGGCAGCCCGACTTCCTGGCCCCGCAGTCGCTGATGTCCTTCCTCGGCCGTTCGGCACCGATCATCCTGCTCGCCGCCGGTCAGTACTTCGTGATCGTGTCCGGCGAGTTCGACCTCTCGGTCGGTTCCCTGGTCACCGCTCAGGTGGTGGTCGCCGCCCGGCTGATCGACAGCGACCCGGCGCGTACCTGGCCGGTGGTGCTGCTCCTGCTCGCCTTCGGAGTGCTGGTCGGGCTGGTCAACGGCCTGATCACGACGCGGCTGCGGGTGCCGTCGTTCATCACCACCCTCGGCATGTTCCTGATCCTCGTCGGCGCGGTCTACCTCTGGTCCGACGGCGCCCCGAAGGGTGGGCTCTCCGAGGAGTTCCGGCGGTTCGGCCGGCGGGCCTTCGAGGACGTGCCGCTGCTGGGCCGCGTGCCGTACGCGCTGCTGGTCCTGGTGGTCCTGGCGGTGGCGGCCGTGCTGCTGATGCGCTCGGACTTCGGTCGGACGCTGGTCGCCGTCGGCGACAACCCGCGCACCGCCGAGCTGAGCGGTGTACGCGTGTGGCGTACCCGGACCTTCGCCTTCATCCTCAGCGGGCTCGCGGCGGCGGTGGCGGCCATCCTCCTGGGCGGCTACAGCGGTGTGTCGTTCCAGGCCGGTGCCGGCCTGGAGTTCGGTGCGATCACCGCTGTCGTCCTCGGTGGGGTGGCGCTCGGCGGGGGTCGCGGCGCGGTCGTCGGGGCGATGCTCGGCGCGCTGACCCTCGAACTGCTGTTCGCCCTCATGAATTTCTACGGCGTCTCCGGCGCCCTCAGGTCGACCGTCCAGGGCGCGATCATCCTGCTCGCCGTGGCGGTCTCGGCAACCCGTTCTTCGTCGAGATAAAGGGGAAACCATAGTGCGACGTTCCATGGCGGCCATTGCCGCTGTCACCCTGCTGTCCCTTGCCGCCTGTGCCACCGACGAGCCGGCCGCGAGCCCGTCGGGAAGTGCGTCCGCCGCCACCGGGTCCGGCACCGGGGACCAGTCGAAGTTCTTCGTGCAGGCCGACTACGACGCCGAGTTGGCGCTGCTCGACGCGGCACCGACGGGCCCGGCCGACAAGCCGTGGGAGCAGGTGCTCAACCCGACGATGGTCGACACCGCCAAGTTCAAGAAGAACGGCCCACACAAGATCTGCTTCTCGAATGCGGCCCTGAACAACCCCTGGCGGCAGGTCGGGTTCAAGACCATGCAGGCCGAGGTGGAGGCGCAGAAGAGCCGCATCAAGGAGTTCGTGCACGTCGACGCCGAGGGCAAGGACCAGAAGCAGATCGCGGACATCAACGATCTGCTCGGCAAGGGCTGCGACGCGCTCATCGTCTCGCCGAACACCACCGCCACGCTCACCCCAGCCGTCGAGGCGGCCTGCAAGGCCGGGCTGCCGGTCGTCGTCTTCGACCGTGGTGTCAACACGAAGTGCCCGGTGACGTTCATCAACCCCATCGGCGGTTACGGGTTCGGCCACGTCGGGGCCGAGTTCGTCAGCCAGAAGATGAAGCCCGGCGGCAAGGTCCTCGCCCTGCGGATCCTGCCCGGCGTCGACGTCCTGGAGACCCGCTGGTCGGCGGCGAAGGTGGCGTTCGACAAGGCGAAGGTCGACGTCGTCGGTGTCGAGTTCACCGATGGTGATCCGGCCAAGACCAAGAAGATCGTCGACGACTACATCCAGCGGTACGGCACGATCGACGGGGTCTGGATGGACGCCGGAGCGGTGGCCGTCGCGGCGGTCGAGGCGTTCCAGGACGCGGGCAAGCCCGTTCCGCCGATGAACGGTGAGGACCAGCTCGACTTCCTGAAAATCTGGAAGGACAAGAAGCTCACCGCGATCGCGCCGACCTACCCGACCTACCAGTGGCGTACGCCGATCATCGCGGCGCTGCGGATCCTCGACGGCCAGCAGGTGTCCAACCCGTGGAAGCTGCCGCAGCCGACCGTCACCCAGGACAACCTGGACCAGTACATCGACGCGGGCATGCCGCCGCTGCACTACGCGATGTGCGGCTGCACCGACCTGCCCGGTTACCCGCAGCGCTGGAAGTAGGGTCCGATGTACGCCATCGGCGTCAACCCCTGGGTCTGGGCCTCGCCGGTCGACGACAAGGCCCTGGCCGAGCTGATCCCGCGGATCGCCGCGTTCGGCTTCGACGCGATCGAGTTGCCGATCGAGCAGCCCGGCGACTGGGACCCGATCCGTACCCGGGACCTGTTGGCGGAGCACGGCCTCGTCGCCGCCGGCGTCTGCGCGGTGACCCCGCCGGGGCGGGAGTTGGTCGACGCCGCGCCAGCGGTCGTCGAGTCGACGGTGGCGTACCTGAAGGGCTGCGTGGCGAGCGCGGCGGCCGTCGGCGCTGGATGCGTCGGCGGCCCCGCGTACGCCTCGGTCGGCCGCACGTGGCGGATGTCGCCAACGGCTCGCGCGGCCTGCTACGCGGATTTCCGGCGGGCCCTGGCGCCGGTGGCCGAGCAGGCCGGCGAGTTGGGCGTGAGCATCGGTGTCGAGGCGTTGAACCGCTACGAGACGAGCGTCGTCAACACGATCGAGCAGACGATCGAGTTGATCGACGGGCTACCGCCGAACGTCGGCATCATGATCGATACCTACCACATGAACATTGAGGAGGCCGACCCCTACGCGGCCCTCGCCGTCGCCGGCCGGCACATCAAGCACGTCCAGGTCAGCGGCACCAACCGGGGTGCTCCCGGCGCTGACCACTTCGACTGGCCCCGCTTCTTCACGGTCCTGCGGGACACCGGTTACCAGGGTGCGATCTGCATCGAGTCGTTCACGGCGGAGAACGAGGCCATCGCCACCGCCGCGGCGATCTGGCGTCCGTTGGCCCCCTCGCAGGACCGTCTCGCCACGGACGGCCTGCGCTATCTCCGGGAGATCCTCGGATAACTGCCCGACCCGTCACCCCCGCGCTGGTCGAGGCCGTTGCGCCACCCCCACCCCGTTCTCACGTCAGGAGCACCGTCCCGTGTCCTCGTCCCTTTCGTCGCTGCGCCGACTGCTGGCCGGCGCCGCCGCGACAGCGGTGACCGCCCTGGTCGCGGTAACCGCCTCGGTGTCCCCGGCCCAAGCGGCCACCACCACCCTCTACGCGTCGCCCGCCGGCACCGGCACCGTGTGTTCCGCCAGCCAACCGTGTTCGCTGACCGCCGCCCAGACCGCGGTGCGGGCGATCAACAGCGCGATGTCCGGTGACATCGTCGTGGAGTTGGCCAACGGCGCGTACCGGCTGTCGTCGCCGCTGCGGTTCACCGCTGCCGACTCGGGCAACAACGGCTATCAGGTGATCTGGCGGGCGGCCTCCGGCGCACGTCCGACGATCACCGGCGCCCGGGCGGTCACCGGCTGGTCGCTCGTCGACTCCGGGAAGAACATCTGGCGGGCCAACGTCGGCGCCGGGCTCGACTCCCGTCAGCTCTACGTCAACGGGGCCGTGGCCACCCGGGCACGTACCGCCGTGAACCGCTCCGACTTCACCTTCACCACGTCCGGCATGCGGTTCACCAACGGCGCGCTCAGCTACCTCAACAACCTCGGCAACCAGAACCGGGTCGAGGTGGAGAGCGTCGGTTCGTTCACCGACCGGTACTCGCCGGTGCAGAGCATCAGCGGAAACTTCCTGACGATGCAGCAGCCCGCGTGGAACAACAACACCTTCGGGTTCGACACCCTCTCCAGCCCGCACCGCGCCGGCCCCTTCTACCTGACCAACGCGTACGAGTTCCTGGACTCGGCGGGGGAGTGGTACCTCAACCCCAGCAACGGTCAGCTCAACTACATCCCCCTCGCCGGGCAGAACATGAGCTCGGTCAGCGTCGAGTTGCCGCAGTTGCAGTCCCTGGTCAACGTGGGCGGCACCCTCGCCTCGCCGGCACACCACATCTCGTTCAGCGGCATCACCTTCACCGGCACCAGTTGGCTCGGCCCGAGCAGCAGCAACGGCTTCGCCGACCAGCAGACCGGCGCCCACATCACCGGCACCTGGTCCCGGCCGGCCGACGCGCTGACCTCCTGCCAGGCCGGCTGCCCCCAGTTCGAGGCCACCCGGCCCAACTGGAACCAGATGCCCGCCGCCGTGCAGGTCTCCGCGGCCAACACCATCACCTTCAGCGACTCCCAGTTCGTCAACCTCGGGCAGACCGCGATCGGCATCGGCAACGACGCCAACGCCCACGCCAGCGGTGTCGGTCTGGGCGCCAGCAACATCACCGTCACCCGCTCCGAGATCGCCCGCAACTCCGCCGGCGGCGTCGTGGTCGGCGGTGTACGCGCAGACGCCCACCACCCCAGTGATCAGCGGATGGTCAACCGCAACATCACCATCAGCAACAACCGGGTGCACGATCTCGGCCTGGAGTACCGGGGCGTGGTCTCGATCCTGACCACCTACGTGAACACGGCGACGGTTTCGTACAACGAGGTCTACAACATGCCGTACACCGGCCTGTCGGTCGGCTACGGCTGGGGCGCCAACGACGCGGGCGGCAGTCAGCACTACGCGAACCGGGGCCTGTACAACTACCAGCCGCGCTACACCACGGCGACCACCGCGGCCAACAACCAGGTCATCGGCAACTACGTGCACGACGTGATGCAGCAGATGACCGACGGCGGATGCATCTACACGCTGTCGGCGAACCCGGGCGCGACCATCAACCAGAACTACTGCCTGCGGACCAACGGCTGGTTCGGGCTCTACTTCGACGAGGGCTCCCGCTACTACACCGCCCGCAACAACGTGTTCTCCTCCACCGGTACCTGGGCCACCGCCAACTACTGGTACGCGGAGAACATGGGTAACTTCACGGTCACCAACAACTGGTCGACGAACAACTCCACGAACGTGACGAACGGCGACCGCGGCAACGTGGTCAACGGCAACGTCACGGTCAGCAACGGCAGTTGGCCGTCGGGCGCGCAGACGGTGATCAACGCGGCTGGTGTGCAGAGCGGTGGTGGCACCAACCCGCAGAACGTGCAGATCGTGGGTGCACAGTCGGGCCGGTGCGCCGAGATCGGCAACTCCAGCACGACAAACGGCACGCAGGCCCAGATCTGGGACTGCATCAGTGCGGCCACCAACCAGCGGTGGACCCACACCGCCAGCCGTCAGCTCATGGTCTACGGCACCAAGTGCCTGGACGCCTCCGGCCAGGGCACCAGCAACGGCACCGCGGTGGTGATCTGGGACTGCAACGGCGGCACCAACCAGCAGTGGAACGTCAACGCCAACGGCACGATCACCGGTGTGCAGTCGGGTCTCTGCCTGGACGCCAACGGCGCCGCGACGGCGAACGGCACGAAGCTGATCCTCTGGGCCTGCTCCGGCGGCACCAACCAGCAGTGGCAGTTGCGCAGCTGATCCAGTAGCTGGACACCGACAGGTCCGGGCCGGGGCGAGACGCCTCGGCCCGGACCTGTCCGGTTACGGCTCTGCGACCACCGTCAGCCCGGTCGAGGAGCTGTAGCGGACCGGGATGGGATCGGTGAGTTCCCCGACGAATGTTCCGTCGACGTGGTCGAGGAAGCCGATGAGGGACCAGTCGTCGGCGGGTCCGGGGACCAGCCGGGGCGCGTACAGGTGCGGGTGGGCGAACGGTTGGGCGGACGCGATGTCCCACGGCCCGAGGGTGGTCTCGCCGGTCGCCACCCAGATCCGGTGGTCGTCGCGCCGAGCGCTGCCGGTGGCCTCGGTGGAGAAGAGCAGCAGCGGCTGCCCGTCGAGGACCGCGACCTGGGGCACCTCCAGGTGACCGAAGCCGGCCGGAGTCGACAGCGGCGGCGCGACGGTCCAGGTGACGAGGTCGGTGGAGGTGGCGTGGCCGACGACGCCACGGGTGTTCGCCGGACCGGTGTTGGCGCGGGCGGTGATGAGCATGTGCCAACCCTTGCCGTCGGGGTCGGGGAACACCCACGGGTCACGCCACGCCTGCTCGTACCACAGCTCCTTGTCCAGCAGCTCGTACCAGGTGGGGTCGGCCTGGACGATCGGTTCGGTGCCGTGCCGGTGCCAGGTCATGAGGTCGTCGGAGACGGCCAGTCCGATGCGTTGGACGAGCCCGTCCTCCGCACGACCGACCCCGGTGTAGAACAGGTACCAGCGTCCGTCAGGCCCGCGGACGGTGCAGCCCGTCCAGGTCGCCAGGTCGTCCCAGCTGGGCGCGTCGGCGGGGACCACGGCGTCGGCGACCAGGCGCCACGAGCGCAGGTCCGCCGAGACGGCGTGGCCGATGGTGGCCCGGCGGTGGCGGCGGTGCGGGTCGTGCAGGGCACGGGACGCGCGCAGGAAGAACACGTGCCAGAGGCCGTTGTCGTCCCGCGTGTACCAGCTGTCCCACACCCAGTGGTCGGGTAGACGAAGCATGGTCCGAAACCTAGCACTAAACCGTTTTAGCGCCGGTCGAGGCCGAACCGCCGGCACGGATCGGAGGGCCGGTGGTCAGCCGGCCGGAGGCGCGAGGGACCGGCGTCGGCGCAGGGGCATCGGAACGAGCGAGGGTTCGGCGGCGCCCCCGTCCAGGAGCAGTTCGACCGCTCGCCGTCCCATCTGCTCGTGCGGCAGCGCCGTGGTGGCCAGGCTCGGACGCAACCAGGCGGCGATCGGGTCGTCGTCGAACGAGATCACCGAGATGTCCTCCGGGACGGTCAGCCCCGCCTCGCCGAGTGCCTGGTAGGCCCCGAAGGCCAACCGGTCGTTCATGCAGATGATCGCGCTGGGTCGCTTCGGCTTGCTCAGCAGGCTGCGCATGGCGGCGTACCCGTGCTCGGGCAACCACTCGGTGCAGAAACACTCGGCCAGGAGGCCGACCTTTGCCTCGTCCAGTGTCTGCCGGATGCCGTGCAGGCGGGCGCGGGCGGCGAGCGAGACCTCCGGGTCGTCCTCCTTGAGTCGGTTGCGGCCGATGAGCGCGATCGTATCGCGGTGGCCAAGCTCCAGCAGGGCGGTGGCGACGGAGCGGCCGGCCCCCTCGTCGTCGGGGACCACGCTGGGCAGGCCGTCGGGGCTGGTGGCGTTGAGCAGCACCACCGGGCCCCCGAGGATGGCCGCGGGCACCGTCAGCCGCCGGGTCGCCATCGCCGCGTAGATCACCCCGTCGACCTGCCGGTCCAGGACAGCCTCGATGGCGTACTGCTCGAAGGTGGCGTCGCCCTGCGTCTCGGTGATGAGCAGGACGTGGTCCCTTTCGCGGGCCGCGTCGAGGGCGCCGCGGATGAGGTCGCCGGCGAACCGGGTGGTGGCCACGATGTCGGAGACGAACGCGATGGTGGCCGTCTTGCGGGTGCGCAGGCTGCGCGCGGCGAGGTTGGGCCGGTAGCCGAGCTCCTCGGCGGCGGCGAACACCCGCTGGTGCGCCTCGGCCGAGAGTCGGGTGCCCTCCCTGCCGTTGAGCACCATCGACGCGGCGGTCTTGGACAGCCCGGCTCTCCGCGCGACGTCGGCGAGTGTTGCTCTGTTGCGGCCCATCAATCCTCCGAATCAGGCGCGGTGCCACAGGCGCCGCTCCCGCCCATCATGATGCGTCGCCGTCCGGGATCGAGCGCCGGTCACGTCGGGTGTGGTGTGAACCCGACGTTTCCGCACCGTTGCCAAGTTGTCCTTGACAGCTTCCCGTGCCGCGCGCATGCTCTGCTAAATCAGTTTAGCGACCACTTCTGGTGCATCCAGAGGCGCCTTCGGTGGCCGTGCCGGGTTCTTTTGTGCTGACGGTACGGGTGCTGCGCTCGGGCGACAGGTCACGGCGTACGTGTCGTGACCTCCGCCGGGTCGCGGTGGTCCCGGTGGAGCCGTCGCGCGGCCGTGGGTCGCGGGACGCGTGGAGATGTCAAGGAGTCATGAAATGGCAGAATTGCTGACAAAGTTTCCGCGACGGAGAGCTGTGCTCCTCGCGTCGCTGCTGGCGGTCGGGATGACCGCGACGGCCTGCAGCGCGCCGGGGGAGGACCGGTCGTCGACCCAGAAGTCCGACGCCGCCGTCAAGACGGAGCTGGGCGCCGATCCGATCACCCTGGAGATGTACGCGGAGACCGGCTTCCCGCTGGCCAAGGCGTTGGCCGACGAGTTCTCCAAGCAGCACTCGAACGTCAAGTTCAACGTCCGCGAGGACCAGTTCACGGTGATCGTGGAGAACGCGCCCCGGGTGATGGCGTCGGACAACTCGCCCGACATCATCCGGCTCCCGACCATGGTCGACCTGGTCAAGGACGACCTGCTCAAGAACCTCGACCCGTACTTCACCGCGTACGGCTGGGACAAGTTCCCCGCCTCGCAGCTCATGCAGCTGCGCGTCGGCGAGAACACCCGGGGCACCGGCTCGCTGTACGGGATGGGGCTCGGCTACAGCGTCACAGGCGTCTTCTACAACAAGAAGCTGGCCACTCAGATCGGCATGACCCAGCCGCCGGCCACTGTCGCCGAGTTCGAGGAGCTGCTGGCCAAGGCGAAGACCGGTGGGGTCCAGCCGATCATGCAGTTCAACAAGAACACCGCGGGCATCAACTTCCCGCACCAGGCACTGCAGAACCAGTTCGGCGACCCGACCCTGGTCGCCGACTGGATCTTCCAGAAGCCGGGGGCCACGTTCGACACGCCGGCCGCCCTGAAGGCCACCCAGACCATCCAGAAGTGGGCCCAGGCCGGCTACTTCACCAAGGACGCCAACGCCCTGGACTACGCGGGCATGGTGGGGGAGTTCCAGAAGGGCAACGGCCTGTTCATGTTCAACGGTGACTGGGAGTCGGCCAACCTCGACAAGTCGATGCCCGGCAACGTGGGCTTCTTCCTCTTCCCCACCGAGTCCGCCGGTGGAAAGCACGTGGCGATGTCCGCCCCCAACACCTTCGGCGTCTCCGCCAAGGCCAAGAACCCGGACGCCGCCGCGTACTTCCTGAACTGGGTGCACACCAACGCCAAGGCCCGCGAGATCTCGGTGACCGTCGGCGGCTCCAGCCCTGGCGGCCCGAGTGACCTGCCGGTGCCGAGCGCCGCCCCGAACACGGTGCTGGCCGAGACCCTGAAGGCGTCACAGCAACTCGGTGCGGAGAACGGCGCTGTGGACTTCACCGCGAACGCGACCGGCGGAATCTTCGCCGCCGCGATCACGCCGGAGATGCAGAAGCTGATCGCCGGTCAGCAGACGCCCGAGGGGTACGTGAAGGCGGTCCAGGCCGAGTATCAGAAGGAACTGTCCCGATGACGTCTGCCCTCGGCAGCGCACCAACCGGGCACGACGATCGTCGCGCCCGCCCCACCCCCGCGCGGGCCCACCGATTCCGGTGGGCCCGCGCGGCCGGGACCGGCTGGTTGTACGTCCTGCCCGCCCTGGTGATGTACGCGGTGTTCGTCCTGCGCCCGCTCGTCCTGACGCTCCAGTACTCGCTCTACGACTGGAACGGCATCGGGGTGGCCCGCTGGGTGGGCCTGGACAACTACCTCACCGTGTTCACCGACAGCGACCTGCTGAAAATCATCGGCAACGCGATCGTCCTGATCGTCTTCTTCAGCTTCATCCCCGTCGCGCTGGGGCTGTTGGTGGCCAGCATGGTTCGCCGGATCACCACCGGCGCGTTCGGCACCGTCGTCCGGACCATCCTGTTCCTGCCGCAGGTCATCCCCCTGGTGGCGGCGGGCATCGCGTGGAGCTGGCTGCTCTCGTCGAACGGTCTGGTCAACCAGGCGCTGCGCGCGGTCGGGCTGGGTGGCGTCGCCCGCGCCTGGCTCGGCGACTTCGACACGGCGCTGCCAGCCGTCGGCGTCATCGGGGCCTGGGTCCTGCTCGGCCTCTGCACGATCCTGCTGGTCACCGGCATGAGCAAGATCGACCCGGCGCTGTACGAGGCCGCCCGCCTCGACGGTGCCGGTCCGTTCCGTGAGTTCCTCGCCGTGACCCTGCCCAGCCTGCGCCAGGAGATCGGCGTCTGCCTCACCGTGACGATCATCGCGGCGTTGGCGAGCTTCGACATCGTCTACATCTCCACCAGCGGCGGCCCCGGCCTCCAGACCACTGTGCCGGGCCTGGAGATCTACCGGCTGGCCTTCTCGCAGCGGCAGGTGGGGCTCGCCTCGGCACTCGCTGTCGTACTCATGCTGCTCGTGCTGGCGTGTGTGCTGCCGATCCAGCGCCTGAGCCGAGGGGAGAAGCAGTGAATCTGAGCCGACGCGAACAGTTGACCGGCCGGGTCTTCCTGATCGCCCTGATCGTCGTCACCCTGCTGCCGTTCGTGAGCATGCTCTCGGCGGCGTTGCAGCCCCGGGGCACCGTGCCCAGCGGGCTCGAGTGGCCGTCCGACCCACAGTGGGGGAACTTCGCCGACGCCTTCACCGCCGCGAACATGGGCGCCCTGCTCCGCTCCAGCCTGCTCATCGTGGCCGGTGTCGTACCGGTGTCGGTGCTCATCGCGACCATGGCCGGCTTCGGGCTCGGTCAGCTGCGGGTCCCCGGTGGCCGCCTCGTCTTCGGTCTCTTCCTGCTGGGTCTGACCCTGCCGTTCGAGGCCGTGGTCACGCCGCTCTACTACCAGATGCAGGACCTCGGCCTGCTCAACACCCGCTGGGCCATCATCCTGCCGCTGATCGGGCTGTACATGCCGTTCGCGGTGTTCTGGATGCGGGCACACTTCACCAACGTGCCGGTCGAGTTGTCCGAGGCGGCCCGGGTGGACGGAAGCAGCACGTGGCAGTTGTTCTGGCGGGTCCAGGTGCCGCTCGCCCGGCCGGCGATCGCCTCGCTGACGATCCTGATGTTCCTCTGGACGTGGAACCAGTTCCTGCTCGCCATCGTCCTCGTGGACGACGCCACCAAACGCACCATGGCCGGGGCGCTCGGAGCGTTCCAGGGCCAGTGGGGCACCGACCTGGTGCTGCTGTGTGCCGGGTCGCTGCTGATCCTCACCCCGACCCTCATCGTGTTCCTGATCTTCCAGAGACAGTTCATCAAGGCTCTGATCCAAGGGTCAGTGAAGGGGTAGGCAGTGGTCACACAGCCGCAGATCCACGGCGACGTCGACGATCGCTTCGGCCGCGTCGCCGACGTCTTCCGCGACAACTTCACCTCCCGGGGAGAGGTCGGCGCCGCGGTCACCGTCTACGTGCGGGGCCGCAAGGTCGTCGACCTGTACGGCGGGCTGGCCGACACCCGTACCGGGCGGCCCTGGGACGCGCACACGCCGGTCGTCGTCTTCTCCTGCACAAAGGGGATCCTGGCGATCTGCGCCTACCTGCTGGCCCAGGAGGGCCGGCTCGACCTCGACGCTCCCGTGACGCGCTACTGGCCGGAGTTCGGACAGCACGGCAAGGCGGACATCCCGGTTCGCTGGCTGCTCACGCACCAGGCAGGTCTGCCCGCGGTGGACCGCTCCCTGACCCTCGACGACGTGCTGACGTGGGATCCGGTCATCAAGGCGATCGAGGCGCAGGCCCCGCTGTGGAAACCGGGTACGGCGCACGGCTACCACTCGATGACCTACGGCTGGCTGGTCGGAGAGGTGATCCACCGCATCAGCGGCCAACTACCTGGCGCGTTCTTCGCCGACACCGTCGCGGGCCCGCTCGGCCTGCACACCTGGCTGGGGCTCCCGGCCGCCGAGAGCGACACCGTCGCCTGGGGCCTGGCACCGCCCCCGGACCCTGACCCGTTCGTGGACCCGGTCGCCGAACGGGGCATCACCATGGGGGGCGCCTTCGCCTTCCCCGCCGACGCCGACGGCCTGGTCAGCTTCAACGACGACGCCATCCGGGCCGCGGGTGTTCCCGGCGCGGGCGCGGTGAGCACCGCCGAGGGCCTCGCGCGCCTCTACGCCGCCTGTGTGTCGGAACTCCAGGGTGGACCGCTGCTCACGGCGGCGTCGGTGGACGACGCGGTAGTGGTTCGCTCGCGTGGTCAGCAGCGGCACGGCCCGCCGGACACCGGGCAGCGCTGGGGCACCGGCTTCCTGCTGCACTCCCCACCGGCCCGGCCCTTGCTGGGTGAGCGCAGCTTCGGCCACGACGGCGCGGGCGGCAACCTGGCCTTCGCCGACGCCGAGCACCAGGTGGGCTTCGGCTACGTGGTCAACCAGATGCGCGGGATGGGCGACGAGCGCGCCAATCTGCTCACCGCCGCCGTCCGCGCCTGCCTCAGCGACTGAGGCGACCGGGCTGTGTGTCTCCCCGGTGTCGCCACAGTCGGCACCGGGGAGCCCGGCGGAGCGCCCGCTCCGGCGGGCTCGTGATCAGCGGTCACCGTCGACCCGTCTGTCCACTGTGGCCTGTCGACGGTGTTACGGGGATACTTCGGGCACGTTTCATCGATAGTCTTGACAGGCGTTGTTAGCGATAACACCATGGCCTTCACGCCGCTCTCGCGTTTGGAGCCAGCCTTGGTCCTGTCGGTCCGCTCGCGTGTCCTGAACATCGCCCGCGCATCCGCTGTGAACAGCCTGAACGCCGCCGCTCGCCACGCCACCACCACGTTGACTCGACTGACGTCCACAGTGCGCCCGGATCGCCTCCGTCCACTGTGTGCGCTCGCATCGGCGGCTGTTCTCATCGGTGCGAGCCTGGTGGCCACCCCCGCCGCCGCGCACGCTGCCGACGGATGGTCACCCCGATCGTCGTACACCTCGACCGACACCGGCGCCGGCACCTACTCGGTGCCGCTGCTCAACGCCGACGTGCCGGACATCAGCGTCGAGCGGGTGCCAGCCGCCGAGAACGACGAGGGCCGCGATCTCTACTACATGATCAGCACGACCATGCACCTGAGCCCGGGTGCGCCGATCATGAAGTCGTACGACCTCGTCAACTGGGAGATCGTCAACTACGTCTTCGACCGGGCGAGCATCGGCGACTCCTTCTCACTGCGCAACGGCCAGAACTCGTACGGCCAGGGCCAGTGGGCGTCGTCGCTGCGCTACCACGACGGCACGTTCTACGCCGTCTTCAACACCAACAACCTCAGCGGGGCGTACCTCTACCGCACCGACGACATCGAGAACGGCCCGTGGCAGCGCACCGCCCTCGGCCGTGGCCTGCACGACCCGTCGCTCTTCTTCGACGTCGACGGCACGCCGTACATCTTCTACGGCTCCGGCGGCACCAGCGCCGTACGCCTCAACGCCGACCTGACCGCCATCGCGGAGGACTACCCGAACATCTTCACCGCCAACAACTACGCCGGGCAGCCGTTCATCGGCGGTCTGTTCGAGGGCGCGCAGGTCTACCACATCGACGGCTGGTACTACGCCGTCATCATCACCTGGCCGTCCGGGCAAGGGCGCCAGGTGGTGATGTTCCGGTCGAAGGACCTGCTCGGGCGCTACACCTCCGCCGGCGGGGTCAACACCTACGAGGCGCGCGGAGTGCTCAACTCCAACGGCTTCGCGCAGGGCAGCCTGGTGCCGATCAGCCGGGCGGGCGGCGGGACCGACTGGCACGGCATGTTCTTCCGGGACACGTTCCCGATCGGCCGGATCCCGGCGCTCATCCCCGCCACCTGGCAGAACGGGTGGCCGACATTCGGCACCAACGGGGTCGTGCCGGTCAACGGCCTGTTCGACAAGCCGATCCGGCTCAGCCCGGCCGAGGAGCTGTTCGAGCGGCAGAAGAGCATCGTCGCCTCGGACGACTTCGCCAACGACGCGCCGCACAAGGCGTACCAGGACGAGCAGTGGACGGTCCCCGCCCCGCTGGACCCGGCGGAGATCGCCCCCAACGGCTCCCGGCTGGACCTGGCGTGGGAGTGGAACCACGCCCCGGACAACCGGTACTGGTCACTCACCGACCGCGACGGCTGGCTGCGGTTGACGGCCCGCACTGTGGTCACCGGCCAGTACGTCTACACGAAGCTGTCCAACCGGGCCGAGCTGGCGTGGTTCGAGGAGGCACGCAACACGCTCTCGCAGCGGACGTTCGGGCCACGACAGTCGGTCCAGACCCGGATGGACATCTCCGGGATGAAGAATGGCGACGTCGCGGGCCTGGCCGCCTACAACCGCGGATTCTCGTACGTGGCGGTCAAGCGCGTCGGTGACGTCAACACCCTCGGCGTGGTGAACCGGTCGCAGCCGTTCGCAGTCGACCTCGACCAGTCGACGCTGGAGAACTTCATCTCCGGCACGACGGTGTCGCTGGGCGACGCGACCGAGGTGCACGTGAAGGCGGACCTCGACTTCACCTCGCCGGTCGGCCAGCTGTGGACGACGTTCTACTACAGCCTGGACGGGGTCCAGTGGACCCGGCTGGGCAACCGCGTGGGCCCGCAGGCGCTCGACGGCAGCCTCGCCCACTTCATGGGCCACCGGGTCGGCCTGTTCAACTACGCGACCCAGGAGACCGGCGGCCACGTCGACTTCGACGACTACCTGCTCAGCGACGTGCTGACCGCGCAGGCCCGGCCACTGGACACCACCGCCCTCGACGCGGCCATCGCCCACGCGCAGACACTCGACCCGCGGCACTACCCGGCCGACGCCTGGGCCGCGACGCAGTCCGCGCTCACGGCGGCGACGTCGGCACGGGCCGGCCAGTTCGGCACGCAGAACCAGATCGACGCACCGGAGCGGGCACTCAGCTACCAGTTGGCCCGACTCGGAGTGCTGGCGGCGCTGCCCGTGACGGCCACCGCCCAGGTGCGCTGCCTGAGCGGCAAGGCGTACCTGGCGGTGCAGGTGCGCAACGACTCGGACGAGCCCGTCGAGATCACCGTCGAGACCCCGTACGGGAACCGGTCGTTCGCCGCCGTCGCGCCGGGGGCGAACGTCTACCAGTCGTTCAACACCCGTGCGTCGTCGGTGCCGGCCGGCTCGGCGACGATCCGTGCCACCGGGGCGGTCGCCGGCCGGGACGTGACCACCGTCCACGCCGCCCAGCACCCCGCCAACGCCTGCGGCGGATAGCCCCACGAGCCCTCGGCCCACCGACCAGCACCACCGGCGACCGGCCCGGCGGCACGGAACAGCGGACCTGTCCCGTGCCGCCGCCCACGGTCGGACCGGCGGCGGCAGTCGACCCCTGATGTCCGGACCACCCACGGAAGCGCACCCACCGATCCCCCGTACACCGATGACCGCACGTCAGAGATGAAGGAGGATGTCTCGTGGAACAACGAATGCGACGGGCGACCCGAGGACGGGTCGCAGCGCTCGCGACAGTCGGCCTGATGCTGACCACGGGGTTCGTCGCCCCGGCAGCGCCGGTCCAGGCCGCCGACACGAACCTCGTCGTCAACGGCGGCTTCGAGGACGGCCTGGCCAACTGGTTCGTCAACAACGGAAACGCCTCCGACGGCGCCCAGCTGTCGGCCACGTCGGACGCCCACTCCGGCGCGAACGCGGCGCTCGTCACCAGCCGGACGACCACCGGGTCCGGCCCGATGCAGGACCTCAGCGGCAAGGTGCAGGCCGGCCAGGCCTACACCCTCACGGCCCGCATCAAGTACGAGAACGAGAGCGGACCGGCGACGAAGCAGTTCTTCGCCACCATGCACTACGGCGGTGGCACCTACACCAACCTGGTCAGCGTGACCGCCACGAAGGGCCAGTGGGCACAGTTCAACGGAACGTTCACGATCCCGACGACGCAGAGCGTGTCGACGGCGCGCCTGTTCTTCGAGACCCCCTGGACGAGCACGCCGTCCACCGACCCGGCTCTGCACCTGATGGACTTCAAGCTCGACGACGTGTCCGTGGTCGGCGCCGCGCCGCCCGCGCCCGCGTCGAAGACCATCGAGGTCGTCGGCAAGCTGCCCGGCGAGCACAACCCGTTGATCGGGCACAAGTTCGGGGCTGACGGTTTCGGCCTCGTGCACGACGGTCGGGTCTACATGTACATGACCAACGACACCCAGGGCTACGCCCCGAACCCCACCACGGGAGTCTCGCCGGGGATCAACTACGGCGACATCAACCAGATCACGGTGATCTCCTCCGAGGACCTCGTGAACTGGACGGACCACGGTGAGATCCAGGTCGCCGGCCCCAACGGGGTGGCCCCGTTCACCGCCAACTCGTGGGCTCCGGGCATCACCAAGAAGGTGGTGAACGGAGTGGAGAAGTTCTTCCTCTACTACGCCAACGGCGGTGGTTCCAGCAACGTGATCACGGGTGCGTCGCCGCTCGGCCCGTGGACCAGCGAGCGCACCAGCACGCTGATCGACGGCCGTACCCCCGGCGCCGAGAGCGTCGCGTGGAAGTTCGACCCGGCCCCGTTCGTCGACGACGACGGCCAGCCGTACCTCTACTTCGGTGGTGGTCCCGCGTCGACGAGCATGCCGCCGGCCGAGCGCTTCAACAACCCGAAGAACATCCGGTCGATCGAACTCGGCGACGACATGGTCTCCACCGAGGGAACGGCCGCGGTGGTCGACGCCCCGGTCGCCTTCGAGGCGGGCCACGTCTTCAAGCGCGAGGGTAAGTACTACTTCTCGTACTCCTCGCACTTCGGCGGGAACGACTTCGGTGGCAGCCAGCAGCCGCTCCCCGGTTACCCCGGGGGTGGCCAGATCGGCTACATGATCTCCGACGGGCCGATGTCGTGGCCGAAGGAGACCTACGCCGGGGTGCTCTTCCCGAACCAGTCGCAGTTCTTCGGGGCCGGCACCGGTGGCAACAACCACCAGTCGGTGTTCGAGTTCGGGGGCAGGTACTACTTCACGTACCACGCCCCGACGCTGAACAAGCGCATCAACGGCAACACCACCCAGGGGTACCGCAGCCCGCACATCCAGGAACTGACCTTCAACCCGGACGGCACCATCCAGCAGGTCGTCGGCACCTACGCCGGCGTGGACCAGGTCCGCGACTTCGACCCGTACCGCGTCTTTGAGGCCGAGACGTTCGGCTGGAGCAAGGGCGTCGCGACCACGAAGGTCGACGGCAGCTCCGCCCAGTTCGGCGGCACGGCACCCAACCTCGTGGTCCGCGACATCGACAACGGGGACTGGACGGCACTGTCCTCGGTGACCTTCGGGGACAACGGCGCGCAGAGCCTGACGGCTCGGGTGCGTGCGCTCGCCGCCGGCGGGCAGATCCAGGTCCGGCTGGACGACGTCAACGGTCCCGTCGTCGGCACGGTCGCGGTGGACACGCCGGTCGGACAGTGGGCCGAGGTGACCGCCGAACTTGACGGCGTCAGCGGCGTGCACGACGTCTACCTCACCTACACCGGCCCGGCCGGCGTCGACCTCTTCGAGATCGACAACTGGGCCTTCGCGGCGGCCAGCTCCGACCTGCCCGTCACGCTCACCGCGTCCACGCGGTGCGTGGGCGGCAAGGCGTACGTGGCGGTGCAGGCGCGCAACGACCACGACGCGCCGGTGGGCATCACCCTCGAGACGCCGTACGGCGAGCGCTCGTTCACGTCCGTCGCGCCGGGCGCGAACGCCTACCAGTCCTTCAACACCCGCGCCGAGTCGGTGCCGGCGGGTTCGGCGACGGCCCGGGTGACCGGGGCGATCGGCGGACACGACGTGACGACCGTCCGCACCGTGCAACACCCCGCCGGCACCTGCGGCGGATAACCCCTCATGGCGGAGAACGGAGATCACATGAACACATACAAACGGCGACAGACACTCGCGGCCGGCGTCCTCGGCGCCGTGCTGACCGGGGCGGCTGTGCTGCCGTCGCCCGCACTGGCCGAGCCCGGTGACGACGCCAGCGTGCGGGTCACTGTCGACATCGACGAGATCAGGGAACCGGGCGTGCTCGCCCTGTCGATCGCGGGCGACGCCGTCGCGCTGTCCGAGGACGGCTCGACGCTGCTGGTACGCCAGTTCGTCGGCACGCTGCCGACGGTGACGGTCACCGACACCCGCGTCGCCGACGAGGTGCCCGACGGCGCCAACTGGGCGGTGCTCGGCAGCGCGACCGACTTCACCGGTGCCGCCGGCCAGGCGCCCATCACCGCCGACCACTTCGGCTGGAAGCCGCGCCTGCTCGACGGCGGGGAGACCGGCCTGGTCACCGAGGGCGAGGAGGTGGTGACCAGCCTGGACGAGCCGACCCAGCCGGGCAACAATGTCGGCCTCGTCGACCAGGAGCTGTTGGTCTCGGCCTTCGACTCCGAGGCCGTCGCCAGCGACTCGTACTCGGTCAACGCCGACCTGTACCTGCGGACTCCGGCGGAGGTCGCCGCCGGCGCGTACAGCTCCACGCTCACGCTCTCACTGTTCGAGTAGTGGCCTGGGCGGGGGCCCCGGACCGGGACCCCCGCCCAGCCCCGTGCCGAAGGGCCGATTCATGACCGTCACCCCGCTGCGCCGGGCGCTCGTCGTCCTCGCCGTCGCGTCCCTCGCGGTTGCGGCCGCGCCGACCGCGGCGGCGGCGGAACCGGACCCGAAGGCCCTGACCTGGACGGTCCAACCAGCAACCGCGACCGGGCCGGACCAACGCCGATGGATCAACGCCAGCCTCGACCCGGGGCAGGCGGTGACCGAGCACCTGGCGGTACGGAACTTCAGCCGCACTGCCGTCGCCTTCTCCCTGAAGGCCGCCGACGGCTATCTCACCGACAAGGGCCGCTTCAACATGCTGCCGTCCGACCGTCCCTCGGTCGACGGCGGCACCTGGATCGACGTGCAGGAGAAGGCCACCGTCGGTCCCAACGAGACACGGGTGGTGCCGTTCACGATCACGGTGCCCCAGGGCGCCACACCGGGTGACCACCCGGCCGGCATCGCCGCGACCGTCACCAGCACGGGCGGCACGGTCAACGTCGAGAGCCGTGTCGGCTTCCGGGTGATGCTGCGGGTGAACGGCTCCGCGCAGGCCGCTCTGGCCGTCCGGGGCCTCGACGCGACGTACTCCCCGTCGTGGAACCCCTTCGCCGGTGGCACGGTGCGGGTCCACTACACCGTCGAGAACGACGGCAACGTCTGGGTCGGCGGAACGAGTCGGGTGGCGATGTCCGACCTGCTCGGCCGGACCAACCACGACGCCACCAGCGCCGTCGAGGAGTTGCTGCCCGGCGGCGCTCGGACGGTGAAGACCCGGGCCGACGGCGTCTGGGCCCTGGGACGTCTCCGCACGACCGTCAGCACCTCGCCGACGTTGCTCGGCGACGGCCAGGCCGGGGCCGACCTCCGTCCGGCCTCGGCCACCGTCACCACCTGGGTCGTACCGTGGGCGCAGCTCGCACTCTTGGGCCTGCTGGCCGGCCTGCTCCTGGGTCTGCGGGCGGCGGCCCGGCACCGGCGGCGTCGGCTGGCCGGGCTGCTGGCCCGCGCGAGGCAGGAGGGCCGGCAGGAGGGTCAGGAGGCCGTGCTCGTCGGGGGCTCGCCCGCTGCTGCCGAAACCGACGCGGGCGACGCCCGCCGGTAACCCGTCGGCGCGAGGAAACCGCGCTGCCGGATCGCGGCGAGGCGTCGCCCGGTCCGCGGCCTCAGGGCTTGGACTGGCCCAGCAGCCAGCGCAGGATGCTGGCGTCCTCGTAGGTCGGCCCGAACGCCGCGTGATAGTCCGGCGACGAGAACGCGGCGTCGGCGTACTCGGTGTAGCGCACCAGGCCGGCGGTCTGCTCGGGCGTCTTGCCCCGGGCGGCGTACGCCTGCCGCAGCACGGCCGTGGAGTTGCGCGCGCCCGAGACGTTGAGCAGGTGGTCGTGCTCGCCGTGGGTGATCCACACCGGCACCTCGGCCGCCGCGATGGCGGTCGCCTGGGCGGCGTTGACCGGGAAACCACCGGTCACCAACCCGCCGGCGAACAGGTCCGGACGCTTGGCGAACGCCTCCCAGAGCAGTTGCGAACCGTACGACACGGTCGTCGCGTACACCCGACGGGTGTCCACCGCGAACTGGCCGACGAACTGGTCGAGCAGCTTGACCAGCAGGTCCGCCTCGGCGGCCCCACCGACCCGCTGGTGCTGGGGCGCCAGGACGATGACGTCCTCGGCGGTGCCGGTCCACCGGGGTTGGAGCCACGCGGTCGCCGGGATGTCGGCGGCGAGTTGGACGCCGAGGTTGTCGCCGTCCCAGCCCATCCCGTGACCGGGCAGGACGACCATCAGTGGGTACTTGCGGCCCGGCTGGTAGTTCTTCGGCAGGTGGTAGTGGTACGGCAGCACCATTCCGCCACTCAGGAACGAGCCGTAGGTGAACTCGTCGACCAGTTGGTTGACCGGCTTCTCGGTGACCGGTCGGGACTCGCGCGGGGTGGCCCGGGCGAGCACCGGCCCCTTGCCGGCCCCGCGGCCGGGCTGGCCGTGCACGTCCTCGCGCTGCACGACCCGGGTCGGCAGCTCGGGATTGACCTTCACCGTGCAGAGGAAGGTCGGGCACTTGGAGACGATGACCGTCGAGCCGCCGGTGTCGGCGGGGTCGAGCTCGACGATGACGTACCTTCCCGGCGCCGATCGGTGGTCGGCACGGGTGCCCGGTGTCCCGTTGGTGTAGGTGTGGGTGACGGTCCGGTCGGCGAGCTTCGGCAGGTCCTCGATGGGGTTGAAGCGGAAGTTGTAGATGGTGTCGGTCACCGAGAACGTGGCGGTGTCGAGGGTGCGGGGGTTGACCGTGGCTCCGTACTCGATCGCCACCGCCGAGACCTTCTGGCCGTACGTGTAGACGGTGGTGATCGGGGTGATGCTGCGGATTCCGTCCGTGTCGCCCCGGCTGCCGTACGCCGTGCCGGAGGCGCCGGCCAGGACGAGGGTGGCAGCGAGCGGGATCAGTCCTTTTCGCAGTCTCATGCGGGTCCTTTCTCGGGGGTGGTGCGCTCAGTCAGCGATCTCGCCCGGGGAGCCAGGAGTGGGACGGGTCGACGCGAGCCGGTCGCTAAACTGATTTAGCAGAGCATCGATGGCGGGCCCAGCCGTGTCAATACCGAGCGCGCAACAAGCCGGGAACCCGCGCCACCGACGGCCCGGACCGCGCTGGCCCGCACGCCCGACCCTCCCCGCGAGCACTGCAACAAACCTGCAAGCGTCAGCTATTGCCTTCAGGGAAACCGCTTTCCTACGATTGCGTTACATCGATGTTTCATTTAACGGTCGGGCGAGCGGTGTTGCCGGGCACACCCGTTCGCACGACACATCCCCGCTTCTACCAGGGCGCGAGAGACCTCGATGAAATCCTCGCGATTGACTGTCGCCAATTCCGAATGATGTTCGTCGGCAGGTGCGGTCGCGATGTCCGTCGGGGCGAAGCCTGGAACGAGACGAATGCGAAGGTGAGGCGACATGAGACGACCAGTCGTGTTGCGACGTCAGGCGGTACTGGCCGCGGCGGCTGCGGCGGCCGTGGTGATCGCGGCCGGGGTGGTGCTGCCGACCCCGCAGGCATCGGCGGCGGTCGGTAACGCCACCGGCTACGCCACCCAGAACGGCGGGACCACCGGCGGCGCGGGCGGGCAGACGGTGCGGGCCAGCACGGGCACGGCGATCCACGCGGCACTGTGCGGACGGACCAGCAGCAGCACCCCGATCACCATCGAGGTGACCGGAACGATCAACCACGGCAACACCAGCAAGGTGTCCGGGTCGAGCTGCAACACCGCCGCGGGCGTGATCGAGCTCAAGCAGATCAGCAACGTCACCATCATCGGGGTCGGCAGCGGCGCCGTCTTCGACCAGCTCGGCATCCACATCCGTGATTCCAGCAACATCATCATCCAGAACGTGACAGTGCGGAACGTCAAGAAGTCGGGCTCGCCCACCTCCAACGGTGGGGATGCCATCGGCATGGAGAGCACGGTCCGCAACGTCTGGGTCGATCACGTCACCCTGGAGGCCTCGGGCGGGGAGTCCGAGGGGTACGACGGCCTCTTCGACATGAAGGACAACACCCAGTACGTGACGCTGTCCTACAGCATCCTGCGCAACTCAGGTCGCGGTGGTCTCGTCGGGTCCAGCGAGAGCGACCTGTCGAACGGCTTCATCACGTACCACCACAACCTCTACGAGAACATCGACTCCCGCACGCCGTTGCTGCGCGGCGGGGTCGCCCACATCTACAACAACCACTACGTGAGCCTGCATGAATCCGGGATCAACTCCCGGGCAGGGGCCAGGGCCAAAGTGGAGAACAACTACTTCCGCGACTCCAAGGACGTCCTGGGCACCTTCTACACCAACGAGCGCGGCTACTGGCAGGTCGCCGGCAACGTCTTCGACAACGTGACCTGGTCCAGCGCCGGCAGTGAGAACTACCCCGCCGGCCCCAACCCGACCTCCAACACCACGGTCAGCATCCCGTACCCGTACAGCCTGGACGGGGCGAACTGCGTGCCGGACATCGTCCGTCAGACGGTCGGCGCCAACACGGGCCTGAGGGTGTCCAACGGCAGTTGCTCGCCGCAGACCCCGCCGCCCACGACGCCTCCGCCGACCACGCCTCCGCCGACGACACCTCCGCCGACCACGCCTCCGCCCACGACGCCTCCGCCCGGCGGCGGGACCAACCTCAGCCTGGGCGCCGGCGCCGACGGCTCCAGCAAGGCCAGCGGGACCAGCTACGGCAACGTGCGTGACGGCAACCTGAGCACCTACTGGTCGCCGGCCGGGTCGACCGGCACGATCTCGATCAAGTGGGGCTCGGCGACTCAGGTGTCCCGGGTGGTGATCCGCGAGCCGTCCGGTACCCAGGGCTCCATCGGGTCCTGGCAGCTGATCAACAACGACAACGGAGCCGTCCTGGCCTCCGGTAGCGGGGCCGGTTCGATCACCTTCTCGGCCGCCGCGATGAGCAAGATCAACTTCAAGATCAACAGCTCCAGCGGTACGCCACGGGTCGGTGAGTTCGAGACGTACGCCAGCTAGCGCCGAGCACGGGCGGGAGCGGGCAGGTGACCCCGTTCCCGCCCGTGCGCGTCCGTCACGAATCCGTGGACGGCAGGGTGTCCATGAAGGAGCTGACCGAGAAGACTGCTCGCCCGGGTCCGGCGGGGCCGTACCCGGGCGGGCTGGACAGGCCGTGGGCGTCCATGGTCGCCCGGTAGGCCTCCAGCAGGCGGACGTGGTATTCGAGCGGTGCGCCCTGCGGGTTCGTCCGGCCCAGCGGTGTGGTGGGCTCCGGGCACCAGGTGGTGAACCGGGGCGTGATCCCCCGGGACATGAAGTAGTCAAGCCCCTCGGTGGTGGAGGCGATCGCCTCGTCGACGCTCGTGAAGCCGTGTGGGGCGGCCATCTCGACGCCCGCCACGAAGTTCGGGATCACGTTGCGCGGGCCGAAAACCTCGGCGGAGTCGAGGATGCGCCGGTGCCACTCCTCCCGGCCGACGTACCGCTCCTTGCCCGGGCAGTACAACTCGAACAGCCGCTTGTCCCACACCTCGTAGTTGGGGTGGTAGATGCGGATTCCGTAGTCGTGGAACCGCTGCACATCGGCTCGGGGCAGCGCCTGGGCGACGACCTTGCCGATCCACCGTCCGGGAAACCGCTCCTCGATCGCCTGCGCGTACCGGCCGTAGAAGTCCGCCTCAGCCAGCCCGTTGACCTGCGAGGTGATGCTGCCACCGGTCAGCGTGTACGCCTGCGACGCGCGGTCGACGTCGTGCCGGTTGATGATCTCCAGGGCTTCGAGGACCTCGTCGACGGGCTTGACCCCGGTGTAGGGCCGGCCGGCCTGCTTGTGCTGCCGCCAGTTGTGGTTGATGTCGCAGTACTGGCACTCCTCCTTGGCGCCGAAGTACTGACAGACCCGGAACGCGGTGAGGTAGATGAGGTAGCCCCACTGGATCGTCGGGGCGACCTCCATCACCGACTTGCCGTTGGCGAGCGTGTGGCGGTAGTACGCCGGCATGGGGGGCAGCCCGACATCGGCGATCGGCCGCCCGTCCAGGAACAGGCGCAGCCGACCGTCGCTGTCGGTGCCGACGCGGTACGGCGAGCTGGGGTTGGTGCGGACCGAAACGACGGTACGACGCAGCTCGTACGGACCCCCGGTGAGCACGATCTCCTCCGGTGGCCGCCGCAGCGCCGCCGTCCCCAACTCCGGCAGCGTCCGGTGGTCGAAGGAGAAGATGAAGTACGACTTCGGCTTGACGTCGCCGTGCTCGTTGTCGGTCAGTGCCGCGTCGTCGAAGGCGAGCCCGCCCCGCAGCAGGTCCTCCTTGAGGACCGATTCCCGCGGCACGTGTGGAAAACGGCCCATCAACTCTTCGACGAGGTCGGTGCGCGACGTCATGCGGTTCCTCCCGAACGCGGTACGCCGAACCGGGTGGCCGGTGCCACCCGGTGCCGGCTGATCAGCTCTGCTTGGTTTCCCAGAAGATCTTCGAGATCTCCTCGATCTTGCCGAGGAGCTGCTCGGCGACCGCCGGGTCCGCGGCGCCCTTCGCGCCGCCGGCACCTGCCAGCTTGGTCGCCTCGTTGAAGAGGCCGTGCAGCTGGGGGTACTTCTCGAAGTGCGGCGCCTTGAAGTAGTCGGTCCAGAGGACCCAGAGGTGGTGCTTCACCAGCTCGGCGCGCTGCTCCTTGATGAGCAGCGCGCGCGTGCGGAACTCCGGGTCGTTGCTGGCCTGGTACTTCTCGGAGACCGCCTTGATCGACTCGGCCTCGATGCGGGCCTGCGCCGGGTCGTAGACGCCGCAGGGGAGGTCGCAGTGCGCGCTCGCGACGGTGCGTGGGCGGAGAAGGTGGGACAGGAACATCGGAATCCCTTCGACTGTGGCGTTCGGCTGACGTGCGTCCGGGCGCGGCGGCCCGGACGTGATCATCTAGGGACGCTAAAACCTCAACCGCACTTCATGTCAAGGTCGAGTCGATGGCGAGTGCTGTTTCCGGATGAGCGTCAGCAGGGCGGCGTGCGTCCGCTCGTCCGCGGCCACGACGAGACCGTCCCCACCGGCGTGCAAGGGCTGGCCGTCGAGCCCGGTGACCACGCAGCCCGCCGCCTCGCAGAGCGCGATTCCGGCCGCGAAGTGGACGCTGTTGCGCAGGTCGTGGCGGTCCGTCACGTAGGCGGCGCGGCGGCCGGCGGCGACCCAGGCCACGGCCAGGCTGGTGGAGACCACCCGGGGGCGGAACTGTTCGAGGAAGCTCTCGTCGGCGAGCATGCGGGCGGCCAGGAAGACGTCCCGGTTGGGAAAGGGCGGGTCGAGGTTGAGGTCGACAAGCGCCGACTCGGCCGACGGGACGAGTCGCCCATCCGTTCCCGCGCCCCGGACGTACGCGGCGGTGCCGTCGGTCCAGAACACCTCATCGGCGAACGGGTCCACCGAGGCCGCCACTGTGACGTCCGACCCGACCCGCAGGGCGACGTTGACCGAGGCCAGCATGGTCCGCGCGGCGAAGTTCAACGTTCCGCACAGCGGGTCGACCAGCCAGGTGCGCCCGTTGTCGCCGGCACCCGTGCGCCCGCTCTCCTCGGCCACCACGGCGTCGCCCGGACGCGCCGCGCGCAGGACGTCGATGATGGCCTGCTCGGCCTCGACGTCGGCGGCGGTGGCGAAGTCGCCGGCGGTCTTCATGACGCGCGTCAGTGCTGAGCCGTACCGGGAGCGGACAACTGAGGCTCCAGCTTCCGCCGCCTCGACAACCAGCGCATGGTCTGTGATCGACATGCACGAACCATAGGAGCTGTGGGCAAGGTCGATGACAGCCCCGCACCCAGGCCGTGGGTCACCTGGCAGGTCAGTCCGACAGTTCGATGATCGGTAGCTGACTGACGACCGCCGTCATGATCATCGGAGCGTCGCCGTCACACTGGTTGACTGAGACCGCGACCCACCGCCCCTCGGTCACCGTCGGCCCCCAGACGGTCAGGTCGCCGTAGCAGTCCAGGTCGCAGAGCGACTGGAACAGCGCCGGCATGGGTTCACCGGCCTGACCCCGAAACAGCGGCACCCGCATGGAGACCTTGCGGTGCGTGCCCCACCTCTGGTCCAACTCCGCTACGACCAGGGCCAGGTTCGCCTCGGCGGCCTCCTCGGCCTCGTTCCATTCGCGACCGTACACACCCGTCAGGGCGTCGCTCTCCCAGAGCGGGGCGACCCGAAAGCCCTCGCCACGGGTGCCGGTCCACTCACCGGTGGCCGGGTCCCCCTCGCTGACCGGCACGCCGCCCGTGGGCAGGTCCGCGGCGAGCAACGACTCGATGTCGGACACCGTCCGACCGGTGTCGAACACCTCACCGGCCCGGCCGGTCATCGGGGGACTCGTCGTACCGTCGGCGGCTCATACCGCATCGTCCGCACCACCTGTCTCCGTCGGCTCCGGGCCTCGATCATCGCACCGTGAGCCAGCCAACGAGAGGGCGGGCGTCGGTCAGGAGACCGCAGTCCGCACCAGCTCGGTGATCTTCTTCTCCACGGCCGGGCTCCACTGCTGCAACGCGTACGCCACCGGCCAGAAATCCCCGTCGTCGAGGTTGGCCGGGTCCTGGAAGCCCACTGTCGAGTACCGGTAGTTGAACTTGCCGGAGTCCTGGAAGAAGACGACGATCTTGCCGTCCTCGTTCGCGTAGGCGGGCATCCCGTACCAGGTCTTCGGCGTCAGGGCCGGGGCGGCGGCGGTCACCGTCACGTGCACCCGCTCGGCGAGCGCACGGTCCTCCGGTTCCATCTGCGCGATCCGGTCGAGGACCGCCTGCAGCCCGTCCGCCTTCTTGGCGCCCTTCTTGCCCTCGGCGCGCAGTTCGTCGGCGCGCTCCTTCATCGCGGCCCGTTCCTCGGCGCTGAAGCCGTTGGACCCGGTCGTGGTGCTCTTCGCGGACATTGTCGGGCTTCCTCTCGTCGTCTGGCCCGGCGCGCTGCCGACTGCCTGGGAAAAGGCTAGGTCGGGCGGCGCTCCCGAGCTTCTCGATTCCTGATCGTTCGAGGACCGCCCTCCTGCCGGTGAGGTGCCGCTGCGGGGTGACCTCGGCCTCTCGAAGGTGCTCAGCAGCCCGCCCGGTGGCTAAGTTGCCGGACGAGGGCGAGCGAGCGTTCCGGGGGAACCAGACATGAGCACCACCGCCGACCAGATGGCGACGGCGTACTTCGACGCGATCCAACTGCTCTGCCGGGTGACGCCGAAGGGCTGGTACGCCGAGCGGGGCACCGCCCGTGCGGGGCTCACCCACGCCAGCGTTCCGACACTCAACGGGGTCCTCGAAACGGCCACCGAGCCGGATCTCGCGGCCATCGACGAGTTGGCGACCGAGGTCAGCCGGCAGACACCGCACTGGTCGATCATCATTCGCGGTGCGGCGAGCGACGAGGTCGCCGAACTGGCGGCCCGGCACGGGCTACGCGGACGCGGCGACCTCCCCCTGATGGCCTGCGCCACCGACGACATCGTGTTCCGGGCCGGCTCGACCCAGCAGGCGATGGTCCGCCGGGTCGGAGCCGCCGAGAGCGACAGGTACACCGACGCCCTCACCCGGAGCTTCGAGGCGCCCGACGGCGTTTTCGGCCCGCTGATGGGCGGCGCGGTGCTCGATACCGACGCCATCACCGGGTATATGGCTGAGGAGGCTGGCAGCCCCGTCGGCACCGGGCTCGGAATGCGCACACCCGGCGTGATCGGGGTGTTCAACATCGCCGTCGTACCGTCCGCCCGGGGTCGCGGCCTGGGCCGGGCGCTCACCGAGGCGGCGCTGCGCGACGGCGTCGCCGCCGGCGCGGACGCAGCGTACCTGCACGCCAGCCCGATGGGTCGCCCGCTCTACGAGGCGATGGGCTTCACGCTCGTGGAGACCTGGACCGTGTTCCAGGCGGCCTGACCGGCGCGACCGGCCAGAAGGAGGAAGACCTGTGACCTTCAGCGAGAACGTCCGCTCGGCTTTCCGGCGTGGCGAGACCGACGCCGTGGTGCGGATGAGCGAGGCCGAGATCGAGCGCGCCCAGGCGGCCGGTGACCTGGTGGGCGAGGTGGAGGCCCGGTACAGCCTCGCCCGGGTCGCCATTCGCGGCGGTGACCTGCCGGGGGGCGAGGCACGGGCCCGGGAGGCCCTCGCGGTGGCGCTGCGCTCCGGCGACCGGGCCCTGGAGGAACGACCGAGGCACGTGCTGGCCGGCGTGGCGAGGATGTCCGGTGACCTGCTCCGCGCTCGGGACCTGTACCGGGAGAGCATCGCGCTCAACGAGGCGCTCGGCCAACCCAAGACGGTCAACTCCGAATTCCACAACCTCGCGTTCTGCGAGTTGGGGCTGGGCAACCTGGACGTGGCCCGAACGCTGTTCGCCGAGAACCGCGAGCGGGTGTTCCGCAACCGCTGGGCCGACTTCGTGCCGTACGTCTGCGTCGCGGGTGCCGCGCTCGCGACCGCCGACGGGGACCACTCCCGCGCGGCCCGGATGATCGGCGTCGCCGATGCCGCGTTCGCGGCACTCGGCCAGGTGCCGGACCCGGACGACGCGGCGGACCTGGCCAGGATGCGCGCCGCCGCGACCGAGGCGCTGGGCCCGACCGGCTTCGACGAGCAGTACGCCGTGGGCCAGCGCCTCGAACCGCGGGCGGCGTTCGACGCTTAGGCAGCCTCGGGCGAGGTCGAGGCTCGGGCAGCGGTGATGATCCGTCCCCGCTCCGACTCTCCGAAGCGGTCGAGCATGGCGCGTACCTCGTCGGCGCTCACGTTGGCGCCGAACAACTCGCTGCCCGGCTCGAGTCGTACCCCCTCGGCCAACGGGCCGGCGACGACCGGATCGAAGCCGAGCGCGTCCACCAGGGCCGCGACCTCGGTGAGGTCGGCGTTGTCGTCGCCGGCGATCGCGATGGCCTTGCGGCCGGTCGCCCCCGCCGGCCGGGCCTCGTCCTCCAGGTCGTGATAGCCCATGTGGTTGAAGGCCTTCACGACGCGTGAGCCGGACAGGAACGCCTGGACGGTCTCGCTCGACGAGGTACGCGGGTTGGTGAGGTCGTCGCGGATGCCGTCGATCTCCCACCAGTAGTTCATGGCATCGACGACGAGCTTGCCGCGCAACGCGTCGGCGGGAACGCTGCGGTACTTGCCCAGGGGTAGGGCGAGGATGACGACGTCGGCGTCGGCCGCCGCGTCGACCGCCGTCGTGGCCTCGGCCCCCGGGGCGAGGACCTCGACGGTGAGGGCGATCTTCGCCGGGTCGCCGGAGCCGGCCACCCGTACCCGGTAGCCGGCGGCGACGGCGAGCCGGGCGAGCACCGTGCCCACCTTGCCGGCCCCGAGGATGCCGAGGGTCGCAGGCCGGCTCCGGTCGTTGTCGTTCATGTCGTCCTCTCGCTTGGAAAGTGCTGATCAGGCCAGCAGTTCGCGGACCATGGGGATCACCTTCGAGCCGTAGAGTTCCACGGCGCGCATCCGGGCGCTGGCCGGCTGCGCTCCGGCCGAGTAGATGAGGTCGAACCGGCCGACGCCGAGGCTGCGGATCGCACGGGCCATCCGGCGGGCCACCGTCTCCGGTGAACCGATGTAGAGGGAGCCGTTCTCCACCTCGGAGTCGAACTCCGGACGGCGGATCGGGGGCCAACCCCGCAGTTTGCCGATCCGGTCTCGCATGATCCGGTAGTGCGGCCAGTAGATCTCCTTGGCCTGCTCGTCGGTGTCGGCGATGAAGCCCGGCGAGTGCATGCCGACCGGGTGCGCGGTGGTACCGAGCTGATCGGCCGCCCGGCGGTACAGGTCGATGTAGGGCGCGAAGCGCTCGGGGGCGCCGCCGATGATGGCGAGCATGAGTGGCAGCCCGTACTGAGCGGTGCGGACGACCGACTGCGGCGAGCCACCCACACCGACCCAGGTGTCCAGGTGGCCCGATTCGGTCTTCGGGAACACGTCGGCGTTCTCCAGTGGGGCACGTAGGGTGCCGCTCCAGGTGACCGGCTTCTCGTCCAGCAACTTGACGAACAGTTCGATCTTCTCCTCGAACAGCGTGTCGTAGTCGCGCAGGTCGTAGCCGAAGAGCGGGAACGACTCGGTGAACGAGCCGCGACCGAGGATGACCTCGGCTCGGCCGTTCGAGAGCGCGTCCACTGTGGCGAAGCGCTGGAACACCCGTACCGGGTCGTCCGAACTCAGCACGGTCACGCCGGAGGCCAACCGGATCCGCGAGGTGCGGGTGGCGATTCCGGCCAGCACCGTCTCCGGCGTGGAGACCGAGTACTCCGGCCGGTGGTGCTCGCCCAGGGCGATGACGTCGACCCCGAGTTGGTCGGCGAGCACGGCCTCGTCGACGACCTGCCGGATCGCCGCCGCGTGGGAGACGAGCTTGCCGGCGTCGTCCTGCGGTACGTCGCCGAAGGTGTCCAGGCCGAACAGCAGATCAGACATGGTTGGGCTCCTTAGCCAGCAGCTCCCGGACCCGCGGCGCGACCTCACTGCCCAGCAGTTGGATGGTGCGCGCGCGTGCCTCGCGGGGCAGGTGCATGATGTCGTACTTCAGGTCGAAGCGGCTCAGTCGCAGGTCGCGAGCGACCTTGGCGATCTTCTGCGCCACCGTCTCGGGCGATCCGACGAAGAGCGCCCCGTGGTCGATTTCGGCCTCGTAGCGCGCGCGGTCTGGTTTGTAGAAGCCGCGTTCGGCGGCCAAGGCCGCCACGACCGGCTGCCAGTATCGCCACCACGTCTCCACCGCCTCCTCGTCGGTGTCTGCGACAAGGCCGAGTGAGTGCTGCCCGATTGGCTGCAGGGTATGCCCGAATTGTTCGAGCGCCCTGGTGTAGAGGTCGACGTGGCCGGCGAAGCGCTGGGGGCGCCCGCCGATGATCGCGAGCATGAGCGGAAGTCCGTGCCGGGCGGCGCGGATGACCGAATTTGGGCTTCCCCCGACACCGATCCAGGTCGGGATGCCGCCCGGCTGCATCCGTGGGTGCAGCCGCTGCGCTGTCAGTGGGGTTCGTACCGACCCGGACCAGGTGACCGGTTCGTCCTGCTGAAGCCGCAGAAAGAGGTCCAGCTTCTCCTCGAACAACCGCTCGTAGTCGGCCAGGTCGTAACCGAACAGCGGAAACGACTCGGTAGCGGATGCGCGGCCGAGGACAATCTGGGCGCGACCGTCGGAGACGGCGTCGAGGGTGGAGAACTCGTGGTAGAGCCGTACCGGGTCGTTGGTGCTGAGCACGGTGACCGAGGTGCCGAGGCGAATTCGCTCGGTCGCCGTCGCGGCCGCGGCCAGCAGTACGGGTGTGGCCGAGTCGTTGTGGCCCTCGCGGTAGTGCTCACCGACGCTGAACACATCGAGTCCGGCCGACTCCGCGAGCCGTGCCTCGTCCACGAGTAGCCGTACGGTCTCGGCGTCGCTCAGAACCCGGTCGCCGTCGGTGGCCACCTCCCCGAACGAGTTGAGCCCCAGCTCGAAGTCTGCAGCTGCCATCGTCTCCTCCTCCGTGCAATCCGCCGCCGGCCCACGGGAGCGGACCTACCGGTTGACGTGTCAATGATGCTAACTTGACGATTGACACGTCAATTCCCGGGAGAGTGAGATGACGGAGGCCACACCCGGCCGGCGGGGCGGACGACAGCTCCCGACCGCCGACGAGCTGCGAATCTGGCGGGACTTCATCGAGGCGACGGCAGCGCTCGGCTCCCGGCTCGAATCCCGACTACAGGGCGACTCCTCGCTCTCGACCGGGGACTACTCCGTGCTCCTCGCCCTCAGCGAGGCGGAGGGCCAGGCGATGCGGTCGTCCGAACTCGCCTCGCACATCGGGTGGGAGCGGAGCCGACTCTCCCACCACCTCGGGCGGATGGAGCGGCGCGGCCTGATCCGCCGCCAGGAGTGCGCCACGGTTCCCCGCGGGTCGGAGGTGCTGCTCACGGCGGCCGGCGCCGAGGCGTTCAGCGGAGCCACCTTTCCCCACCTGCGCGCCATCCGGGAGCTCTTCGTCGACGCCCTCACCCCGGATCAGATCGTCGCGGCGGGCGAGATCGCCACGGCGCTGCGAGCGCGGCTCGACGTCCTGGCGAAGGATTGATCACTGGGCTTCCCGGTCATCTGGCGAGCTGCCCGAGCACAGTGGTGTCGGTGATCGTGTCGTCGGCGGCCAACATGAACGCCTTGGACAGGATCGTCGACAACATGGGGTCGTCGTCGAAGGGCAGGTGCAGCCGGCCTGTGCGGTCGCGCGCCGCGACGATGCAGAGATAGGCGTCGTCGGGCTCCATCATGATGTTGCCGGACCCGAGGTGGATCCGGTAACTGCGGATGGTGCCGCGGACGTGCAGGTACCGTTCGGAAAGGCGCACCCGATCGGCGATGTTCGTGCGGGGCAGCAGCCGAGCCAGTGCGTCCTTGCGCACCTGCGCCGACGGGGTCAGCTCCGCGACGGCAGTGCTGTGCCAGTAGGCGTGGAAGCGATCCTCGCCGCGATCGGCCCACTGCGGGTCACTGGCGATCGAGGTGACGCCGACGAACAGGTCCACGTCCCGCATGGCCTCGCTGAACACCAGCGGTGGCACGTCGACGACCGGCGTCGGTTGCCAGGTCGCGCCGTCGCGTTGGGCGAAGCGGACCTGGTCGGTGGAGCAGAACTCGACGTCGTGGCGGCGTTCATCCGTGTTGGCGACCAGTTGGTGGTGGAACGATGCCCGCCACATACCACCGCCGAAGGGCTTTGTGGCTTCGCTCTCGTAGCCGCCGTCCCAGGTGCCGAGGTATCCGGCCTGCCAGCCACGGGCGCGGACGAGCGCGTTCGCCTGCCGGTAGCGCAGGATGTGCGCGGCGAACCGGTTGGAATAGGTGTGCGTCCGTTCCTCGGCGGGCGTGAGCAGGTAGACCTCTCGGAAGGCCTGCTTGAACGGCTGCGTCAGACCGGTGGCGAGGACGTGCTCCCGCCAGGCGAGGACCTCGTCCGTCGTCGCGCGGACGGGATGCCAGAGCCTGACCTGATCCCCCGGGGCGGCCCGACCCTCCAGGTCGGCGATCGTCCAACCGTCGCTGTCGCGTCGGGGCAGGCCCGCCGTCCACCGGTGGCCGTCGCTGCTGGTCTCCCACACCAACCGCCGCCCGTAGGTCGCGGTGATCGGGTGTTCGAGGTATCGGGCCGACCAGTCCGAGTACGACCAGATGCGCTCCTCGGACAGCAGCCCCTCCACCCGCTGGCGCTCGCCGGACAGCGTCGCGCCGACACTCTTGGCGAGGTCACGCAGTCGCTGGAGTTCGCCACCGTACGCCTGCTTCACCGCAGCCGGAACGCCCTTGAGCGCGACGGCGTCACGCGAGAAGGTCAGGCGCGCCTTTTCGCCGATCACCTCGACCGCCGCCTCGTACGGCCCGACCCCTGTGCACAGTCGACCGTCGGGGGCGAGCCCGTGGTCGTCGACGGCGAGCTCCATCACCTCGTTGAGCGACCACCCGCGCAGCGCCCCGAGGGTGGCCAGTGCGGTCTGGACGCGGCTCTGCACCGCCTTGTTCCGGACCGTGACCGCCAGCCTCGCCAGCGTGCGTAACGGCGCCTCGCCGTCGCGTCCCGCGAGCAGCTGAATGGCCGCCACCGCCGTCTTCTGGGCATGGGGGAAGCCCGGCGACTGTCGTGGCGCCGCCGCCGCGGCGGCGGTCACCCGCGCCAACAGGTCCGTCGCCCGCTCGTCCGGCTGGCGCGACAGCGCCCAGACCAGGCCGCGTAGGAGGCGGTCGGTGTCGTCGTGCAGGGGGACACCGTAGGCGGCGAATGCTTCCAGGATCGATTGCACGGCCGCGGTGCCGCCCGGCGCGGTGGCGAGGAGGTCGTCGACGCGGCGCTGCCACTTCGCTGGCGCTGTCGGCTTCTCCAACGAGGCGCAGTGCGCCAGCAACTCCGGCACGCCCGGCGCGGCGAGGACGACACCCAACTTGGCGCGGGCGAGCGGCCCGAACCCGTCTCCGTCGTGGAGCAGCCAGGACGGCACACTCCGGCCGGTGGCACGATCGAGGCCCGCACCGATCAGGAGGACAGCGCGTCGTCGAGGCTCCACTGCGACGAAATGGTCACCGACCAGTTCGCTGACGAGGGCGTCGAGGGCAGGCACCAGGTCGGCCAACTCGGCCGGCGCCAGGCGCGCGGCGACCACGGCCGGTAACTCCAGGTGCGCCCCGTTGTCGTAGCACTCGCCGCGTGCGCAGACCTCCAGGCACCAGACGAGATCCTCCCGCGTCCAGGGCAGCTCGCCGTCGGCGAGGCTCCGCACCACATCGTTGAGCGCGGTGGGAGTCGAACTGGTCGCCGACTCCAGGTGCATGGCCAGGGCGGCGCTACGGCGTAGCTCGACGGGCCACGTCTCGACCGCGCTCCACTCCGGCACGTTGGTCACCGAGTACCGCCAGTGGTAAGTGCTGGCGGCGTGCAGGACGGCCCTGATTCGAGCGTCCGCCTCGGCGAGACTGAACTCCACCCGACGTCGGTCCGCCTCGGTCAGGACGGGGAGAAGCGCTGCCCAGTCAGCCATGTCAGCCACCCACCAGCGGGACGAGCCGTACGAACGCCACGTCCGGGTCGGCCAGCAGATCGATCTCCTCGTCGAGGTCCTCGATCTGGCGGTGCCCGACCAGCAGCAGGAAGCCGTTGCGGGCGAAGGCCTTACAGGCGGCATCCGCCTGCTGCTCCCAGTCGAGCCGCCGGCCCGAGGTGACCCGGTAGCCGTTCAGGGTGGCCTCCGTGTCGGTTGGCTGAACCAATCCCCGGAAGTGCTCGGACTGCTGGGCGTTGAACCGGGCAACCTCCTCGCGGACGCGTAGCCGGACCAGCTCCCGAGCGGAGATGCGCTCCGGCAGCCCGGTCAACGGCCAGTGGTCGATGGCCTTCCCTGTCGCTGTCTCGTCCCGAACGATCGCCGTGGCCATGCCGCCATGCTCCTTGCTCTGAGGTGAGCGCGATCATGGCACGGGCGTCCGACGCGATGCAGTGGCGCCGCATCCGGCCACCACGTCAGTCATGACAATTAGTGACCGGCCAATTGCTAAGGGCTATACCCGGGTGGTCCAATCCTCCAGGAACCCGCCAATCCGCCTGCGCTGGCTGAGACGGCGACGGCAGCCGCCCCGGGAGGTACGACCATGATCGAGACCGCCACCGCAGAGGCTCGCCGCGTTCGACCGGGCCAACCCGGCCCGGGGCGTACCGAGTCGGTGCTGCCGGAACTGCGGGAGATGTGGTGGGAGACGGGGGTCCGGGCGCGCGCGGAGGCCGGCGTCTTCGCCGTCTTCGCGGAGCTGCCCAGGCTCGTCTGGACAGCCATCGGTATCAGTTGGCGCGCGGACCGGCTCCGTACCGGTGTGGTGGCCGCGGCCACGGTCGGCGCGGGGGTGATGGCCGCCTTCGGCCTGTTGGCCACGCAGCGGGTGTTGGTGGAACTGTTCGCCGGCGGACCGACCGCGGACAAGGTTCGGGCGGCGCTGCCCGCGTTGGCCGTGCTGGCGGCGACGGTCGCGCTCCGCGCCGGGATGGGCATCGCCACCGGGTACGCGCAGAACGGGTTGACGCCCCGGGTGAGCCGTGAGGTGGAGCGGGGCCTGTTCGAGGTGTCCACAGCGGTCCGGTTGGAGGCGTTCGACGCCGACGCGTTCGCCGATGACATGGAACGCGCCTCGCGCGGCACCGAGTCGACGATCGGGCTGGTGCAGGCGTCGATGAACCTGCTCGCCGGGCTGGCCGGGCTGCTCGCCGTGGCGGCCGCCGTCGTCATCATCCACCCGCTGCTGCTGCTGGCGCTGCTGGTCGCCACGGTGCCCAATGCGTGGGCGTCGTTGCGGGCCGGGCATCTGCGCTACCAGACGTACACCGCCGGATCGGTGCGTCGACGTCGACTGTGGCTGTTGCACAAGTTGATGGCCGAACGTGCCTCGGCCCCGGAGTTGCGCTCCTACGGGCTGCGCCGGTTCCTGCTCGACCAGTACGACCGGGTGATGCAGGTGGAGACCGACATCCAGCTTGCCCTCGCCCGGCGGGTCACCACGACCACCACGGTCGGAGCCGTCGTCGGTGGCCTCGCGACCGGCACCGTCTACGCCCTGCTCGGGTTGCTGCTCCTCGACGGGCAGATCCCGCTCGCCGCCGCGGCGACCTGCGTCATCGCGGTGCAGTCCGCGCAGCGGTCCCTGGCCATCGCCACCTTTCAGGTCGACCACGTCTACACCGAGGGGCAGCACTTCGGCGACTACACCGGGTTCATGACCCGCGCCGACGCCTACCTGCCGACCAGCACCGGGTCCGTTGCCGCGGCCGATCCTGAGCGGCTGCGGGAGTTGACCGTCAACGAGGTGAGCCTGCGCTACCCCGATCGGGACGACCCCGCCGTCGACGGCGTGACGTTGACGATCACCGCCGGGCAGACTGTCGCGTTCGTCGGGGAGAACGGCTCGGGAAAGACGACCCTCGCCGCGATGATCGCCGGCCTTCGCGTCCCCAGCGAGGGCAGTATCGAGTGGAACGGCCGCCCGTTGTCGGACTGGAACGTCGACGGGCTGCGCGCCCGGATCGCGGTGGTGACGCAGGAATACCACAAGTGGCCGTTCACCGCGGCCACGAACATCGCCATCGGCGACGTCGACAGCGAGGCCCGGCAGGATCGCATCGAGGCCGCCGCCGGCCGCGCCGTCGCCCACGACATGATCAATGAACTTCCGCACGGGTACGAGACGCTGCTCGACCGGACCTTCGCGCGAGGCCAGGACCTCTCCGGTGGGCAGTGGCAGCGCATCACCGCGGCTCGCGGGTTCCTGCGCGACGCCGAGCTGCTGATCATGGATGAGCCGTCCTCCGCGCTCGACCCCCGCGCCGAGGACGCCCTGTTCCAGACCATCCGGGACCGGAGAGGTCGTGCCACCACGATCCTCATCACGCACCGGCTCGCCAACGTCCGGCACGCCGACCGGATCTTCGTCCTGCACCACGGCCGGCTCGTCGAGGCCGGCACACACGCCGACCTCGTCGCCACCGGCGGCCGGTACGCCGAACTGTTCGCCCTCCAGGCCGCCGGCTACGACGCGAACCTGGCCGAGGGCCACCGGCACACCTGAACCGTCCAGTCGGACCTTCTCCCGCTGGATCGCGGGAGGCTAGGCTTCGGCCCATGTCAGGGTGGCGGGGCCGGACGGCGGACGTGGCCCTGGTGCCCGCCGTGGGTCTGGTCGCCGTCACGGGCCTGGTGGTGCAGTCGCGCGGCATCGACGCCGCCGCCGAATGGGCGGCGCTGCTGGCGGTGCTGCTCTCCACCGGCGCGCTGTACGTCCGCCGCCGCCACCCGGTGCTGGTGGGCGTCGTGGCGCTGGCTGCCATCGGCGCGTACGGAGCGTTGCTGCACCGGCCCGGCCCGATCATGTTGGTGTTCGTTGTGGCGCTCTACACCGTCGTCGACGAGGGATATCTCGCGGTCGCCATCGGGCTCGGTCTCGCCTCGGTGATCGCCTTCGCCGTGGCGGACAGCTACAACCGGTCCCCGAACTCCATGAACGGGGCGACCCTGCTGCACGCCGGTTGGCTCGTCGCGGTCATCGTCGGCGTGACCCGCAACCGCCGCGCCTACCTCGCCGAGGCGCAGGCCCGAGCGGTCGTCGCCGAGCAGCGGATGGAGGAGGAGGCCCGGCGACGGGCCACCGAGGAGCGGCTGCGCATTGCCCGGGAGTTGCACGACGTGCTCGGCCACCACCTGTCGTTGATCAACGTGCAGGCCAGCGCCGCGTTGCACCGACCCGACCCGGTCCGGTCCGAGCAGGCCCTCACCGCGATCAAACAGACCAGCAAGGAGACGTTGAGTGAGCTGCGCGCGACGCTGGGCGCACTGCGCCAGGCCCCGGCGGTCGCGCCCGCACCTGGCCTGAACCGCCTCGGTGATCTGATCAGGACAGCCGCCCGGCCGGAGTTGGAAATCCGCACCGAGTTGGCCGAGACGCGGTCGCTACCGCCGGAGGTCGATCTGGCGGTGTATCGGATCGTCCAGGAAGCGCTCACCAACGTGGCGCGTCACGCGCGTGCCACCACCGCGGTGGTCCGGGTCCGGCCCGATCACGACGACGTGCTCGTGGAGGTCGAGGACGACGGCACCGGCCAGCCGGGTTCGCCGGGCAGCGGGATCCGCGGAATGCGGGAGCGGGCACGGGCACTCGGCGGTTCGTTGACCACTGGCGCGCAGCCGGACGGGGGCTTCCGGGTCTGCGCCCGTCTGCCGATGCGACCTGACCCGGCACCGGTGGGGGAGCAGGCGTGATCCGGCTGCTTCTCGTCGACGACCAGACCCTCGTACGCGCCGGCTTCCGGTCCATCCTCGACGGTGAGGACGGTCTCGAGGTGGTCGGCGAGGCTGCCGATGGATTCGAAGCGGTGCGGCTGGCCCGGCAACTGCGACCCGACGTCGTCCTCATGGACATCCGGATGCCCGGGCTCGACGGCCTGGCCGCCACTGGTGAGATCGTCGCGAACTCCGATGCTCGCGTCATCATTCTGACCACGTTCGACCTGGACGATTACGTCTACGACGCGCTGCGGGCCGGTGCCAGCGGCTTCCTGGTCAAGGACACCGAGCCAGCGGAGTTGATCCACGGAGTGCGGGTGGTGGCCCGGGGTGACGCGCTGATCGCGCCGTCGATCACCCGGCGGTTGATCGCCGAGTTCGCGGCCCGGGCCAGGCATCCCGACCCCGGGCCGCGACTGAGCGTGCTCACCGAGCGGGAGCGTGAAGTGCTGACGCTGGTCGCCGCCGGCCTCTCCAACGACGAGATCGCGGCGCGGTTGGTGCTGAGCCCGGCGACCGCCAAGACACATGTCAGCCGGATCATGACCAAGGCCCATGCCCGGGACCGAGCCCAGTTGGTGATCCTCGCCTACGAGTCCGGTCTGACCGTGCCGGGTTGGCTCGCTCGCTCCTGAGCACCACCATCGGCTGGTCGGCCGAAACGACCACCGACGGGGCAGCCTCCGGATGGAACGAGATCAGCCCGGCCGATCCCACGCCGGGACCGGTCAGGGTCAGCCCGCCAGGCGGCCGGTGCGGCGAGCGCGAAGCAGGGCCAGCCCGCCGAGCACCACGCCGGCCAGTCCGACCACCAGCGCCACATAGGCCCCGCCTCGCCCGTTGCCCGTGCCGATGCCACTGTCGGAGGTGGCCACCACCAGCCCGCCGAGCGCCACGCCGATCACCCCCGTCGCCAGGGCCAGGACGGCTCCGCGGCTTCCCGAGCCGGTACCGAGCCGACTCGCGGGACGGGCCAGGGCCAGTCCTCCGATGATGGTGCCGACCAGCCCCAGCAGGACGGCCGCACTGGCGCCGAGGCGCCCGGAACTCATGGAGAGAGCAGCGGCGGCGGTCGGCTGGGCCAGGAGGTGCGCGGCTGTCGGTGCGGCCAGTTCGGTTCCTCCGAGCGGCGCGACGACGGCGGCGGCGAGCAGGTGACTGATGGACATCGTGGATCCCCTCGGTCGCGTGACGGTACGGGTGGCAGCCTAGGAAGCGAACCACTGGTGAGTCGTCATGCCGGAGTTGCCGATGGACCTACCACCCGGGGTGTACGCCCTCGGGACGTCGTACCGCCGCAGTTGACTCCCGGCCTGGCAGCGCATCACGACGTTGGGGAGTCGCCCTCCGATCTGGGCTCCAGCACCACCACTGTCGTTTCGGACGATCGCCGCGCAGCATGGGCGTCGAAGTTCTTGTCGGCCTCGCGCCAGCGTGGCCACAGTCGTGTCCGCTCGTCGTCGGTGGCGACGCGGCCACGCACCAGCCGCCGTCCGTCGACCAGATCGGCTGACGCGTCCGGGTGCGCCCGAAGGTTGAGCCACCAGGCAGGGGCGCCCTCACCCCAGCCGTTCATCGCCACGCCGACCAGGTTCGGGCCGTCCTCGAAGTACGCGAGAATGACGCTGCGCTGCTGGCCGGTGCGGCGTCCGGTCGTGGTCAGTCGCAGCGTGCCCCACCGGTGCTCGCGCGGTCGCCACAGCCCGACCCGGCTGCCGGTGACCCGGTACAGGCCCCGGTGCACCGACCAGGCCAGTCGGATGAACCACCGCGGCGGGAGCCACGGCGCCTTCGTTTCCTGACCGTCCGACATGACGACCTCCTCCACCGACCAACGCTGATGGCCCGGGTGGCTGCGTCACGCGGTCGCGGTCGCCACAGTGGACCGAGATCCTCAAGTCTTCCGGCGCGACCGCGACTCGCGTCCGCGTGTCCATGATCCGACTGAGGATCGAACCGATCGGTGGAAGCCCCGCTTCGGTGGCGGGCGGGCGGATTACCGCTGCCAGGCGTCGATGGTGCGTACGCCGTCGCGGACAACTCGGTCCAGGATGGCGGGGTTGCCGCTGGTGCCCTCCCACCCCTGGTCGTCGAGGACCGTCACCGCGCTGTCGACGCGGGCCACCGCGATCTGGCTGGACGCCGTGTCGCCGGTGCGTTCGCCGTTCAGGCTCGTCTCGGGCCAGGTCCGGGTCAGCAGCAACGCCTCGTCGCCGACCCCGGGCAGTGCCTGACTCTTGACGGTGACGCGGATTCCGGCCTGGTCGTACGAGGGGCACGCCTGCACGGCGGTGCGGAGACGGCCCAGGTAACCCGAGGCGCCGTCGCCGTCGAAGGTGAAGATGGTCTGGTGGATCATCCCCTGCGGCACGTTGCTGGAGGGCTCGCCGGCCTTCTGGTAGGTGACGGTCATCGCGGCGCTCGCGGTGACCTGCCGGCCGCCGGTGCCGAACTCGTTGCCGCACAGCTTCGGCAGGGCCTCCTCGACGGGCGTCGTCCGTCGCGGAGACTTCCGCAGCTCGGCGGGCAACTCGACGAAGGCCGAGGTCGGGATGGTCACCGGGGTGCTCGCGCTCGGCGATGGAGGCTCTGTCGGGGGCGCTGATGCCGACGTGGTGGCCGGTGCGGTGGTCGCCGGGGCCGAGCCGGGCGGATCCTCGGTGGTGGTGCAGGCAGCGGCGAGCGTGACGGCGCCGAGCAGTGGGAGCAGCGCGAGCGCGCGTCGCGTACGGGTCACCGGCAGTGGTGTGTATCGGCTCATCGTCACCCCTCGTCTGTCCCTTGGCAGTTCCCTGCCCGGTGTCCAACGAAACGACCACGCCCCGAGCATCGACCGGACCACTGGAATTGAGATGTCGTCGCTCGGCCGGGCCGCTAGGCTACCCCGCATGACCAGCGTGATCGCTCAGTGCACCGGACTGTCGTGTGACGTCCAGGTCGGTGCGCGGCGACGCCGGCGATCCGTCGCCCGCCCACGCTGACCTGTTTTCTCTGCGACCGGCGGATCGAGCCGCCGGTCGTTCGCTGGTCGTCCTCGGTCCGCCCGTATCTCCCCGTCAACGGCTCGCGTGACAGCGCGGGTCCGAGCGAGATCGGCGTACTCATGGATCTTGAAAAGTTGTTGTCGGACCGGCTGGCACCGGCGTTCGCGGCAGTGGCCGGCGGCCCGGTCGACCCGCTCGTGCGGCGGTCTCCGCGTGCGGACTTCCAGTCCGACGCGGCGCTGGCCCTGGCCCGGCGGCTCGGCCGGCCGCCGCGCGACATCGCCGCGGCGGTGCTGGCGCTCGCGGTGCTCGACGACGTCGGCGTGTCGGCGGAGGTCTCCGGGCCGGGTTTCCTCAACCTGACGGTTGCCGACCGGGCCCTGGCCGACCTGGTCGCCGGGCTGGCCGGTGACGCCCGGCTCGGCGTGCCGCCGACGGCGACGCCGCAGACCGTGGTGGTCGACTACTCGGCGCCCAACGTGGCGAAGGAGATGCACGTCGGCCATCTCCGTTCCACAGTCATCGGTGATGCGGCGGTGCGGCTGCTGGACTGGCTCGGGCACCGGGTGGTGCGGGTCAACCACCTGGGCGACTGGGGGACGCCGTTCGGCATGCTGATCGAGCACCTGATCGACCTCGGTGAGACCGAAGCCGCGCAGAACCTGTCGATGGGGGACCTGGACACCTTCTACCGGGCGGCCCGGGTGAAGTTCGACGTCGACGAGGAGTTCCAGGAACGGTCGCGGCTGCGGGTGGTCGCGTTGCAGGGCGGTGACGAACGGACCCGCCGGTTGTGGCGGCTGCTGGTGACGCAGTCCGAGCGGTACTTCCTGACCGTGTACGACCTGCTCGACGTGACGTTGTCCGGGGCCGACTTTCGGGGCGAGAGCGCCTACAACGACCTGCTCGCGGGCGTCGTCGACGACCTGGAGCGGCTGGGGCTGCTGCTGCCCAGCGGTGGGGCCGAGTGCGTCTTTCCGCCCGGGTTCACCGGCCGGGACGGCGAGCCGTTGCCGCTGATCGTGCGCAAGAGTGACGGTGGGTACGGCTATCCGGCCACCGACCTGGCCGCACTGCGGCAGCGCGTCGGCGAGCTGGGCGCGACCCGGCTGCTGTACGTCGTCGGCCTACCGCAGCGGCAGCACTTCGCGATGGTGTTCGCCGTCGCTGAGGCGGCCGGCTGGCTCTGCCCACCGGCCCGGGCTGAGCACCTGGGCTTCGGGTCCATCCTCGGCACCGACGGGCGGATGCTGCGCAGCCGGGCCGGTGAGTCGGTGAAGCTGGTCGGGCTGTTGGAGGAGGCGGTCGCCCGTGCCACCGACCTGGCCCGGAGCAGGAACCCGGAGCTGGCCGCCGAGACCGCTGACGAGATCGGCCGCGCGGTGGGCATCGGTGCCATCAAGTACGCCGACCTGTCCGTCGACCGGACCAAGGACTACGTCCTGGACTGGGAGCGGATGTTGGCGTTGGACGGCAACACCGCTCCCTACCTCCAGTACGCGTACGCCCGGATCCGGTCCGTGCTGCGGCGGGCCGGGACCGCCGTGCGGCCGGACGCGCCCATCGTGGTGGCGCAGCCGGCGGAGCGCGCGCTCGCGGTCGAGCTGCTCGGCTTCGCCGCTGTGGTCGGCGAGCTGGAGCGGAGTCTCGAGTTTCACCAGCTCGCCGGTTACCTGCACCGACTCGCGACCGCGTTCAACGCGTTCTACGAACGCTGCCCGGTGTTGCGTGCCCCGGATGAGCTGCGGGAGAGCCGGCTGCTGCTGGCCGAGCTGACCGCCCGGACCCTGCGGCAGGGGCTGCACCTGCTCGGCATCCGCACGGTGGAGCGGATGTGACGAGCCGGCCTTCCGGGCCGGTCAGCGGGCCCTCTTCGTCGCCCGCTTCCGGGGCGGCGTCAACAGGTCGGCGATCTGCGCGATCGCGGCGGGCACCAGGCGGTAGTACGCCCAGACCCCGCGCTTGTCGCGTTCGAGTAGGCCGGCCTCGGTGAGGATCCGAAGGTGATGACTCACCGTCGGCTGGGAGAGATTGAGCGCCGCAGTGAGGTCACTCACGGACGCCTCACCTTCCGGCGCGGACTGGATCAGGCTGAGCAACCGGAGTCGCGCCGGATCGGCGAAGGCCTTCAGCACCCCCGCTAGCCGTTCGGCATCGGCCCGCTTGATGGGATCGCCGGTGAGCGGCGAGATCGCAGGCATGGCAGTTTTCGCAGTTCCCACGCCTGCCATAGTGACACCAACACCATCAATAAACCGGCAGATCCGGCACCAGCCCTCCGATGGCGTCCGGATGGCGCGATGGAACCACCGAACGTGAGTCGAACGTCGACGTCCGTGGTGGCACACGGGCCGTGTGGAGCTTCGGGAAGCTCCACACGGCCCTCGGCGTCAACGGCGGGGCTTGGGTGCGATGCGGGGCAGGACGTACGGCGGCCCTGCGAAGATCAGGTCGGACTTCAATTCCTGGTACGCCCGCTTGGGCTGGTAGTTCTCGTCGTAGATGGTGGCCAGGCCCTCCGGCGGGTCGTCGAACCAGCCCGGCACCCACGAATGGTTGTCACTGAAACCCCAGACCGTGTACGACAGGCAGCTCCGCACCGCGAGGCACGCCTTCATCAGCACGCTGAAGTTTGCGGCCGACGCCTGTAGCCGGGGGTTGATCTCCTCCGAGTTGCCGGCCTGGACGCCCTCCGTCAGCTGGCTGCGGACGTCGACCTCGGTGAACGCGGTCGCGACGCCGAGCCCGCTGAACTTCTTCAGCGCGGCGGTCACCTGGAGGGTGTCGAAGTTGCCGTACTGGGTGCCCAGGTGGCCCTGGGCGCCGACACCGTCGATCGGGACGCCCTGGGCGCGCAGGCTCTTGGTCATGTCGTACACGAACTGGGTCTTGTCGTCCGCCGGGTTGCCCGAGCCGAACGCCTCGATGTTGTAGTCGTTGTAGAACAGCAGGGCCTTGGGGTCGGCGGCCCGCGCCCAGCGGAACGCGTCGGCGATGTAGCCGGGCCCGAGGTTCTGCGCCCAGAAGCCCTTGTAGTGCAGGGTCGACGGGGTGTCCCACGGGTCGCTGACCGCCTCGTTGACCACGTCCCACTGCCAGATCTTGCCCTTGTAGCGGTTCACGACGGTGGTGATGTGCTTGCGCAGCAGCTCGCGCAACTCCTGCTTGCTGATGGAGCCGTCGGCGACGCCGCTGGTCAACCAGGCGGGCAACTGGTTGTGCCAGACCAGCACGTGACCGCGCACGCTCTGCCGGTTGCGCTTGGCGAAGTCGACGAACTCGTCGGCCGGACCCCAGTTGTAGGTGCCGCGGGTGGGCTCCAGGCTCTCCCACTTCATCACGTTCTCGGCGGTGACCGAGGCGAATTCGGAGGAGGCCAGCTTGCGGTACTGCGGGTCGCTGGCGTCGTTGAGGGCGTCCATGCTGACCGCGGTGCCGACGTGCAGGCCATGGCGCAGGCCGAGGGTGCCGAGGCTCTGCGTCGTGGGGTCGTACGGTCGACTCGCGGTCGCCGGCACCGTGTTCAGCGTGGCGATGGTCGCGACGGCGACCAGGCCGACGGTCGACCACTGTCTTAACTTCATGTGCCTGCCCTTCCAGACGATCAATAGATAGATGTCGATCTAGGAGGTGAGGGTTCGGTGTTGACGGGCGGGAAGCTGATTGGGTCGGGTGGCGCCGGTAGTTCCGGCCGGAAACCGGAAACTTGCTCGAAACGTTAAGCCGATCGATGTCTGGGCGTCAACGCTGAAAACTTCCGGAAATTCATCACATGACCTGCCCAGCGCTGAGTGGCCAGCGGTCGAAACTTTCGGCGACCGGCGACCGGCGACCGGCGACCGGCGACCGGCGACCGGCGGCCGGTTCGCTTGGTGAGGTCATCGCGGCGCACGCCGCAGGCATCGTCGGTCCGGTGGCCGACGATGCCTGGTGGCGCTACGGAAGAGTGATCAGCGCAGACCGGCGAAGAGGTCGTCCTCGGGGGTCGGCGCGCCCGTCCGGTCCCGGACCCCCACGAAGGTCTCCACGCCCATCAGCTCGGTGAACCGTTCCTGGCCCAGTTGCAGGAAGAAGATGTTCTCGGTCTGACTGGCGTGCGTGGCCAGTGCGTCGAACTTCTGCGCGCCGTACTTGCTCGTGTCGACCCAGGTGGTGATCTCGTCGTCGGGCAGGCCGAGCTGCGGCCCCGGCTCCGTCGCCGCGTCCGGCTCGGCCCACTCGACGCCGAGCTCCTTCATGATCCGGCCGAACTCCGCGAACGCCGTAACCGGCACCGTGGTCCAGTAGACCTTCGCCGGGACGTCCGTCTGCTCGACGGCGGCCATGGTGATCCGATGGGCCTGGATGTGGTCCGGGTGGCCGTAGAAACCGTTCTCGTCGTACGTGACGATCACGTCCGGCTGGTACTGCCGAATCAGCTCGGCGAGCCGGGCCGCCGCCTCGGACACCGGTGTCGTCCAGAACGCGCCGGGCAGGTCGTTGGTGGGCCAGCCCATCATCCCGGAGTCGGCGTACCCGAGCGTCTCCAGGTGGGTGACCTTCAGCGTGGCGCAGCTGGCCTCCAACTCGGCCTGGCGCATCGCCACCACGGCCGCCGGGTCGTGCCCCTCCTCGCCCGGCTTGACCCCACCCGGGCCGTCCCCACATCGCCCGTCGGTGCAGGTAACCAGCACGGTGGTGACCCCCTCGGCGGCATAGCGGGCAAGGACGCCGCCGGTGCTCGTCGCCTCGTCGTCGGGGTGGGCGTGTACCGCCATCAGGGTCAGAGGTCGCTCAGCCATGCCATCACCCTACGGTCATCCGGCTACGGCCCCACGACCTCCATCGCGGACGGGCATCGTACCCAGCTCTGCCTCCGTCCAGCGGTCCTTTCGTGAACGGCGCGCAGGCTCCGGGCGGCTCGCTAGATTCGGGCCTGATCGGCACATCCGAGCAGGTCCGGAAGCGGGGAGAAGTCGATGGCAAGGGCCACTGGCGGGTTCACTGACCTGCGACAGGTCGACGCCGGAGTCCTGAACGTCGGATACGTGGACGCCGGGCCGCCCGACGGGGACGCGGTGATCCTCCTGCACGGGTGGCCCTACGACATCCACAGCTTCGCCGACGTCATGCCGCTGCTCACGGCCGCCGGTCAGCGGGTCGTCGTCCCGTACCTGCGGGGCTACGGCACGACCCGGTTCCTCTCCGACGACACCGTGCGAAACGGTGAACCGGCGGCCATGGGGCTCGACCTCATCGCCCTGATGGACGCCCTGAACATCGGCACCGCGAAGCTCGCCGGGTTCGACTGGGGCGCACGGACCGCCGATGTCGTCGCCGCGCTGTGGCCCGAACGCTGCCGGGGTCTGGTCTCGGTGAGCGGTTACCTGATCGACGGGCAGAAGTCGGGCACGGTCCCGTTGCCGCCGAAGGCGGAGTTCGCGTGGTGGTACCAGTACTACTTCGCCACCGAGCGCGGTCGGGAAGGGTACGACAAGAACCGGCGCGACTTCGCCAAGCTGATCTGGCGCACCGCGTCCCCCCAATGGGCGTTCGACGACGCGGCGTTCGACCGCAGCGCGGCGGCGTTCGACAACCCCGACCACGTCGACATCGTCATCCACAACTACCGCTGGCGGCTGGCCCTCGCCGACGGCGAGCCGCAGTACGAGGAGATCGAGGAGCGGCTGGCCGCGAAGCCGAAGATCACGGTGCCCAGCATCTCGCTGGAGGGCGATGCCAACGGTGCGCCGCACCTGGATCCCACCGTCTACGGCAAGCAGTTCGCCGGCCCGTACGAGCACCGGACCGTCGGGGGCGGTGTCGGGCACAACCTGCCGCAGGAGGCGCCGCAGGCATTCGCGGACGCGGTGCTGGAGGTCTGAGTCGCTAGCCTCCCGGTCACCGGGGCGTCGGACGTTCCACCCGCACCGGATCGCCGCGAACCAGCCCGTCGTGGATGCGCCACCGGGCGGTGGTGACGGCACGCCGCGCCGCCTCGTCACCCTGCTCGATGCGTTGGCGCAGCAGGTCCAGGGCGATCCGGCGGTTGAGGCTGAACTGCCGTTCCTCGTCCACCACGACCACCAGGCCGGATGGGCGGTGCGTTGCGCGTACCGCCGTGCTGGCCTTGTTCCGGTGCTGACCACCCGGCCCGCCGGTGCGGCAGGCGACAATGTCGACGTCCGCCTCGCGAAACGTCGTCGGCGGGGCGTCGCGTTCGGGCGGCTGGGCGGTGACGTACCAGTTCTTCCGGCCGGTGCCCGACCGGTACGGGCTCGGGGCCTGCCAGCACAGCGTCCCGGTCCACGAGGCGGCGAACGCCTCGGCGTCGACGCCGGAGATCCGGATCAGGACCGACCGGTAGGTGCCGGCGCGGTCACCGGGCACCGCCTCGACCTGCTGGATCGTCAGACCTCGGCGGACGCACTCGCCCCGCAGACGGTGCAGCAGTTGACTCAGTGCCCAGGCGCACTCCTGCGGCCCACGCCCGGCCGACAACAGCAGGGACGTGGTCACGAGCGGCCTCGCCGGCCGCGGTGGCCCCGCCGCTCCGAGCGTGCGGCGGACCCGAGGTCGGGCGTCTTGTAGGTGACCAGGGGCGTCGTGCTGACCACCGGTGTGGCCAGCCGGTGCTCGACCAGATCGGCGATCACCTGCTCGATGCGCTTGTACGCCGTGGGCGCCTCCTCGAAGAGCAACTGCCGGTCACCGCACACCACCAGCGAACCCACCGGGGTGCGGCGTAGCTCCTCGACAGTGTGCTTGGCCCGGCCCCGCCGCAGGGCGTCGGCGCGCGACATCTTGCGGCCGGCACCGTGTGCCACCGAATGGTTGGCCTCCGGCCCGGCGTGCGCGGCCACCAGGTAGGACGACGTTCCCCGGGTACCGGCGATGAGGACATCCCGCCCGTCACCCGGCGCCGCGCCCTTGCGGTGCAGGTAGATCCCGTCCCGGACCTCGACCAGGTTGTGGCACTGGTCGACGATCGGCGCGGTGGGCGCGGCTCCCAACGCGTGTGCCACCCGGGCGGCCAGCACCCGGCGGTTGAGCGAACCCCAACGCACGGCGTCGTCGTGCATACCCAGGTAGGCGGCGGGGTCGGGCGCCGCCCCGGCGCCGTGGACCTCGGTGTGCGCCCGCAGGATCCGCTCGCCCAGACCACGGGAACCGCTGTGCACGATCAGCACGAGATCGCCCGCGTCGAGTCCGAGTCGGCCTGCGTGCCGTACGTCGAAGACGGTGTCGACGCGGGCCAGTTCCACGAAGTGGTTGCCGCGGCCCACCGTCCCGAGGCCGTCCAGGTGACCGGCCGGAACGTCACCGTCGACGGCGGCCCAGGCGGGGTCGTCGGCGTCGCGCACCGGGTCGAGCGCCTGGTCGAGGTCGGGGAACCGGGCGGCGAGCCGTTCCGGTACGGCCCGCTTGAGCTTGATCGGAAACACGGCGATGCCGCAGCCGATGTCGGAGCCCACCAGGAACGGGTACAGCACTGTCGACGCCATGGCCGCGCCGATGGGCGCACCCTTGCCGGGATGCAGGTCCGGCATCGCGGCGACGTGCCGCATGCCGTCCAGGGCGGCGACCTGTTGGCACTGTGCGAGCGCATCGGACTCGATCCAACTCGCGGGAGAGGCGAACACCGTGACGGTGGCCGGGGCGGACGGGGGCAGGGGCTCCCGAGGGAGGTGGTGCTGGGACAAGGAGGCTCATCTCTGGCTGCGAACGTGAAAGCGGACGGCGTCACGGCCCCCGGGAGGCATCACCGGTGGCGCGGAGCAGGGGGTGGAGTCCGTCAGTACGTCATGGATGTCACTCTGGCCGAGCCGCGCCAGGCACGACAACTGATTTTCCTTCACGACGTACGCTGCCGCGATGAGCGCACCGCGTCGCATCCTGGTCTACGGGGTGTACGGCTCCGGCAAGTCCACCCTCGCGGCGCGGTTGGCCGAACACCTCGGACTGCAGTGGTATCCGGTGGACGACCTGCTCTGGCAACCGGGCTGGGTCGAGGTGCCGGTCGCCCAGCAGCGCAGCCGGATCGAGGAGATCTGCCGACGGGACCGCTGGATCATCGACGGGGCGTACCACGGCTGGCGGGACGTCCCGATGGCCCGCGCCGACCTGGTCGTCGGCCTGGACTATCCACGATGGCTGTCGTTCGGGCGGTTGCTCCGCCGCACCGTCCGCCGGGTGGTGACCGGCGAGGTGATCTGCAACGGCAACCGTGAGTCGCTGAGCAGTGTGCTGTCCCCGGACTCGATCCTGGTGTGGCACGTCACCGCGTTCGGCCGGGCCCGACGGCGGATGCGGGCCTGGCAGGCCGACCCGTCCGCGCCGCCCGTGGTGTTACTTCGCTCCCCAACGGAGCTGGACGTCTGGCTGGCCGGGCTGCCCCGCCGGTGAGCGCTGCGATCGACGGCGCGGTCAGGCCGGCCTGACCGCGCGGCCGAGGACGCAGGGGGAGGAGGGGCTGTTGCTGGTGGCCGGGAAACGGAACCTGCGCAGTTCCTGCACCTCGAAGCCGGCCGCGCCGATGGCGGCGACGGTGTCGCGGTTGGTGTGGCAGCCGGCGAACAGCTTCGGCCACAGTGTGGCGTCGAGGAGTCGTTGGGCGCGGTGCAGACCGCTGGCCTCCTCGGCGGCCACGTGCTCGAAGAACCGCACCTGGCCTCCGGGGCGCAGCACCCGGCTGATCTCGGCCAACGCGCTCGCCTGGTCGGGCACGGTGCACAACACCAACGCGACCACGGCCGCGTCGAACTCGCCGTCTGCGGCGGGCAGCGCCTGGGCCAGACCGTCGACGACCGTGACCGGAACCGGCGCGGTTGACGCGGCGCGCTCGGCAGCGGCACGCAGACGCCGCTCCGGTTCGACAGCGAGGACCTGGGTCACCCCCGGCGGGTAGTGGGCGAACATTCGCCCGTTGCCCGCACCGATCTCGATCACCCGGCCGGACAGGCCGGCGACCAGCTCCCGCCGGAAGGCCGCCGTGCCAGCGCGGTCCATGGCGACGCTGAGCCGCTCGTAGACCCGAGCGAACACCGGGTGGGACACCGTGGCCACGTCGACCTCCTGATCTCCGTCGAACTGTTCTCCGGCGATTGTCCTGCATCCGCGCACGCTTTCCGTCTTACTGGTTGGCAGCACGACCCAACCCAGTGCAGACAGGACGTGGTTCGACCATGAAGATCGTCGTCATCGGGGGCAGCGGCCTCATCGGTTCCAAGCTCGTGGACCGCCTCGGCGCCCAGGGCCACGAGGCGGTGCCGGCATCGCCGAAGACCGGCGTGAACACCCTCACCGGGGAGGGTGTGGCCGACGCGCTCACCGGCGCCGAGGTCGTCGTCGACGTGTCGAACTCGCCGTCGTTCGAGGACGCCGCCGTACTGGAGTTCTTCGAGACCTCGACCCGGACGCTCCTCGCCGCCGCGTCGGACGCCGGGGTGAACCACTACGTGGCGCTCTCCATCGTGGGGTGCGACCGGATCCCGGACAGCGGGTACATGCGCGCGAAGGTAGCCCAGGAGAAGCTCATCGTCGCGTCCGGACTCCCGTACTCGGTGGTGCACGCCACCCAATTCTTCGAGTTCCTCAAGGGCATCGTCGACACCGCCACGGACGGCGACACCGTGCACCTCGCGCCGGTGCTCATTCAGCCGATGGCCGCGGACGACGTCGCGGCCGCGGTCGCCGAGGTGGCGCTCGGCGCGCCGACGAACTCCGTGGTCGAGGTCGCCGGGCCGGAGCAGTTCCGCCTCGACGAACTGGGCCGATCCCTCCTCGCCGACCAACAGGACCGTCGTTCGGTGGTGGCCGACCCCGACGCCCGGTACTTCGGCGCCAAGCTGGGCGAACGCTCGCTCGTCCCGGCCGACGGTGCTCGCCTCGCCGGCACCGCCCTGGACGACTGGCGTGCCCGGGCGGGCCGGGGACACTGAGCCGGCCCGTCACCTGGGCGTCCGGGGCGGGCCGGCCCGCCCACCAAGTCGCTGCACCAACTCCCGTACCGCCTCGGTGAACGGCTCGTCGGACTCGCTCGGCCAGTGCCCTTGGATGGGTGGGGCGACGCTGTCCCCGGGGGGTGCCACCACGTCACAGGGGTCACGCTGTCGACGATCCACGGCGGCGGCCGGGTCACCGGTGCTGGCCGGCGTGGGCGACGTGCGGGGGGAGAAGACCCAGCCGCCGATGGGGTCGGTGTCGCGCCACAGGTTCACCCACCGCCAACCCACCCGCCGGCCGATCTCGTGCAGTGCCGCGTCGTCGACGTACGCGGGGAAGAGTCGTGCGTAGAGGCGGCGCAGCGGGGATCCGTGGGTGAGCAGGGCGACCCGGTCGCCGACCTGTGGTGGCAGTTGGAGCACCGTGGCGGCGAGCAGAACCGAGCCGTGGCTGTGCCCGGTGAGCAGCACCGCGTCGCCGCGCTCGACGAGGTAGGTGATCCGGCGGGCCAGTTCCGGCACCGCTCGCTCCGAGTAGCAGGGCGGTGAGAACGGGTGGGCGGCCCGCGGCCAGAAGGTGCCGAGGTCCCAGAGGACGCCGATGTGTCGGCGGTACGGCTCGGTCCGGTACGCGAAGATGCCGCCGATGATCAGCCCGAGAATGATCGCCGCGATCACCCAACTACCGAACGCGATGCCGAACGTGACAGCGTCCGCCGGCAATCCCACGTTCCGCTCGATCACGTCGCTCGGGAACTGCCCCAGCAGGCCGATGGTGGTGGTGGCAGTGGCGAGCCCGGCGAGACAGCCGTACAGCACGGCCAGCGGCACCAGCTTCTCGGTGAAGCGAGCCCGAGCTATCGCGTCCCGGATCTGCCGCAGTCGGGGCCCTGCCTCGGCCGGTGGGTTCGGAAAGTCCCGCGCGACGATCGTCGCACCGGCTCGACGACGACCCCGGCGGGAGAGCAGGACGACGAGCCCAGCGATGATCACCGTGACCAGCAACGCCCGGAGAAAGCCGTAGATCGCCCAGGTGTAGGCCCGGGGCGGGCCGGAGGCGATGCCCTCTCCGGTCGGCACGTCGCGGTCCAGGAAGTCCGCCACCCGGTAGACCAGTTCGGCGGAGTACGCCACCGCCATGCTGATCCCGGTGGCGGCGACCACGAGAGGGCCCAGCCCGAACATCGGAGTGGCTCCCCGCTCCCAGCGGCGGTGCCGGAGCAGCACCACGCCCAGGGCGGCCAACAGCGTCGTCTGAGTCACGAACAGACCGGCCAGGGTCGGGTCGTAGCCGGGGAGCCCGCGCTCCTGCGGCCACGGCTCCGAGTTGATCAGCACGTGTGCCACCACGACAACGGTCAGGACGATGGCAGCGGTCCGGAGGGTGCGGGTGACCCGGTCGAGCCGCTGGTCGCCGGGGGTCCGGTCCATCAACGGGGGTGTGCAGAGCAGCCCCACGCAGCCCGTCAGGAGCACCCCCGTGACCGCCGTCAGCGCGATAGTGGCCGGCGAGGCGTCACCGGCGCCTCGGGCCAGCAGCAGGACGAGGTCCAGCGTCGCGAAGGCCGCGGCGACGTGGACGGCGCGCAGCCGACCTACGAGCGGTTCGGCGTCCCACTGGCCGACGGTGCCGAGCCGAGACGGGGAGCTGCCCTGATCCGGTGCCCGAAACGCCTCGAAGGACCGCCCCGGACGGCAGCTGACCCGCCAGACCAGGCCGATCGCGGCGGCCGGGACCAGCGCGAGCACCGCCAGCCGCAGTCCGACCGGCCGTCCACCCAACCAGGACAACCAACTGCGTCCGGCCAGGCAGTCCGGCGAGGCCAGGCACCTCCAACCGACGAGGTCCAGGGCGACGCCGGCGATGGCGAGTACGTACAACACGGTGAGGGTGAGCGCCAGCAGGCGGCACAGGGACTTGACCGTCGCCTCGGAACTCGGGTTCGCCGGGCGCATCCAGATCGCGACGTTGACCAGCATGAAGGGGAGCAGGAAAACCACCGCCAGGGTGCGGGCCACGGTCCCGGAGGGCAGGTCACCCCAGCGGTACGCCTCAAGCGTCACCCCGTGCGCGCCGGTGCTGTCCGAATACCGGGGGCGCGGCCGGTAGAACCCGCCACTGCGGTCGCCGGCGACCTGCCCGGTCTGTTGCAGGTCCAGCACCTGTGCGGCGCTCGCGCCGGAGACTCCGTGTACCCGTAGCTCCACGACGTCGCCGGAGTCGTCCGGCCCGCTCAACCGCGCTGATCCATCCGACGTTCCCCCGAGCGTCTCGCAGCCCTTGTCCCGCGACCCGGCCCGACGTCACGTCCCGGGCCGCCGACCGCGGTGGCGGCAGAGCCGGGTCTACCCGATCCGGACGCCCCCAATCTCCGCCGGCCGGGGTGCTACCGCCCAGGCCGGGCGTGACCGCCGGTCACCGGCCGGGCCATGCCGGCGAGGATTGATCCGGTCGTGGCGGGGTAGGTGCCGCCATGGTCGCTGCCGGTCGGCGCGGAGCGGACGCGGGCCCGTCGACCGTCGCCCGGTGGTGGGACCGCTTGGTGGCCGCGTTGCGCGACCGGGTCCGTCGGGTACGAACCATCGGTGGCCTCGCCCTACAGGCCGGCCTGGCTGCGGCGCTGTCCTGGTTGGTGGCGCATTCGCTGCTGCAGGTGTCGCAGCCGGTCTTCGCGCCGATCTCCGCCGTCTCGACGCTCGCCGCGTCGGTCGGCCAGCGGTTGCGTCGCACCGTCGAGCTGATCATCGGTGTCACCGTCGGAGTGCTGATCGGCGACCTGCTCCTCCTGGTGATCGGCACCGGGTGGTGGCAGCTCGCCCTGATCGTCGTGTTGGCGATCGTCGTCGCGCTCTTCCTCGCGGGCAGCGCGGCGGTGGTGATCCAGGCGGGGGCGACGGCGGTGCTCATCGCCACGCTCAGCCCAACCGTCCGGGATCTTGAGATCCCCCGGTTCGTGGACGCGCTCATCGGGGGAGGGGTGGCCCTGCTGGTCACCGCCGTGTTGCTGCCGCTGAACCCGCTGCGGGTGCTCAACCGGGCTGCGCGGCCGGCGTTGGATCTCCTCGCGACCCAGCTCGACGCCACCGCCGAGGCGCTGGCTGAGCGGGATGCCGCTCGGGCCCGTACCGCCCGAGGTGAGCTGCGGCAGAGCGCGGGCCGGTTGAACGCGTTCGTTGAGGCGACCCAGGGCGCCCGGGAAGCGAGCATCCTGTCACCGGTGTACTGGCATCAACGGCACGGGCCGGTGGGCCGCTACGCGCAGGCGGCGGAGCCGATCGACCGGGCGATGCGCAACAGCGGCACCCTGATCCGACGATCGGTGACGCTCATCGAGGACGGCGAGCCGGTGCCGGAGTCGCTGCCGATGGCGGTGGCCGATCTCGCCGAGGCGGTCCGCCTGCTCAAGCGGCAGTTCGCCGCAGGCGCCGAGCCGAACCGAGCCCGGGAGCAGGCGCTACGAGCGGTCCGGACGGCCGGGCACGCCTATCGGGACGGCGTTGGCTTCTCCGGTGCGGTGGTGGTGGCACAGGTCCGGACGACCGTCAGTGACCTTTTGGTCGCCTCCGGCCTGAGTCAGGAGGACGCGAATCACCTGGTCCGGAGGCTCTTCGGCGACCTCTGAGAGCCAGGTGACCACCGGTGGAGCCAAGCGGCGGCATCTTTCTGAGCCATAGCTGTTGCACTCTGAGCCAGAGTGGTGCCATGATGGTGCCATGGAGCTGAGGTCATACGTCGAGAACCTGCGTAACGAGTTCGCCGTGGCCGCGGAGGGCGTGGACCCGGAGGCCCGGGCGCTGGCCGAACGACTCTTCGCGCAGTTGGAGGCGGCCACCCGTCTCACGCTGCTCGAAGCGCTGTCCGACGCGGCCGACGAGATCACCCGCGACCTCGCGCCGGGCTCGGTGCACGTTCGGTTGCGCGGGCGCGAGCCCGACTTCGTGGTGACGCCGGCCAGCCCGCCGGGCGAGGTGGCGAGCGAGCCCAGTGGCCCGCCACCGCTGTCGGTGCCGGTGTCCGCGCCCGAGGGTGACGACGGCGGCACCTCACGGATCAACCTGCGGCTGCCCGACCACCTCAAGGCCAGCGTCGAAGAGGCCGCCGGGCGCGCCGGGCTCTCCGTCAACGCCTGGTTGGTGCGCGCGGTCGCCGGTGCCGTCGGTGGGGGCGAGGCGGAGCGTCGTCCGCCCCGCCGTCCGGAGCCGCGCTCCGGCCAGCATTTCACCGGCTGGGCCCGCTGATCCCCTCGTACCCCACCCCATCACGCCGCTGACCAGCGGCGACCTCCGCCGACCACCTTTCGGGAGACCACCATGCCTGTTTTCGACACGCCAGAAGCGATTTCCGCCCGGATCGAGATCCCGGTCGGGGACGTCTGGATCGCCGCCAGCGACCGCACCGACACGGTGGTGACGGTGCGGCCCCGCGACCCGTCCAGCAAGGCCGACCTGAGTGCCGCCGAGCAGACCACAGTCGAGTACGCCGCCGGACAACTGGTGGTCAGGGTGCCGAAGAGCTGGCGTCGCTACGGGTTCGGTGCCGGGCCGTCGGTCGACGTCCTGATCGAGCTGCCGACCGGATCGGGTGTACAGGCCGAGTCGTCGTGGGCGGCGTTCCGCTGCGAGGGTCGGCTCGGCGAGTGCCGCATCAAGACCGGTGGCAACATCCGGCTCGACGAGACCGGGCCGTTGGACATCGACTCCAGCCACGGCGAGGTCGCGGCCGAGCGAGTCCTCGGCTCCGCCCGGGTGAAGGTGTCGTCCGGCAAGGTGCGTCTCGGAGTCGTCGACGGCAGCGCCGAGATCAAGAACTCCTCCGGTGACTGCTGGATCGGTAGCGGCGGCGGCGCCGTCCGGATCAACACGGCCTACGGCGACGTCACAGTGGACACCTCGCTGGCCTCGGTGACGGCCCGTACCGCCTACGGCAACCTCCGGCTGGGCGAGGTCGTCCGGGGAGTTGTCGAGTTGCAGACCTCCTACGGCGCGATCGAGGTCGGCATCCGTCGCGGGACGGCCGCCTGGCTGGACGTCAGTTCCAAGCACGGCCGTGTGCACAACGCGCTGGAGTCGACCGACAGCCCGGCGCAGACCGACGAGACGGTCGAGGTCCGCGCGAACACCTCCTTCGGCGACATCATGATCCGCCGCGCCTGACCCACCGCCTTCCGCCGACCACAAATGAGGAGATCATGACCAGCTCCATGAACCCCGCGATCGTCGCTACAGACCTGCGCAAGTCCTACGGCGACAAGGTCGTGCTGAACGGCATCGATCTGATGATCACCGAGGGCACCATCTTCGCGTTGCTCGGTCCGAATGGCGCCGGCAAGACCACCACCGTGCAGATCCTCTCCACCCTGATCGACGCCGACGGCGGCAACGCCCGCGTCTTCGGCCACGACCTGACCCGGGAACCCGACGCGGTACGCGCGCTGATCGGCGTCACCGGCCAGTTCTCCGCCGTCGACAACCTGCTCACCGGTCGGGAGAACCTGATCCTGATGGCCGACCTGTGCCACCTGGACAGGGCCGCCGGTCGACGGCGGATCGCCGACCTGCTCGACCAGTTCGACCTGACCGAGGCGGCGGGCAAGCCGGTGTCGACGTACTCCGGCGGCATGCGCCGACGGCTCGACCTCGCGATGACCCTGGTCGGCGAGCCCCGCGTCATCTTCCTCGACGAGCCGACCACCGGCCTCGACCCGCGCAGTCGCCGGGCCATGTGGCACATCATCCGTGCGCTCGCCGCCGAGGGCGTGACCATCCTGCTCACCACGCAGTACCTGGAGGAGGCCGACCAGCTCGCCGACCGGGTGGCGTTCCTCGACCACGGCCGACTGATCGCCGAGGGCACGCCGCGCGAACTCAAGCGGCTCATCCCGGGCGGCCACGTCGTGTTGCAGTTCGCCGACCAGGAGGGGCTCGATTCGGCGGCCCGGACGTTCGACGCCGCCACCCGGGACGACGCGGCCCTCACCCTCCAGGTGCCGAGTGACGGCGGGGTCGGCTCGCTGCGAGCCCTGCTCGACCAGCTCGACAGCGCCTCGATCAGCGTGTCGGGGCTCTCCGTGCACACCCCCGACCTCGACGACGTCTTCCTCACCCTCACCGGTCAGCCCGACACCCGGGCCGGCCGACCCGACCACGAAAGGGCTCCCGCGCGATGAGCACCCTCTCCCTCGCCGTCCGCGACTCGAGCACCATGCTGCGGCGAAACCTGCTGCACATGCGGCGGTACCCGTCGATGACGTTCCTGCTCATGGGCATCCCGATCATCATCCTGCTGCTCTTCGTCTACGTCTTCGGCGGCACGCTCGGCGCCGGTCTCGGCCCGTCCGGCGACCGCTCCCAGTACGCCAACTACGTCACCCCCGGCATCTTGCTCATCACAGTGGTCAGCGCCGCGCAGGGCACCGCCATCTCGGTCGCGATGGACATGACCGAGGGGATCATCGCCCGGTTCCGCACAATGTCGATCTTCCGACCGTCGGTCCTGACGGGTCACGTACTGGGCAGCCTGGTGCAGACCATGCTCAGCCTCGCGGCCGTCACCGTCGTGGCGCTGCTGGTCGGGTTCCGGCCCACCGCCAACCCGGTCGAATGGCTCGCCGCGATCGGCGTACTCGCCATGATCACCTTTGCGCTCACCTGGCTGTCCGTCGCCCTCGGCCTGGTCAGTGACAGCGTCGAGACGGCCAGCAACCTGCCCATGCCGCTGATCCTCCTGCCGTTCCTCGGCAGCGGGTTCGTCCCCACCGACTCCATGCCGACCGCGGTGCGGTGGTTCGCGGACTACCAGCCCTTCACTCCCGTCATGGAGACCCTCCGCGGCCTGCTCCTGGGTACCGGGATCGGCGCCAACGGGATCATCGCGGTCGTCTGGTGCGCCGTCATCACCGTGGGCTGCTTCCTCTGGGCCAAGGCCCTGTACAACCGCAACCGGACGGCCTGATCCGTCCGGCGCGCTCGGTCCCGCCAACGCAACGGAGAGCCGGCGGCTCGGCCCACAGGGGTCGGGCCGCCGGCTCGTGGCGTAGTGCGACCGGCGGGCCGGCGGCGCGAGTGCGCGATCGGGCGGCGGGTCGGCGGCGCGAGTGCGTGATCGACCGGCGGGCCGGCGGTGCGAGTGCGCGATCGGACGGCGAGTCGGCGGCGCGAGCGCGTGATCGACTCGGCTTTCGTGAAGTCGGCCGATCACGCCGCCGAGGACCCCGCGACTTCAAGGAGCGCGAGTGGATCTTGCTTTCCGGCACCGCCCGACGCGGCGTTGGGCGCGGGCGTCGACCGGGGTGCGCGGGCACGCCGGGACGTTGAATGTTATCGATAACACAGGCATGCCGTCCGGCTTTGCGGTGGGTGGGTCGCCCTCCGGAGCGCTCAGCCATGAGCCCGCGTGGCCGTCGATGGCTGTCGAGCGGATCCGGGCACGCGACCGCGACGCCCTGGGAATGTTATCGCTGCCATCACCGGCGGGGGAGAAGTGGTCGCTATCGGACGGCGACGCCGCGGTATGCGGCGCACTGGACCTGTCGCGCCGCCTGTCGACGGGTCTCCGGGTGGCACCCGTACCGGACCCGGGCGCCATTCGTCGGATGGTTGCCGCAGTTGGGGGTGGAATCTAGGGGTTTATGCCGGTCCGCTATCTACCCTCCCGAGTCGGTCCGCCTTCCGCGTTCCGTTACGGAGCTGTTGCGGGTAGATGTCTTGACGAGCCTGGATGTGAGCGTTAACACTATCCCCGTTAACGGTGGAGGTGAACATGAACCGTGTGGACGGAGCTGACGACCGCTACGTCGTCGGTGTCGACTACGGCACCCTGTCCGGGCGAGCTCTGGTGGTCCGTGTCGGCGATGGTGCCGAGTTGGGGACCGCGGTGCACGAGTACGGCGATGGCGTGATCAGCACGGCGCTTCCGGGAGGTCGAACGCTGCCCCCGGACTGGGCCCTGCAGAACCCACAGGACTACCGCGACGTTCTGCGGTACGCCGTCCCGGCGGCGGTGTCCGCCGCGGGGGTGGACCCGGCGGCGGTGGTCGGCATCGGCATCGACTTCACCGCCTGCACCGTGCTGCCGACGCTCGCCGACGGCACCCCGCTGTGCGAGACGCCCGAGTTGCGCGACCGACCGCACGCCTGGGTCAAGCTGTGGAAGCACCACGCCGCGCAGCCGCACGCCGACCGGATCAACGCGCTGGCCCATGAGCGGGCCGAGCCGTGGATCGGCCGGTACGGCGGCAAGATCTCCGCCGAGTGGCAGTACGCCAAGGGTCTGCAGATCCTGGAGGAGGACCCGGAGGTCTACGACCGGGCCGAGCGCTTCATCGAGGCGGCCGACTGGATCGTCTGGCAGCTCTGCGGCACCGAGACCCGTAACGTCTGCACGGCCGGATACAAGGGCATCCTGCAGGACGGTCACTACCCCTCCGAGGGCTTCCTGACCGCGCTCAACCCCAACTTCGGCGACTTCGTGGCCAAGCTGGACGGTCCGCTGCTGCCCCTCGGCGCCCGGGCCGGTTCGCTCACCGCCCAGGCCGCCGCCTGGACCGGCCTGCCGGAGGGGATCGCGGTGGCCGTCGGCAACGTCGACGCGCACGTCACCGCGGCGTCCGCGCAGGCGGTGCAGCCCGGTCGGCTGGTCGCCATCATGGGCACCTCCACCTGCCACGTCGTCAACGGCGCGGAGGTCGCCGAGGTGGCTGGCATGTGCGGTGTGGTGGACGGCGGCATCAGCCCCGGCGCGTGGGGTTACGAGGCCGGGCAGAGCGGTGTCGGCGACATCTTCGGCTGGTTCGTCGAGCATGCCGCCCCGGCCGGCGTCGACTCGCACGAACGCCTCACCGAGCTGGCCGCGAGTCAGCCCGTCGGCGGGCACGGCCTGATCGCGCTGGACTGGTGGAACGGCAACCGTTCCCTGCTGGTCAACCACGACCTCAGCGGGATGATCGTCGGCATGACCCTGGCCACCCGGCCGGCGGACATCTACCGGGCCCTGCTGGAGTCCACCGCGTACGGCACCCGGATGATCATCGAGGCGTTCGTCGACGCCGGAGTCCCGGTGAACGACCTGGTGATCGCCGGTGGTCTGACCAACAACGCGCTGCTGATGCAGATCTACGCCGACGTCACCAGGCGACCGCTGAACATCATCGCCTCGGCGCAGGGGCCGGCGCTGGGCTCGGCGATCCACGCCGCCGTCGCCGCCGGCGAGTTCCCCTCGATCCACGAGGCGTCGCAGGCGATGGGTCGGGTGCACGAGGCCGTCTACCGTCCGGACCCCGAGCGGGCCCGCGCCTACGACGCCCTCTACGCCGAGTACCGGGCGCTGCACGACCACTTCGGACGTGGCGGCAACGACGTCATGCTCCGCCTGCGGGCGATCCGCAACGCGGCGGTCGAGACCGCCGCGACCACCCACGAGACCCCGCTGGAGGTGGTGGCGTGAACGCCGAGGTGACCCGACAGATCGCCGAGCTGCGCGAGACCGTCGCCCGCCTGCACGCCGAGCTGACCCGGTACAACCTGGTCGCCTGGACGTCCGGCAACGTCTCCGCGCGGGTCCCCGGCCAGGACCTGATGGTGATCAAGCCGAGTGGGGTGAGCTACGACGACCTCACCGCGGCCACGATGGTGGTGTGCGACCTCGACGGCGTTCTCGTCGAGGGCGACTTCGCCCCGTCCAGCGACACTGCCGCCCACGCCTACGTCTACCGGGCCATGCCCGAGGTCGGTGGGGTCGTGCACACGCACAGCTCGTACGCGACCGCCTGGGCCGCGTGTGGGGAGTCGATTCCCTGCCACCTCACCGCCCAGGCCGACGAGTTCGGTGGGGAGATCCCGATCGGCCCGTTCGCGCTGATCGGCGGTGACGACATCGGCAAGGGCATCGTCGCCACGCTCGCCGGGCACCGCTCGCCCGCGGTGCTGATGCGCAACCACGGCGTGTTCACCATCGGCCGCGACGCCCGCGCGGCGGTCAAGGCAGCGGTCATGTGCGAGGACGTGGCCCGTACCGCGCACCTCGCCCACACCCTTGGGCAGCCGGTCCCGATGGCCCAGGCAGACATCGATGCTCTTTATGACCGTTACCAGAACGTCTACGGTCAACAACCAGTCGCACCGGCGGGTTCCTGACCCCTGCACCGATCATCCGGGACCCGTCGGTCTGCACCACGACGCACCAGCACGCACCACCCGCGTACGCCGCTTCTCGCACCTCGGCGGTTGGCGCGGTTACCCACCACATCCAGCCAAGGAGATTCGATGGGAAAGATGCGAACGCAGTCCGTTCGGTGGCGCGCTGCCGCGGTCCTCGCCAGCGTGCTGCTGGTCGGCGGCGTGGCGGCCTGCGGCAACAGCGACACCGGCGGCGGCGGCACCAAGGACGACGGCAAGATCACGATGGGCTTCTCCCAGGTCGGTGCGGAGAGCGGCTGGCGTACCGCGAACACCATCTCGATCAAGGAGGCCGCCGCGGCGGCCGGGATCGAGCTGAAGTTCGACGACGCGCAGCAGAAGCAGGAAAACCAGATCAAGGCGATCCGCAACTACATCCAGCAGAAGGTCGACGTGATCGCCTTCTCGCCGGTGGTGGAGTCCGGGTGGGACACCGTGCTCAAGGAGGCGAAGGACGCCGGCATCCCGGTCATCCTGACCGACCGCTCGGTGGACTCTGCCGACAAGTCGCTGTACAAGACCTTCCTCGGCTCGGACTTCGTCAAGGAGGGCAAGCTCGCGGGTGAGTGGCTGGTCGAGCAGAAGAAGACCGCCTCGGGTCCGGTGAACATCGTCGAGCTGCAGGGCAGCACCGGCGCGGCACCGGCCAACGACCGCAAGAAGGGCTTCGCCGAGGCGATCGCCGCCAACCCGAACCTGAAGGTCATCGCCTCCCAGACGGGAGACTTCACCCGGGCCGGCGGCAAGCAGGTCATGGAGCAGTTCCTCAAGGCCAACCCGAAGATCGACGTGCTGTTCGCGCACAACGACGACATGGGCCTGGGCGCTCTCGAGGCGATCACCGCCGCCGGCAAGGTGCCGGGCAAGGACATCACCATCATCACGATCGACGCCGTCAAGGACGGTATGCAGGCTCTCGCCGACGGGAAGTTCAACTTCATCGCGGAGTGCAGCCCGCTGCTCGGCCCGCAGCTGATGGACCTGGCCAAGAAGGTCAAGGACGGCCAGGAGGTGCCTGCTCGGATCGAGACGCAGGAGACCACCTTCACGTCCGAGCAGGCCAAGGAAGCTCTGCCCAACCGCAAGTACTGATCGACGACGGGGTCGCCGCGTTCGCGTGGCGGCCCCGCCGCGTCGCTTTCCTACCCGAAACGGACCGGGCTTGGCCCGCGACGACCTCCGAACCACGCCCGCCCGAGCGGCCCCCCAGGGTCGACCGGGCGGGCGTGGCGGGAGCGTAGCGGCCCTTCCGTGTCGACAACCCAGAAGAGGTCTGATGGGATGACGGATAGCCGTCCGGTCCTGACGATGACCGGGATCAGCAAGTCCTTCCCCGGGGTGCGCGCACTCCACGACGTCAACTTCCGGCTCTTCCCCGGCGAGGTGCACGCCCTGATGGGCGAGAACGGCGCCGGCAAGTCGACCCTCATCAAGGTGCTCACCGGCGTCTACGACACCGACGAGGGCGCGATCACCCTCGACGACGAGCCCGTGTCGTTCACCGGGCCGATGCAAGCGACCGCCGCTGGTGTCAGCACCGTTTTCCAGGAAGTCAACCTCTGCACCAACCTCTCGGTGGCGGAGAACATCTTCATCGGCCGTGAGCCTCGGCTCCTCGGCGCCGTCCGCTGGGGTGAGGTCCGCCGCCGCGCCCGGGACCTGCTGGCCCGCCTCGACCTCGCCCTCGACGTCAGCGCGCCACTCGGCTCGTACTCGCTCGCGATCCAGCAGATGGTCGCCATCGCCCGCGCGATCGACATCAAAGCGCGGGTGCTGATCCTGGACGAGCCGACGTCCAGCCTCGACGCCAGCGAGGTGGCGCAACTGTTCCGCATCATGCGGCAACTGCGCGACGAGGGCATCGCGATCCTGTTCGTGACCCACTTCCTCGACCAGGTCTACGAGATCTCCGACCGGATCACCGTGCTGCGCAACGGCGGGCTCGTCGGCGAGTACCTCACCACGGAGCTGCCCCAGCTCTCCCTGGTCGAGAAGATGATCGGCAAGGAGCTCGACGTCCTGGAGGGCATCGAGGAGCACTCCCGGCGGGACCTGGCCGCGCTGGAGGAGGGCACCCCCCTGGTGGCGGTGTCGGACTTCGGTCGGGCGGGTGCGGTCGAGCCGTTCAGCCTCACCATCCACGCCGGCGAGGTGGTGGGCCTGGCCGGCCTGCTGGGCTCGGGGCGTACCGAGGTCGCGCGGTTGTTGTTCGGGGCCGACCGGGCCGACGGCGGTCAGGTCGCGATCGACGGCGCGGCGGGCAGCCTGCGCACCCCCGCCCAGGCCATCGACCACGGCGTGGGCTTCTGTTCGGAGAACCGCCGTGCCGAGGGCATCGTCGCCGACCTGTCGGTCCGCGAGAACATGATCCTGGCCATGCAGGCGGCCCGCGGCTGGCTGCGGCCCATTCCGCGTCGCCGCCAGGACGAGCTGGTCGACAAGTACGTCAAGGCCCTCAACATCCGGCCCGCCGACCCGGAGGTGCCGGTACGCAACCTCTCCGGCGGCAACCAGCAGAAGGTGCTGCTGGCCCGGTGGCTGATCACCGAGCCGCGACTGCTGATCCTCGACGAGCCGACCCGGGGCATCGACATCGGCGCGAAGACCGAGATCCAGAAGCTCGTGACGCAGCTGTCCGACGGGGGCATGGCGGTGCTGTTCATCTCCGCCGAGCTGGAGGAGGTGCTGCGCCTCAGCCACAAGGTGGCCGTCATGCGGGACCGGCAGATGGTCGCGCAGCTCGCCAACGACGAGAGCCTGGACGCCGACCGCGTCATGCAGACCATTGCCAGCGGATCCCACCGGGAGGAGGCAGACCGATGAACGACACCATGAGCCGCTATCGGACGATGATCGGTCACCGGCTGTTCTGGCCCGCCGCCGTGCTGTTCGTCATGCTCGCCGCCAATACGATCTACCGGCCCGGGTTCCTGTCCATCGAGCTCAAGGACGGGCACCTGTACGGCACGCCGATCGACATCCTGCGGCTGAGCGCACCGCTGATCCTCGTCGCGTTGGGCATGACCCTGGTCATCTCCACCGGCGGCATCGATCTGTCGGTGGGCTCGCTCTGCGCGATCAGCGGCGCGATCGCCTGCATGTACATCAGCAAGCAGCCCGACCAGAACAGCCTTGGCGTGGTGGTGACCGCCCTCGCGATGGCGCTGGGTGTCTCGCTCGTGCTCGGCGCCTGGAACGGGGTTCTGGTGGCCGTGATCGGTATCCAACCGATCATCGCCACCCTGATCCTGATGGTGGCCGGCCGGGGTCTCGCCCAGCTGATCACCGAGGGCCAGATCATCACCATCAACTCCGAGCCGTACCGGGCGATCGGCCTGGGCCACGCGCTGACCCTGCCGCTGGCCATCTTCATCGCCCTCGCCGCGGCCCTGCTGGTCGCCGCGTTCACCCGTCGCACCGCACTCGGCATGATCATCGAGTCGGTGGGCGGCAACGCCATGGCCAGCCGCCTCGCCGGCATCCGGTCCGGCCGGGTCATCTTCCTGGTGTACGTGATCAGCGCCGCGTGCGCCGCGGTCGCCGGTTTCATGATGACGGCAAACGTCTCCAGCGCCGACGGCAACGCCGCCGGTCTCTGGGTCGAGTTGGACGCGATCCTCGCGGTCGTCATCGGCGGTACGTCGCTCGCGGGCGGCCGGTTCTTCCTCAGCGGCACGATCATCGGCGCGCTGATCATCCAGACCCTGACCACCACGGTGTACGCCATGGACATCTCACCGCAGACCTCGCTGCTGTTCAAGGCGGTCGTCGTCATCGCCGTCTGCCTCATCCAGGCGCCGGCCTTCCGGGCCCGGTTCAGCCGACGTAGGCGCAACGCCCCGCCGCCCGCCACCATCGTCGACAAGCCGAAGGAGCAGGTGCCGGCATGACCACTGGAACGCTTACCGCCGGTCGTACCCGGTTCCGGCTGCCGAGGAAGCAGATACCGGTCCTGGCGACGCTCGCCCTGCTGCTGGTGATGTACGGCATCGGCGTCTCGCAGTACACGGCGTTCTCCAACGTCCAGGTCATCTTCAATGTCTTCATCGACAACGGCTTCCTGCTCGTCGTCGCGGTGGGCATGACCTTCGTGATCCTCACCGGTGGCATCGACCTGTCGGTCGGTTCGGTGGTCGCCATGACGGCGATGGTGTCGGCCGCGCTGCTGCAGGACGGCATGCCGGCGGCGCTTGTGCTGGTCATCGCCCTGCTCATCGGCCCGACGCTCGGCTTTCTGATGGGCTGCGTCATCCACTTCTTCGAGATCCAGCCGTTCATCGTCACGCTCGCCGGGATGTTCTTCGCCCGGGGCATGTGCACGTTCATCTCCGGCGCGTCGATCCCGATCACCGACGGGTTCTGGACCTCGATGTCGCAGGAGCGGATCGGTAACCCGCAGGGCAACTTCGTGTCGATCAGCGTGCTGGTCGCCTTCGTGGTGGTCGTCATCGCCGCGTACACGCTTGCCTACACCCGGCTGGGACGCAACGTGTACGCCATCGGGGGCAACCCGCAGTCGGCGCTGCTGATGGGCCTGCCGGTGGGGCGGACCCGGATCGCCGTCTACACGATCAGCGGTCTGTGCTCGGCCATCGGCGGGATCCTGCTGTCCTTCTACACCCTCTCCGGCGCGCCGCTGATCGCCGTGGGGATGGAGTTGGACGTCATCGCCGCCGTCGTCATCGGTGGCACGGTGCTCACCGGCGGCGCGGGTTACGTCTTCGGCACGGTGCTCGGCGTGCTGGTTCTCGGCGTGATCCAGACCCTCATCACCTTCGATGGGAGCCTCAACTCCTGGTGGACCAAGATCGTGATTGGCGGTCTGCTCTTCGCGTTCATCCTCCTTCAGCGCCTCATCGGAATCCGTTACAAGTGACCGCCCCTCTCGCGGAAGGCAACTCCATGGCACCACACACCGAACCCGAGATCTGGTTCCTCACCGGCAGCCAAGGCATGTACGGCGAGGAGACGCTCCGCCAGGTGGCCGAGCAGTCTCGCCAGATCGCGGCCGCACTCGACGACTCGCCGCAGATTCCCGCCCGCGTGGTCTGGAAGCCCGTCCTGACCAACAGCGGTGAGATCCTGCAGGTCTGCCGGGAGGCCGCCGCTCAGGGTGCCGTCGGGGTCATCGCCTGGATGCACACGTTCTCACCGGCCAAGATGTGGATCTCCGGTCTGGACGCGTTGCAGACACCGCTGCTGCACCTGCACACCCAGGCCAACGTTCTGCTGCCGTGGAACGACATCGACATGGACTTCATGAACCTGAACCAGGCCGCCCACGGCGACCGTGAGTTCGGGTACATCCAGACGCGTCTCGGTGTGGCCCGTAAGACCGTGGCCGGGCACGTCAGCGACCCGCGGGTGACCACTCGGATCGGGGCCTGGGCCCGCGCCGCGCTGGGCTGGTCGGCGATGCGGTCGCTGCGCCTGGCCCGCTTCGGCGACAACATGCGCGACGTCGCGGTGACCGAGGGCGACAAGGTCGAGGCCGAGCTGCGGTTCGGGGTCTCGGTCAACACCTACGGCGTCAACGACCTGGTCGAGGTGGTCGGCGAGGTCACCGACGCGCAGGTGGACGACCTGGTCAAGGAGTACGAGGACACCTACCGCATCGTCGGCGAACTGTTGCCCGGTGGCGAGCAGCACGACTCGCTGCGGTACGCCGCGCGCGTGGAGTTGGGCATGCGCGCCTTCCTGGACGCGGGCGGGTTCCGGGCCTTCACGACGAACTTCGAGGACCTCGGTGGGCTGCGTCAGCTGCCGGGCATCGCCGTGCAGCGCCTGATGGCGGACGGCTACGGCTTCGGCGGTGAGGGCGACTGGAAGACCTCGGTCCTGGTCCGCACCCTCAAGGCGATGTCGGTGGGCGTGAGCGGCGGCACGTCGTTCATGGAGGACTACACCTACGACCTCACCCCGGGCAACGAGTTGGTGCTCGGCGCCCACATGCTGGAGGTCTGCCCGACGATCGCCTCCGACGTGCCCAACGTGGAGATCCATCCGCTGAGCATCGGTGGCCGGGAGGACCCGGTCCGGCTGGTGTTCGACGCCGCGCCCGGTCCGGCCGTGGTGCTCGGGCTGTCCGACATGGGGGAGCGTTTCCGGCTGGTGGCCAACGAGATCGACGTGGTGGCGCCGCCCCAGCCGCTGCGCCGGTTGCCGGTTGCCCGCGCCGTCTGGCGTCCGCGTCCCGACCTGCCGGTCTCGGCCGAGGCGTGGATCACCGCGGGCGCTCCGCACCACACCGTGCTGTCGCAGGCGGTGGGCGTGGAGGAGCTGCACGACCTGGCGGAGATGAGCCGCACCGAACTCGTCGTCATCGACGCCGCCACGGAGCCTCGCCGCTTCGCCGACGAGCTGCGCTGGAACCAGGCCTACTACCGGCTGGCCCGCGGCTTCTGATTCACGCGGTCGGACCGCACGAAACGGGTGGTCCACCCCTGCCTGCGGGCGGGGGTGGACCACCCGTTCGCGTGTGCGCCATCCGGGCCACGAGGCGGTTGTGTTACGCCTTGACTAACAGCATGTTATCGCTCACAGTCTATAACCAAGATGGTCGATGTCGTTGGCTGGTCCGGCCGCGCGCACGTCCTACCCCCGCGGTTTCGGCACCTCGTCACCGCGACGGTCGGGCGATCGGTGTTAGCGATCACATGGCCGGGCGTGGTCAGCTCGGTGCCCCGCCCGGTGCCGCGGACGCCGACCCAGACCGCACGGTTCGCGTCAGCAGAGGAGGATCATGCTTTCCATCGGTCGGGTTCCCCGGGGTGCGCCACGACGGCGCGGGTGGCTGTCGAGACTCGCCGTCGCCGCGATGGTGCTGGTGGTCGGTGGCGCCGCTGCTGCCGTCGCCTCGTCGCCCGCGTCAGCGGCCACCGTCGACACCAGCGCCTGGTACGTGTTGGTGAACCGCAACAGTGGCAAAGCCGTGGACGTGTACAACCTGGCTACGAACGACGGTGCGCGGATCACCCAGTGGACGCGTAACAACGGCAACCAGCAGCAGTGGCAGTTCGTGGACTCCGGAGGCGGCTACTACCGACTCAAGTCGAGGTTGTCGGGCAAGGTGCTGGACGTCTCGGGCTTCTCGACCGCCAACGGCGCCAGCATCGTGCAGTGGAGCGACAACAACAGCACCAACCAGCAGTTCCGGCTGGCCGACTCGGACGGCGGCTACGTCCGGTTGATCAACCGCAACAGCAACAAGGCGATGGAGGTGCAGGGCGCCTCGACCGCCGACGGCGGAAACATCGTGCAGTACGACGACTGGAACGGCACCAACCAGCAGTGGCAGCTCGTCCGCGTCGACGGCGGGACCGACCCCACGACGCCACCCCCCACCACGCCGCCCCCGTCGAACGGGTCGTTCTCGAACCCGGCCGTCTGGCAGGACTTCGCCGACGTCGACATCATCCGGGTGGACAACGCCTACTACATGTCGGCGTCCACCATGCACTACTCGCCTGGCGCTCCGGTCCTGCGCTCGTACGACCTGGTGAACTGGGAGTTCGCCGGTCACTCCGTGCCTCGACTCGACTTCGGCTCGAAGTACGACATGAGCGGTGGTAACGCCTACGTCGACGGCATCTGGGCGTCGACGCTGAACTACCGGCCGAGCAACCGGACGTACTACTGGGCCGGGTGCATCGATTTCGCGCAGACCCACATCTACACGGCGTCCGCCGTCGACGGCACCTGGAGCAAGCACACCACCATCCCCAACTGCTACTACGACGCGGGGATGCTGATCGACGACAACGACACCATGTACGTGGCGTACGGCAACGGGACCATCAGCGTGGCGCAGCTGTCCGCGGACGGGAAGTCCCAGGTTCGCGCCCAGCAGGTGTACACCACGCCGTCGAGCATCGGCACGCTGGAGGGCGCCCGCTTCTACAAGCGCAACGGCGCCTACTACATCTGGCTCACCCGCCCCGCCAACGGCCAGTACGTGCTGAAGTCGACGAACGGCCCGTTCGGCCCGTACGAGCAGCGTCAGGTGCTGCTCAACCTGCCCGGCCCGATCTCCGGTGGCGGTGTGCCACACCAGGGTGGGCTGGTGCAGACCCAGAACGGCGACTGGTATTACATGTCCTTCGTCGACGCGTACCCCGGTGGCCGGATGCCGGCCCTGGCCCCGATCACCTGGACCGGCGACGGCTGGCCCGTGCTGCAGACGGTCAACGGCACGTGGGGCAGCTCGTACCCGAAGCCGAACCTGCCCGCGCCGCCCCGGGCGGTCAAGCCGCTCACCGGCACCGACACGTTCGCCGGCACCACGCTCGGCCCGCAGTGGGAGTGGAACCACAACCCGGACAACAGCAAGTGGTCGGTCAACAACGGGCTGAACCTGCAGACCGCCACCGTCACGGGCGACCTGTACAAGGCGCGCAACACGCTGACCCACCGCATCCAGGGCCCCACCTCGACCGCGACGATCGAGTTGGACTACTCCACCATGCGCGACGGTGATCGCACCGGCCTGGCGGTGCTGCGCAACTCGTCGGCCTGGATCGGAGTCCGACGGGACAACGGCTCCACCCGACTGGTCATGCAGAACGGTCTGACGATGGATGGCAGCTGGAACACCACCAGCACCGGCAGCGAGGTGGCGAGCACCGCTGTCTCCGGTGGCCGGATCTGGTTGCGCGCCAACGCCGACATCAGACCCGGCTCCGGCCGACAGGCTCGTTTCTCGTACAGCACCGACGGGGTGAACTTCACCTCGTTCGGCAACGCCCTGACGCTGGCGAACAACTGGCAGTTCTTCATGGGCTACCGATTCGCCATCTTCAACCACGCGACGCAGTCGCTCGGTGGCGCGGTCACCGTGCGGCGGTTCGACCTGACCACCCCGTGACACCGGTCACATGACGATCGATCTGACCGGTGGCGCTGGCGATGCAGCCCTGGCGGCATGTGAAGTCCGCGCCACCGCGTCAGGTCCTCGCCGGCCTGTTCCACGCTCTGTCCAGGAGCGAGGGCAGGCCGGCGAACCACATCGGGACCGTGCCCGTACCGGTTGGTTGGCGACTCCGGACGGGCATCGCGTCGTACGGCTTCGGCGCGTGGAGTGGTCCCCGCACAGCCGTGCCGTGTTCGGGACCGTTGCTGGCGTAGACTGTCGGCGATCCAGCGCTGGTCACCTGGGATTCAGCACCGGCGTGGTGACTGAGCGAGGGGGATCGGGCCGGGCCGCTCCAGTCGACGTCGACGGGCCGCGGGCCGGCGATGTAGCGGGGGGAGTGAAATGGCCGTCCACGGTCCCGCGATGACGGACGTTGCTCGTCTCGCCGGTGTCTCCCATCAGACGGTGTCGCGGGTGCTCAACGGGCACCCCAACGTCCGTGAGCAGACCCGGCTTCGGGTACGCGCGGCGATCGCCGAACTCGGCTACCGCCCCAACGGCGCGGCACGCGCTCTGGTGACCGGTCGATCACAGGTCATCGGTGTGGTCGCGCAGAACACGACGCTCTACGGTCCGGCGTCGCTGCTGGCCGCCCTGGAGCAGACCGCCGCCGAAGAGGGCTTCGCGGTCAGCGTCGGCAGCGTGCGCAACCTGGACCACCGCTCCATCTCGGCGGCCGTCGAGCGGCACCTGTCGCACCGGGTCGCCGGCATCGTGGTCATCGCCCCGGTCGAGTCGGCCGGCGAGGCGCTGGAGCGCCTGCCCAAGGATGTCCCGCTGGTCACGGTCGACGGTGACCCGGGTCGGCCGGTGCCGTTGGTGACGGTCGACCAGGTGGCGGGCGCCCGGGCGGCGACGCAACATCTGCTCGACGCCGGGCACCGCACCGTCTGGCACGTCTCCGGGCCGACCGACTGGTTCGACAGCGTGGGTCGGATCGACGGCTGGCGGCAGGCGTTGCTGGCCGCCGGGCTGGATCCGCCGCCGCCGATGCCGGGGGACTGGTCCGCGGCGTCGGGTTACCGGTGCGGGCAGATGCTGGCGCGGATGCCGGAGGTCACCGCCGTCTTCACCGCCAACGACCATCTCGCGCTGGGCGTGCTGCGGGCGCTGCACGAGTTCGGTCGACGGGTGCCGCACGAGATCAGCGTGGTCGGCTTCGACGACGTGCCGGAGGCGGCGTACTTCATTCCGCCGCTGACCACCGTCCGACCGGACTTCGACGCGGTGGCGCGAGCGAGCCTGCAGATGCTGCTGTCCCAGATCGAGTCGGGCACCGGTGGGGCGCTGCGGCAGACCATCGCCCCCGCTCTGGTCGCCCGCGAGAGCGTCGCTCCACCTCGTCGCTGACGGTCGGACCGACCGGAGGTCGCCCATCGCGTAGTGCGGGGTGCGGTCCCGCCGCCGCTCTCCGCCCAGCGGCGCACGCAGTGCGGGTCCGTGCCAGCGTGCGCCAATTTTCGGCTTCCTCGCTCGATAAGACGCAACTCGATGGGTTGCACAGCGTGACCAATCGATGTCGAGCGATACTAAGCGGTGAAGGTATTGAACCTCGTGAAATGTCGCCGTAACATGATGGGCGTCTCTGTTAACGCTAACAAAGATTGGCGTCCACTATCGGCGTGCCGACCAGAGATCGTAATCACGGGCGGGCGTCACCGACAAGGAGGCTCGATGAACCGCAATACCCGAGGTCGTCGCTGGGGGAGCGCACTGGCTGCCGGAATTCTGCTCGCCGGTGCCCTGGTCGGCCTTCGCGCCCCGACGGCGCAGGCACTGGACAACGGCGTGGCGCGCACTCCCCCCATGGGCTGGAATTCGTGGAACTCGTTCGGCTGCAACATCAACGAGGCGCTGATCCGGCAGACGGCGGATGCGATCGTCAGCAGCGGCATGCGGGACCTGGGCTACAACTACGTCGTGGTCGACGACTGCTGGTTCAACCCCAACCGGGACAGCTCCGGCAACATCCAGGGCGACCCCGGCCGGTTCCCCAGCGGGATGAAGGCGCTCGGCGACTACCTGCACGCCCGGAACCTGAAGTTCGGCCTCTACCAGGTGCCGGTCGACAAGACCTGCGCGCAGTACTTCGGTTCCTACCCCGGCGCGACCGGCAGCCGTGGCCACGAGGTGCAGGACGCGCGCCAGTTCGCCGCCTGGGGTGTCGACTTCCTGAAGTACGACTGGTGCTCGCCGGAGGGCAGCATCAACGACCAGGTGACCACCTTCGCCAAGATGCGTGACGCGCTGGCCGCCACCGGCCGACCGATCGTCTACAGCATCAACTCCAACAGCATCCACGCCAAGACCGGCCCGCAGCGCAACTGGGGCGACGTGGCGAACATGTGGCGAACCACCGAGGACATCACCAACGCGTGGGACACCGGCCAGAGCAACGGTTACCCGATGGGCATCCAGAACATCATCAACGTGACCGTTCCGCTGGCGTCCTACGCGAGGCCGGGTGGGTTCAACGACCCCGACATGATGGAGATCGGCCGCGGCGGCATGAACGACACGGAGATGCGCAGCCATTTCGCGATGTGGGCGATCATGGCGTCTCCGCTGATCGCCGGCAACGACGTGCGGAACATGAACGCCGCGACGCAGACAATCCTCAAGAACGCCAACCTGATCGCGATCAACCAGGACTCGCTCGGGTTGCAGGGGACGCAGGTGTCGTTCGACGGCACGCGTCGGGTGCTGGCCAAGCGGCTCGCCAACGGTGACGTCGCCGTGGCCCTCTTCAACCAGGGCGGCTCGACGACGACGATCTCGACCACGGCCGCGGCCATCGGCAAGTCCGGCTCGTCGTTCACCCTGGTGGACGCGTGGACCGGTGGCACCAGCTCCAGCAGCGGGACCATCAGCGCCAGCGTCCCCGCGCACGGCACTGTGGTGTACCGGGTCAGCGGTGGCGGAACCACTCCTCCGACGACGCCGCCGCCGACCACGTCGAGCGCGTATGCCAGCGCTGCCTCCGGCCGCTGTCTCGACGTGCCGAACAGCAACACGACCAACGGCACACAACCGGTCATCTGGGACTGCAACGGCGCCGCCAACCAGCGCTGGACCCGCAGCGGTCAGGCCCTGCAAGCTCTCGGCAAGTGCCTGGACGCGCCGCTGAACGCCACGGCCGGCGCCAAGGCGCAGCTCTGGGACTGCAACGGCGGGACCAACCAGCAGTGGACGGTCAACGCCAACGGCACGATCAGCAACACGCAGTCGGGTCTCTGCCTGGACGTCAACAACAACGGCACGGCCAACGGCACCACGGTGATCCTCTGGACCTGCACCGGAGCGGCGAACCAGCGGTGGTCGCAGCGGTAGCCGATCGGGACCGCCGACCGCCGACCGCCGAGGTCGCGGCGACCCACCTGATCCGGCGTGATGCTGGTGCCCGCGGACGACAGACGTCGTCCGCGGGCATCGGTCTGTAGAGTGCTGCGGACGACCACGCTGAGTCGCCGCGTCCTGCCCTTCCGGTGGATCGGCCACATGGCTACGCTCGCCCAGATGCTCCGTTACGAGACCGTGACACCGGTATTACGGATCTGGTGTTGACGCAATCTATGTGAGCGCTAACACTACCCGAAAGATGACAGTTGGCCCCGGCAGTCGGCGGGGGAGTCCAGAGAGGAGAAGCCCGTGGGCAGGAAATTCCTGGTTGCTCTCGGCGGCGCGGCACTCGCGCTGAGTTTGGCGGCGTGCAGCGGCGGGGGTGCGGGCAGCGGTGAGAAGTCCGGCGACGAGAAGCCGAGCGATCTGACCATCGGTGTGTCGATGCCGACCCAGACCTCGGAGCGGTGGATCGCCGACGGCAACGCGGTGAAGTCGAAGCTCGAGGCCAAGGGCTACAAGGTCGACCTCCAGTACGCCGGCGACGACATCCCCACGCAGTCGCAGCAGGTCGACCAGATGATCACCCAGGGTGCGGACGTCCTGATCCTCGCCGCGATCGACGGCACTGCCCTCAGCAGCCAGCTGCAGGCCGCCGCGGCCGCGAAGATCCCGGTCATCTCCTACGACCGACTGATCCGTGGCAGCAAGGACGTCGACTTCTACGTCAGCTTCGACAACTACAAGGTTGGCGTCGCCCAGGGCACCGCGCTGCTCGTCGGTCTCGGCCTGCTGAACAAGGACGGCTCGAAGGGCACCGCCAAGGGGCCGCTGAACGTCGAACTCTTCGCCGGGTCGCTGGATGACAACAACACCCAGTTCTTCTTCGGCGGCGCGATGGACACGCTGAAGCCGTTCATCGACGACGGCACGCTCGTCGTCAAGTCCAAGCAGACCACCCCCGAGCAGGTAGCCACCCTGCGGTGGCAGCAGGAGACCGCGCAGAAGCGGATGGAGAACCTGCTCACCTCGGCCTACAACGACGGCTCGAAGGTCGACGGGGTGCTCTCGCCGTACGACGGCATCTCCCGCGGCATCATCACCGCCCTGCAGAACGCCGGCTACGGCAAGGGCGCGAAGAAGCTCCCCGTGGTGACCGGCCAGGACGCGGAGATCGCCTCGATCAAGCTGATCAACGACGGCGTGCAGAGCTCCACGGTCTTCAAGGACACCCGGCTGCTGGCCGAGCAGGCCGTGAACGCGGCCGAGGCCTTCCTGCAGAAGAAGCAGCCGCAGGCCAACGACACCAAGACGTACAACAACGGCGTCAAGGTCGTCCCGGCGTACCTGCTGCCGATCGCGACCGTCTACAAGGACGACATCAAGGCGACGCTGATCGACTCCGGCTACTGGACGGCGGAAGAGGTCGCCGCCGGTCAGGCCAAGAAGTAAGCCACTCGTCGGGCCCGGCGGTCACCCGCCGGGCCCGACGCCTGGGCGCGTACCACGTCCAGACCTGACGGAGGACAGTGACCATGGACGACACCATCCTCGAGATGCGTCGCATCACCAAGACCTTCCCCGGCGTGACCGCGCTGGAGGACGTCACCCTCGCAGTGCGCCGCGGGGAGATCCACGCCATCTGTGGTGAGAACGGCGCCGGCAAGTCCACCCTGATGAAGGTGCTGTCCGGCGTCTACCCGTCCGGCTCGTACGACGGCGAGATCCTCTTCGACGGCAAGCCGATGCAGTTCCGGGGCATCCGCGACAGCGAGGCCAACGGCATCGTCATCATCCACCAGGAGCTCGCCCTGGTGCCGTACCTGTCGATCGCGGAGAACATCTTCCTCGGTAACGAGCGTCGCGGCCGCAGCGGGCTCATCGACTGGAACTTCGCCAACGCCGAAGCGGCGAAGCTGCTGGCGTCCGTCGGGCTGCACGAGAACCCGGTCACCCCGGTCATCCAGCTCGGCGTCGGCAAGCAGCAGCTCGTGGAGATCGCCAAGGCGCTGTCGAAGAAGGTGCGCCTGCTCATCCTGGACGAGCCGACCGCCGCGCTCAACGACATCGACTCGGCGCACCTGCTCGACCTGTTGCGGGCCCTCAAGGAGCAGGGCATCACCTGCATCATGATCTCGCACAAGCTCAACGAGATCACCGCCATCGCCGACTCGACCACGGTCATCCGCGACGGCCGCGCCGTGGAGACCCTCGACATGCGGTCCGACGAGGTGACCCAGCAGCGGATCATCCGGGGCATGGTCGGGCGCGACCTGGACAGCTTCTACCCCGACCGCGAGTCGTCCCCCGGTGACGAGGTCCTGCGGATCGAGGACTGGACCGTGCGGCACCCGGTCCAGGACCGGATGGTCGTCGAGGGCGTCGGGCTGTCCGTACGCGCCGGAGAGGTCGTCGGCATCGCGGGCCTCATGGGCGCCGGGCGGACCGAGCTGGCCATGAGCGTCTTCGGTCGGTCCTACGGGCGCGACATCCGGGGCCGACTCTTCGTCCACGGGCGGGAGGTGCAGGCGCGCACCGTCGCCGAGGCGATCGACAACGGCATCGCCTACGTCACCGAGGACCGCAAGCGCTACGGCCTCAACCTCATCGACGACGTGCGGCGCAACGTGTCCGCCGCCGCCTTGGACCGGCTGTCCCGCCTGGGCTGGGTGAACGGCAACGAGGAGATCAAGGTTGCCGAGACGAGCCGCAAGGAGATGAACATCCGGACGCCGAGCGTCATGGCGGTGGTCGGCAAACTCTCCGGTGGCAACCAGCAGAAGGTCGTCCTGTCGAAGTGGCTGTTCACCGACCCGGACGTGCTGATCCTCGACGAGCCCACCCGCGGCATCGACGTCGGCGCCAAGTACGAGATCTACACGATCATCAACCGGCTGGTGGCCGCCGGTAAGGCGGTGATCGTCATCTCCTCCGAGCTGCCGGAGCTGCTCGGAATGTGCGACCGCATCTACACCCTCGCCGCCGGCCGGATCACCGGCGAGATGCCGGTGGCCGAGGCAACTCAGGAGAGCCTCATGGAGCTGATGACCAAGGACAAGGAGCTCGTCGGATGACCAGCATCAAGACCCCTTCGACGGAGCACCCCACGCCCCCGGACAGCCCGCCCGCCGCCGCCCTGCACAGCGGGACGAACGACCTGCGGGCGCTGGTGTTGAACAACCTGCGGCAGAGCGGGATCTACGTCGCCCTGGTCGTCATCGTCGCGCTCTTCGCGGTCCTGACCGACGGGGTGCTGCTGAGCCCCGGCAACATCACCAACATCGTCCTCCAGTACTCGTACATCCTGGTCCTCGCAATCGGGATGGTCATCCTGATCATCGGCGGGCACATCGACCTGTCGGTCGGATCGGTCGTCGCGCTCACCGGAGCGGTCTCCGCCGTCCTGGTGATCCAGCAGGGCCATCCCTGGTGGATCGGCGTCGTGGCCGCGCTGGTCGTCGGCGTCGCGGTCGGGGCGTGGCACGGGTTCTGGGTGGCGTACGCCGGCATTCCGGCCTTCATCGTGACCCTCGCCGGCATGCTGCTGTTCCGGGGTCTGACCCTGCGGGTGCTCGACAACATCTCGCTGTCGCCGTTCCCGTCCGAGTACCAGCAGGTCGCGGCCGGCTTCCTCAACGGCCTGCTCGGTGGGCAGGGCTTCGACGCCTTCACATTGCTGATCGGTGCCATCGCCGTGGCCGGCTACGCGGTCAGCGGCTTCCGCACCCGCGTGGCGCGGATCCGCTACCAGCAGCCCGTCGAGTCGTTCCCGCTCTTCGTCGCCCGGGTCGTACTGGTCGGCGCGGTCCTCATGTACTTCGCCTGGCAGCTGGCACACGCCCGAGGGCTGCCGATCGTCCTGATCATCCTGGCGGTCCTGGTCCTGGTCTACGGCCTGCTCACCCGGCGTACCGTCTTCGGTCGCCAGGTCTACGCGATCGGCGGCAACCTGTCGGCGGCGGCGCTGTCCGGGGTGAAGGTCCGCACCGTCAACTTCTGGATGTTCGTCAACATGGGCTTCCTGGCGGCGGTGGCCGGCGTCATCTACTCGTCGCGGTCGAACGGCGCCCAGCCCGCCGCCGGCAACATGTTCGAGCTGGACGCGATCGCCGCGGCCTTCATCGGCGGCGCGGCGGTCACCGGTGGCGTGGGCACCGTGGTGGGCGCGATGGTCGGTGGTCTGATCATGGCGGTGATGAGCAACGGCATGCAGCTGATGGGCATCGACCAGTCGACCCAGTCGGTGGTGAAGGGTCTCGTCCTGCTCGTCGCGGTCGCCTTCGACGTCTACAACAAGCGCCGCGCCGGCACGGCCCGCTGACGCCTGCACGAAGCTGAGATGGCCCCTGACCGCGACGCGGTCAGGGGCCATCTGCGTTCCCACCGACTCCCGCGATCTTGCACTTGGTGTCGACGATCTGCGGCTTATGTAGCAGAAGTCGGGACAGAAAGTGCAAGATCGACGGGGCGGTGGGGTGGG